>NZ_JBIWAQ010000002.1:320566-585553 GCF_044760155.1 Kitasatospora sp. NPDC098652
ACTCCAAGGACAAGAGCGGCCCCCAGCTGGCCTTCGAGCCGGCCGCCTGGCAGGCCTTCGTGACGTTCGCCGCCACCACCGAGGTCTGACCGATCCCCCTCAGCGGCCCACCACCTACCCGGCGGCGGGCCGTTGGCGTACCGTCAGATGCCATGGAACTCGTCTGGTTCAAGAGCAGCTACAGCAGCAACGAGGGCGGCGCCTGCGTCGAGGTTGCAGAGGCTCCCGGTACCGTCCACGTTCGTGACTCCAAGGACAAGAGCGGCCCCCAGCTGGCCTTCGAGCCGGCCGCCTGGCAGGCCTTCGTGACGTTCGCCGCCACCACCGAGGTCTGACCGATCTCCCTCAACGGCCCACCACCTACCCGGCGGCGGGCCGTTGGCGTACCGTCAGATGCCATGGAACTCGTCTGGTTCAAGAGCAGCTACAGCGGCAACGAAGGTGGCGAGTGCGTCGAGGTCGCCGAGACCACCACCACCGTCCATGTCCGTGACTCCAAGGACAAGAGCGGCCCCTGCCTCAGCTTCACCCCCGCCGCCTGGCAGGCCTTCCTCACCCTCGCGACCACCACGGCTGCGCCGTCCCAGCGAAACGCCTGAACCACTTGGCCTACCCCCATCGAGTCGTCCACAAACGACCCGCCTCCCACCCCTAGCTTCTCGGCCGGGCAGGCCCATCCGGGTCCGCCGACCCCTTGAGCTAGGAGAAGCAGTGCGCATCACTCAGAAGGCCGTCGCCACCCTCGCGGCGGCCGCCTCCCTCGCCGGTGTCGCCGTCCTGAACTGCGACACGGCCACCGCTGCCGTCCCGGTCACCGCTTCCCTCCAGGTCCAGAGCGACTACAACAACCTGGACGAGTACCTCGGAAGCGACGTCTGGACCCGCGACCCCGGCCTCACCTACCAGGCCTGGGTCCTCACCCCGCTCGGCAACGGCACCTTCACCATCAAGGGCACCCACTACGGCAAGTGCCTCGCGGCCATCGGCCCCGGCAAGGCCGTCACCCAGCAGGCCTGCGATGCGAGCGACCTCGCCCAGCGGTGGATGGTCGAGCCGAGCGTGGACGCCACCGCCATCGCCAGCGTGAAGTACCTGGACTACGTCCTCCAGGCCAACGGGCAGGACCAGCGCGTCACCACCGAGCTGTCGATCGGCTCCCCGAACCAGCAGTGGACCGCCTACGTGAAGTAGTGGCACCCGGCCCCGGCCCGCCGCGCCCACCGGCAGGCCGGCGCCGCAGCACCGGCCATCCCAGCACCGGTCATCCCAGCACCGGTCATCCCAGCACCGGTCATCCCAGCACCGGCCACCCGAGCACCGGTCACCCCAACGCCGGGTGGATCAGCCGGCCGTGGTGGATCAGCGAGGCGGCCTGCTTGAGGCGGCGCACGCGGACGCTGATCTCGTAGCCGCGGATGCCGTCGATCCGGGCGAGGCGGTCGCTCAGGTAGCGGTAGAAGTCCGGGGTGTCCTTGCAGAACACGACCACCATGATGTTGTGCCGGCCGCTGACGGCCGCGGCGAAGGCGACCTCGTCGTGTCGGCTGATCTCCTCGCCGATCCGTTGCAGCCCGGACAGGTCGACCTGGAGCCAGAGGGTGGCGTTGAGTTCGTAGCCGAGCCGCTCCGGCAGGGTGTCGACGTCGAAGACCAGGGAGCCGGAGGCCTCCAGGGCCTCCAGGCGGCGGGCGACCCGGGCCTTGGACCAGCCGGTGACCTCGGCGAGGCGGGTGTGGGAGGCGCGGCCGTCCTCGGCCAGGGCGGCCAGCAGGGGGAGGTCCTCGTCGGTCGGGGTGAGCGGGGGGCCGACGGGCTCGGGGTGCTCCCCGGCGAGCCGGCGGACCTGCTCCTCGGTGAGGGAGCCCTCGCCGCCGGTCCAGCCGGCCGCGCGCTCGGGCCCGAAGGGGTGGATGAGCAGGTCGACGCTCATGTCGAGGACGGAGGCCGCCTTGGGGAGCTGCCGCAGCAGGACGTCGTCGCGGCCGGTGCCGGCCGGTGAGCGGATGATGCAGTTGATCTCCGACCCGCCGGAGGCGATGCCCACGTAGGCGACGTCAGGCCTGCGGGCGAGGGACTCGGCGAGCGGCCCCACGGCGTCGGGGCGGCAGCGCAGACGGGCGATCCACTCGGCCCGACCGTGGGCGGCCGGGCTGCTCAGGCCGACAACCCGCAGGACCCCGCTGCGGCGCAGCGCGGCGTACCGGCGCGCCACGGTCTGCTCGGACACCCCGATGACCTCGGCGAGGCGGCGGAAGGGGACCCGCGGTCCGTAGTGGAGTCCGTGGATGATCTTGCGGTCCAGGGCGTCAGGCATGGCGGAATCATCACACGGGCACCACCAGGATGGATGTTTCGCAACGTCTTCCGAGATCGTTCGGAGATCCGAGGCCCGCCGGGGTGAAGCTGGTCGGCGGCTCCGCGGTCGAGCGGCGGCCGGTGGGGGCCGCGCGGCCCGGCCGGTGCGCCCGGCCCGTGAGCGGGCGCGCGCCGGACACGGCGGCGCTCTCATCGCCGCAGGCGCCCCGTACGGGCACCTGCGCACCCGGTGCCCGTACGGCACCCTCCGCAGCCGAAGGAAGACTCAGTGAACTCCGCAACGATGCCAGGCGGCCCCAGGACCGGACGGGGCGTCACCCTCGTCATGGCCTGCCTGGGCGTCTTCGTCGCCTACCTGCCCGTCACCACCGTCTCCGTCAGCCTGCCCGCGATCCAGCGGGCGCTCGGCGCGACCACCGCCCAACTGTCCTGGGTGTCGGACGCGTTCGTGCTGCCGATGGCCGCGCTGATCCTGACCACCGGCGTGGTCGGCGACGTCCACGGCCGCAAGCGGGTGTTCCAGACGGGCATGGCGCTGTGCGCGGTGGGCGCGGCGGTCTCGCTGGGCTCCGACTCCGTCCAGGTCCTGTGGGCCGGGCAGGCCGCCTCCGGCCTCGGCGCGGCCGCGCTGCTGCCCACCACGCTGGCGCTGATCAGCCACGCCGTGCCCGACCACCGGGAGCGCGGGAAGTTCATCGGGCTGTGGGCGATGTCCCTGCTGGCCTCGCTGGCCGTGGGCCCGCTGATCGCGGGCGTACTGCTGGAGCACGTCGCCTGGCGCTGGATCTTCCTGCTGCCCGTCCCGGTGTCGCTGGTCGTGCTGGTCGTCGCCGCGTTCCTGCTGCCCGACTCGCGCGCCCCGCACGGCCGTCGGCTCGACTGGCCGGGCCAGATCGGCGCGGCCGTGGCCGTCACCGCCGTGGTCTACGGCGTCATCGAGGGCGGCGCGAACGGCTTCGGCGAGCCCGCCACGGTGGCCGCCCTGGTGCTGGGCACGCTCGCCGCCGCGGTGTTCGTCGTCGTGGAGCGGCGCAGCGCCAGCCCCATGATCGACCCCGCCCTGTTCCGCAGCCCGGCCTTCACCGCCACCTCACTGGTCGCCATGATCAGCTTCCTGGGGCTGATCGGCTTCTTCTTCGTGCTCAGCCTGTACTTCGGCCTGGTGCAGCACCTGACCACCCTCCAGGCGGCCCTGCGGATGGTCATGGTGACCGGGGCGTCGCTGGCCGCCAGCCTGCCCGTCGGGCGCCTGATGCACCGGGTGTCCGCCCGGGTCCTGATCACCACCGGACTGGTCGTCACGGCGGGCTCGCTGCTGTCGCTGACCAACCTCGACGCCCACACCTCCTTCGGCTCGATCGCCTGGCGGCTGCTGCTGCTCGGGCTCGGCCTGGGCGCGGTGCTCACCCCGATGACCGCCACCGCCGTCTCCGCCGTCCCGCACCACCTGGCGGGCATGGCCGCGGCCGGCAACAACGCCTTCCGCCAGGTCGGCGGCGCCCTCGGCCCGGCCGTCCTCGGCGCGCTGCTGACCACCCGGGCCGTGGACGCGCTGCCCGGCCGGCTCGCGGACACCGGGGTGCCGGCCACGACCGCCGGGCACGTCGTCGACGTCGCCCGCGAGCAGGGCCTCGGCGCCGTCGCCGGACTGGACCTCGGCCCGGCCACCGGCCAGGCCCTGACGGCGCTCAGCGGCTCCTTCCTGGACGGCCTGCGGCTCTGCGTGGTCGTCGCGGCCTCGCTCGCCCTGCTGGCCGCCCTCGCCTGCGCCGTCCTGCTGCGCCCGGCGCCGCCCCGGAGCCCGGCGGCGCGCACCGCGCCGGCCGCCGAGCGGGAGCCGGTTCCCGCTCCCTGACGCCCCTAACGCCCCTGACGCCCCGTGACGCTCTGTGGCGGGCCCCCGCCACCGGCATCGCCACCGCCACCGTCACCGCCTCCGCCACCGGCAGCCCCTCGGGTTGTCGGTGGCACGTGTTAGGAAGGGTGTGCACCAACGGACGTGATGGACGGGGAACTGTTGTGGGGTGGATCGAGACCGACGCTTCGACACCGGCTCCGAAGCGCTGGGAGGGCTGGGAGGGCTGGGCGGGCTGGGCGGGCACGCTGCCCGAGCGCGAGGACGTGCGCCCGGTCGTGGCCGCGATACCGCGGATCGTCAAGGACGACCTGCGCTACGACGCGGTGCCCTGGGCCCGGTTCGACCACGCCTACGGCTCCGCCCAGGACGTCCCCGGCCTGCTGGAGAGCGTCCGCCTCGGTGACGCGAAAGCCTCCGAGGGGGCTCTGACCACACTGTGGAACAGCCTTGCCCACCAGGGCGGTACCTCCACGGCCGGCGCCCTGGCCGTCCCCTTCCTGCTGCGCATCGCCTTCGCCCACCCCCGGCACCGCGCTTCGCTGGTGCGGCTGACGGCGGCGGTGGCGCACCGGATGCCGTGGGGCGACGGGACGCGTGGCGGCCTGCTGCGCGTCGGCCTCCCGGCGGACCGGCCGCGGTACGAGCCGGCCGGCAGCCTGGCCAACTGGTCGATCGAGGCGGCCCGTTCGGCCGTGGCCGCGGACGCGGCGCTGCTGCTCCACCTGCTGGACGACCCCGACCCGGAGGTCCGCCACGCCGTCGCCCACGCCTCAGCGGTCGTCCCGCCCCCGGCGCCCGTGGTCGCGGCCGTGCTGCACGGGCGCCTCGCCGTCGAGGACGACCCGGCGGTGCGGGCCTCCCTCGTCCTGGCTATCGGCCAACTCGCCTGGGAGACACGCGAACCGGAGACCACCGCGACCATGCACGCCTGGTGGCGGGACGCGGCCCGCCCGCCGGAGGTCCGGGTCAGCGCCGCCCTCGCCTGGCTCTGCCTGACCGACGACTCGATACCCGCCGACCTCGACGCCTTCCTCGACACCACCGTCACCGACGACCTGGTGGAACTCCTCGCCGTCGTCCCCTGGCTGGACGCCGTCGAGGACCTCGACAAGCGCAACGGGCTGTTGGTCTGCCTGCACCAGATGCACCATCCTGAGGACTTCGCCTGGTTCGCCGACTGACCCGAGCGGCCGGGACCACCACCGGGGAGGAACGACGGCATATACGAATCCGAGCAGGCCTGGCGTGAGGTCGACGCCTACTTCGTCGACACCCTCGTCCCCGAGGACGACGCGCTGGTGCGGGCCCGGCGGTCCGGCGCGGCGACGACGATGCCGCAGGCCGAGGTCACCGCGAACCAGGGGAAGCTGCTGGCCCTGCTGTGCGGGATGAGCGGCGCCCGGCGGGTGCTGGAGTTCGGCACGCTGGCCGGTACAGCACCATCTGGCTGGCCCGCGCCGTCGGCGCGGACGACCGCCTGGAGGCCACGGCGCTCCAGACGGTCGGCTCCAAGGGCTGGGACGACGTCACCGTCGTCCGCCGGGTGCGGTAGCCCCGGCGCGGTAGCCCGGACGGAGAGGGCCCGGACGGAAAGGGCCCGGATCGTAAGGGCTCAGAGGGCGGGCACGATCATCGCCGTGAACGGGACGGTGGCCGCCAGGCGCTCCTCCAGCAGCTCCCGGTAGGCGTCCGACTCGTAGGCGGCGTGGGCCTGTTCGGCGTCGGCGAAGCGCAGCACCACGGTGTGGCTGCCGCCGGGCGGGCGACCGCCCTCGCCCAGGTGGACCGTCCGGTCGGTGCTGGCGACCAGCTCCGCGGGGCCCAGCAGGACGGCGGCGGCGCCCTGGCGGTAGGCCTCCAGGCGCTCGGGGTCAGTGACGTCGTAGTTCAGGATGAGCAGGGCGGACACGTCGGCTCCTCGTCAACCGTTCGAAGGGGCCGGCCCGGCGGACGGCCCGTACCCCAGTGTCCGCCGTGACCGACGGCGCCCTGCGGGCGGGGTCCACCGGAGGGCGGGGCCAGGGCGGGGCCCGGCCTGATCCACAAGACCCGCCCTGGGTACAGAACTTCCGGGCACTGGCCTCGATCCGCTCGTCCTTGTCGATCGGACGGCCGTGGCTCATCGCTTGGTGCGTGGACCAGTCCCCTCTCTTCCATCATCAGCGTGCCGCGATGCAAGAACAAGACTGCGATTTTCAGGCCGAGACCGGGACCATGGCTCGCATGGCCTCCCCTTTCCCGCACACCGGGACGCGTAGAGAAGTGGCTGCTCTGCTGATACACGTGCGCTGGATCGCCGGCGGCACGGGCGCCGGCAAGAGCACGCTGGCCCGGGTCCTGGCCGACCGACACGACCTCGCGGTGTACGACGGCGACCGTGCGGAACACGGCTGGCTGGCGCGCTGCACGCCGCAGCGGCACCCGCGCCTGTCGGCCCTGCGCGAAGCGCCCCCGGGCGACATGTGGCGGGGCCGCACCCCGCGTGAGGTGTTCCAGGCGATGCCGGGCCTGCACGGAGAGACCGCCGGCTTCCTTGTCGACGACCTGCTCGCGATGCCCCGCGACCGCGTCATCCTGGTCGACTACTTCGGGATCCTGCCCGTTCACCTCGGACCGCTGCTGGGGCGGCCCGACCGAGCCGTCTTCCTCCTGCCCACACCCCGGTTCCGGCGGAACGCACTCGCCGCGCGCTACGCGGATCCGGCCCGTGCGCGCGCCAACTGGGGTAGCAGTGACCTCGAAACCACGCTCGCCAAACGCCTCGGACGCGATGCCCTCTGGGATGAGGAGGTCCGCAGGCAAGCGGACAGGTACGGGCTCGACACCATCACGATCGACGGCGGAGTTCCCGTCACCGACCTGGCCGGTCAGGTGGCAACACGGTTCGGACTGCTTTCCGGGGCATGAGGCCGAGTCCCGCACACGCACCGCGTTCCCGGGGCCCGGGGCCCGGGGCCCGGGGCCCGGGGCCCGGGGCCCGGGGCCCGGGAACGCGACGGGGCGGGGCCACCGGAGGAAGTCCGGTGGCCCCGCCGCCGCAGGGTGCGCCGCTCAGGAAGCGCTCCGCGGGCGTCAGTTCATGAAGGTGACGTCCCAGTGGCTGCCCTCGTTGGCGTAGATGTTGCCGGAGGGGGCGGTCCACAGGTCGGCGCCGTCGCCGCGGGTGCCGCTGTGCGAGAAGTTGCCGTGGATGTAGTTGGTGATGCAGCTCGTCATGCCGAAGTCCAGCTTGTAGCCGGTGCCGTGGCTGTAGGTGCCGCTGGCGTGGCCGGTCTCGGTGCCACCGGTGATGTTCAGCGCGCAGTTGCTGGCGTGCTTGAAGTTGACGGCGCCGTCGGCCGAGGCGCGGCGCAGGCCGTCGAAGGAGGTGCAGCTGCTGTTGGTGCGGTCCGAGCAGTTGCCCGAGGAGGACCAGGTGATGCCGGCGGCCGAGAACATCGAGGCGACCTGCGACTGGGTCAGCTTGTCACCGCTACCGCCGCCGGAGCCGCCGGTGCTGCCGCCACCGCCGAGCAGGGCGGCCCAGGTCGCCGGGCCGGCGATGCCGTCGACCGGGTTGAGGCCGGCGGACTGCTGGAAGCTGCGGACCTTGCTGTCGGTGCCGGAGCCGAAGGCGCCGTCGACGTTGAGGCCGGCGCCGTGGGCGTTCAGCTGGACCTGGAGGGCCTTGACGGCGTCGCCGTTGTCGCCGTTGCGGACGGTGACGATCAGCTTGGACCAGGTGTCGCCGCCGACGATGCCGTCGACCGGGCTCAGGCCGTTGGCGCTCTGGAAGCTCTTGACCTTGTCCTCGGTGCCGGGGCCGAAGGCACCGTCGGCGCCGGTCGCGAACCCGCGGGCGGACAGCAGGTACTGGACGGTGGTGACGTTGTCACCGTGGTCACCGTTGCGGACCAGGGGCCAGCTCGCGGCCTGGGCGGCCGGAGCGACGAGCACGGCCGCGACCAGCGCGGCGAACATCGCGGCGATGATGGCCGGGATGCGCTTCATTGACGAATTCCTCACTGAGTGCGGGAGGGGGAGGGAAGGAGAAGCGGAGTGGGGCCGGCCCGTCAGGTGGGCATGTTCTCCCAGCAGGTGTTGCCCCAGTCGTGCTCGTTGTGGACGATGATCTCCATCATCGCGGAGCCGGTGTTGTGGCCGACGATGCCGTCGACGTCGAGCGACCAGCCCGCCTTGGCGGTGTTCGTCCGCTGAAACTGCATCACGGCGTCCTTGGTGTGCTGGCCGAAGATGCCGTCGACCTTGAGGCCGGCGTGCACGTTCGAGTCGTTCAGCGCCATCTGGACGCACTTGACGCCGATCCCGGTGTCGTACATGGAGATGTCGCCGGCCGTGGAGCTGGCGCTGGCCGTACCGCCCAGCGCGACGAACGCGAGTCCTGCGGAGGCCGCGACCACTGCGGCGCGCTTGAACGAGGATGGCTTGAACACTGGTGGGGTCTCCCGGGGTGGGGTGCGCAGGCCGTGACCGGCCGCTTTCGACCCGACCGACGCTAGGAGCCGCTGACGGCGTCCCGCTAGCGCTTCCCCGTCCCTGGGACGCCGCCCGCCCCGGGAACGCCTGCGGCCCGGGCTCCCCGGGCGTCCCAGGGATGCTCCGCACGGCAACGGCCCACCGCCGGGACGGCGGTGGGCCGTGACGGCCTCAGCCGTCAGCCCTCACCCCGTCAGCCGTCAGCCCTCAGCCGCCAGCCGCCGAGGGCGGCACGACGGCCATCGCCGTGCCGGGGACGGCCCCTGCGGACACCCCGCGTTCGGCGGCACTCAGCACCGCCCGTACGCCCGCTGTGAGCACCGAGGCGTCGCGTCCGACGCCCCAGACCACCGCGCCGTCGCCCGCCCGCGCCTCGACGTAGGCGATCGCGTCCGGGCTGCCCCCGACCTTGTGCTCGGTGAAGGAGAGCACCTCCACCCCCACCGCGTCCGCGACGGCGTCCACCGGCCCGGCGCCGCTGCCCGGGCGGCCGTCCACCTCGGCCCGGCCGCCGTCGACCCGCCAGGTGCGGGCGGCGCCGGCGTCCAGGTACTCGGCCCGGAACAGCGCGTACAGCTCCTCGCCGGTCACCTCCCGCCCGCTGTCGTCGGTGGCCTCCTGGACGACCCGGGCGAACTCGATCTGCAGCCGCCGGGGCAGTTCCAGTCCGGCGGCGCTCTGCAGCAGGTAGGCGATGCCGCCCTTGCCGGACTGGCTGTTGACCCGGATCACCGCCTCGTAGTCGCGCCCGAGGTCGGCCGGGTCGATCGGCAGGTACGGCACCGACCAGGGCGCCTCCCGTTCGGGCAGGCCGAGTTCGGCGGCGGTCCGCGCGTGCCGGGCGAAGCCCTTCTTGATGGCGTCCTGGTGGGTGCCGGAGAAGGCGGTGTGCACCAGGTCCCCCGCGTAGGGGTGGCGCTCGTGCACGGGCAGCCGGTTGCAGTGCTCGACGGTGCGCCGGATCGTGTCGATGTCGGAGAGGTCGAGCATCGGGTCGACGCCCTGGGTGTGCAGGTTGAGCGCCAGGGTGACCAGGTCGACGTTGCCGGTGCGCTCGCCGTTGCCGAACAGGCAGCCCTCGACCCGCTGGGCGCCGGCCAGCACGGCCAGTTCGGCGCAGGCGACGCCGGTGCCCCGGTCGTTGTGGGGGTGGACGGAGAGGATCACGGAGTCGCGCCGGGCCAGGTGGCGGTCGACGTACTCGATCTGGTCGGCGTAGACGTTGGGGGTGGCGATCTCGACGGTGGCCGGCAGGTTGTGGACCACGGGCCGGTCGGGGCTCGCGTCCCACAGCTCGGTCAGGCCGTTGCAGACCTCCAGCACGTAGTCCGGTTCGGTCAGGTTGAACACCTCGGGCGAGAACTGGAACCGCAGGCCGTCCCGGCCCTCGCCGAGCCGGGCCATCCGCTCGGCGGCCGCGGTGATCAGCGCCCGCAGCTCGGCCCGGTCCTTGCCGAGGACGACGTCCCGCCACAGCGGCGCGGTGGCGGTGTAGAGGTGGACGACGACGCGCGGCAGGCCCTGGACGGCCTCGAAGGTGCGGTCGATCAGGTCGGCCCGGGCGGCGGTGAAGACGACCACGGTGACGTCCTCCGGCACCGCCCCGGGCGTCTCGGCGAGCCGGCGCACGAACTCGAAGTCGGTGCGGCTGGCGGAGGGGTAGCCGACCTCGATCTCCTTGAAGCCCATGGCCAGGAAGAGGTCGAACATCCGCTGCTTGCGTGCCGGGTCCATCGGTTCGGCGAGCGCCTGGTTGCCGTCGCGCAGGTCGACGGGCACCCAGAGCGGGGCCCGCTCGATCCGGCGGCCGGGCCAGCGGCGCAGCAGGGCCGGCACCGGGACCCGCTCGTGGGCGGGGCGGTAGCGGTGGGAGGGCATGGCGCCGCCGCGCTGGGGGTTCCAGGCGGGGGCGTCGGCCGGGGTGGGGCCGGCGGGGGCGTGCAGGGTCGGGAAGCGCATCGGGTGTCCTCGGGGGTCCTCGACTCGGGTACCGGAACCGGGCTGGTTCCGGAGACCGGCAGGACGGCGCCCCGCAGCGGGGTGCCGGTCAGGTCACGCCCCGCTGCGGCCACCAAGAAGGAGAGCGCTCCACGGCTGCATGCCGGGTAGAGTAACCATGACCGAAGTCCTCAGACAACCTGACAGGTGACGACGATGCCCCCGCTCCGCCCCTCCCACCTCGCCGCCCAGGCCGCCGAACTGATCGAGCGGCGGATCCGGTCGGGCGACTGGCCGGTGGGCGGCCGGCTGCCCGGCGAGGTCGCGCTCGCCAAGGAGCTGGGCGTCGGCCGCTCCACCGTCCGGGAGGCGCTGCGCACCCTCGCCGCGGCCGGGATGGTGCACGCCCGCCAGGGCGCCGGGGTGTTCGTGACGGCCGACCGCCCGACCGCCGGGGACTGGGCCACCCGACTGCGCGCCGCCGAGCTGGCACACGTCTACGAGGTGCGGACGATGGTCGAGGTGCAGGCCGCCCGGCTGGCCGCCGAGCGCCGTACGGAGACCGACCTGGCCGCCGTGGACGCCGCGCTGGCCGCTCGCCTGGCGGCCGGCGGGGCGGACGACACGGTCTTCGTGGACGCCGACATCGCGCTGCACACGGCGATCGTGGCCGCCGCCCACAACCCCGTACTGGACGACCTCTTCGCCCAGTTCGCACCGGTGCTGCGGGAGCACCTGGTGGCCCTGGTCGGGCTGTTCGGGCTGCGCGAGGGGGATCCGAACCAGGGGTACGACTCGCACGCGGAGCTGGTACGGGCGCTGCACGAGGGCGATCCGGCGGCGGCGGGGCGGGTGCTGGCAGCGGAGCTGGAGTCGACGCGCTCGCGGCTGCTCAGCCCGCGCTGAACCCACGGGCGGGCGGCACCCGTTAAACCCACCGGCGAGTGGTCCCCGTTGAACCCACCGACGGCCGGCACTCGCCGAGGCCACCAGCGAGCGGCCCTCGCCGAAGCCACCGGCGGGCGCAGGCGGTCTTCCGGAGCGTGCGTCACACAGTTTTCACACCACGGCCACCCAACGGCTCCGGCTGCGGGCGACACTGTGTCAGGCAGGAGCAGACCCGGCTGCTTCGGACACAAACGGTCAACGCGGGGGCGACATTGTGTCCAGCTGGTGCACAAGCACCGCGCAGGTGGCGCACGGGCTTTCACTCCAATCACACGATATGACTAGTATCGCTTCGTCAGAAGCCCGTGCCCGGACGGCCTGCCCCTCACCGGTCGGCCGCCAGCCCCAAGGAGTCTGCTCTGCGCGCGCGTGCGAATCGGCGGCCCCCGACGCCGAAGGCCCCCCGCAGGCGTCCACGCCTGTCCCTGCGGACTGCCCTGCTCGTCCTGGCCGTCGTCCCCAGCCTGGCCCTGGTCGCCCTCTGGGCGGTGACCAGCGGTGAGACCGTCTTCGACTTCCAGCGCCAGGCCGCCCAGGGCATGCTCGCCCAGAAGGCCGGCCAGCCGTCCAACATCGTCTACTACAACCTCCAGGAGGAACGCCGGCTCAGCGCCGAGGCACTCGCCCGGCCCGGCGGCAACGCCGACCAGCTGCGCCACCAGCGGCAGCTGACCGACGACGCGGTGCGCCAGTTCCAGGCGCTGTCCGGCGAGACCGCCGACAACGCCCCCGACGACGTCCGCAGCGCCGTCGCCGAAGCCCGGCAGGCCATGGGCAAACTGGCCGAGGAACGGACCGCCGTCGACAAGGGCACCGTCGACCAGCAGGCCGTCTTCACCTACTACACCGATCTCATCGCCGTCGACCTGCGGCTGTTCACCGCGCTCAGCCACGTCGACGCGGGCGAGGTCACCTGGGTGTCCAAGACCCTGGTCAACTCCTTCTGGGCCAAGGAGATGCTGGCCCGCGAGGACGCCGTCCTGGCCCGCGGCTGGCCCACCGGCCGGCTCAGCACCGCCGACTACCAGCAGGTCCAGCAGCTGATCGGCGCCCAGGACCACCTGTTCACCGTCCAGGTCGTCCCGTACGTCCCGGACGGCGAGGCCGCCGCCTGGCACGACCTAATGAACAGCCCCGCCTGGCAGGCCAAGACCGCCGTCGAGCAGCAGCTCACCCGGCCCACCGCCGCCGAGTCCAACGGCACGGTCAAACTGCCCGCTGCCCAGGACCAGTGGCGCCAGGCCGTCGACCAGCTCAACCCCCAGCTGGTCAAGGCCATCGAGGCCCGCACCGGCGCCATCGTCGAGGTCGGCAAGGGCACCATCCTCGGCCTGCTCACCCGCGTCGTGCTGACCGCCGCGATCGGCCTGATCACCGTCGTCGCCGTGGTCATCGCCTCCTGGCGGCTCAGCCGCTCGCTGCGCCGCCGCATCAAGGAACTCCACACCCAGGCCGAGGAGATGGAGCGCACCCTGCCCGAGGTGGTCGACCGCCTCGGCCGCGGCGAACAGGTCGACACCGAGGCCGCGAGCCGCGCCGTCACCACCGGCGAGCACGGCAACGGCACCGACGAACTCGCCCGCCTCGGCCAGGCCCTCAACCTGGCCCGCTCCGCCGCCCTGGAGGCCGCCGTCCGGCAGGCCGACCAGCACCGCGGCTTCGAGCGGCTGCTCCAGCGCATCGCCCGCCGCACCCAGCTGCTGATCGGCCGCCAGCTGCGCAAGCTCGACGAACTGGAGCGCAAGCACGAGGACCCGGAGGTCCTGGAGGGCCTGTTCGACCTCGACCACCTCACCGCCCGCCTGCGCCGCTACGAGGAGAACCTCGTCATCATGGCCGGCGGCCAGCCCCAGCGGCGCTGGCGCAAGCCCGTCCCGCTGCTGGACGTGCTGCGCTCCGCCCAGGGCGAGGTGCAGGACTACCGGCGGATCATGATCGACGTGGAGGGCCACCCCTGGCTCTCCGAGCGGGCCGTCGGGCCGGTCGCCCACGTGCTCGCGGAACTGATGGAGAACGCCACCACCTTCTCCAAGCCGCCCACCCCGGTCGAGGTCCGGGCCGCCATGGTCGGCCGCGGCCTCGCGGTCGAGATCGAGGACCGCGGCCTCGGCATGGATCCGGAACAGTACGACGCGGCCAACGAGCTGATGAGCCGCCCGCCGCGCACCGACGTGCTCGCCCGGGCCGACGACATCCGGCTCGGCTTCCACGTCGTCGCCCGGCTCGCCTCGCTCACCGGGCTCAAGATCGAGTTCCGGCCGTCCGCCTTCGGCGGCACCAGGGTGGTCGTGCTCGTCCCGGACGAGCTGGTCATCGACGGCGACGCCGGACTCCCGGACGCCGCTCCCGTCGAGCCCATCCCGCTGGTCCGGCGCTCCCGCCGGGCGGTGCGCTCCGCCTCCGACGAGGCGGCGCAGCCGGCCGTCGCGGTCGGGCCGCCGGTCGCACCGGTGCACTCCTTCGGGCCGCTGCCGGGCGGGGTCGGGGTCGGGGCCGGCGCGCCCGTCGGGGCCGGCGTCGGCGTGCCCGTCGGGACCGTCGCTCCGGCACAGTGCGTCGCCCCGGCCTTCCAGGAGCCGGGGCCGCTGGAAGCCCCGTTCCCGCAACCGCCGTTCCCGGCAGGACCGTTCGTGGAAGGACCGTTCCCGGCGCAGCTCCACCAGCTGCCGCACCAGCTGCCGCACCAGCTGCCGCACCAGCTGCCGCACGAGCAGCCACACGAGCAGCCGCAGGAGCAGCCGCAGCCGCCGCACGAGCAGCCGATCCAGCACAGCTCCCCCGTCGACCCGGCGCCGGCCTACGCCGCCGCCCCGGCCGGGGCGCAGCCCGCCACCGGCACCACCCCCGCGCCGGAAGCCCCCGCCTACCCGGACATCGCCTACGCCCGGGTCACCGAGGCCGAGGCCCCGTACGCCGACGAGCAGTACCGCCCGGCCGACCACTACCGGCTGGCCGAGCGGCGCCGGCACCGCGAGTACCCCTCCGCCGTGCCGGTGAGCCAGGTCGAGGGCGGACAGCCGCCGCTGCCCCAGCGCGTCCGCCAGGCCAGCCTGGCCGCCGAGCTGCGGGTGCCCCCGCCGACCCGGCAGGAGTGGGTCGACCCGGCCGCCGGGCAGCCCGCCGGCGCCCCGCCCCACCAGGCGGACCGGCCCGGCCCGGCGGAGCGCGCCGAACGGCCCGTCCGCCGCTCCGGCGCCGCCATCGGCGCCTTCCAGCGGCAGTCCCGCGCCGCCCGTGCCCAGGACAGCGGCGAGCACCCGCTGCCCGTCCGCCCCACCCCGCCGGCTCTCCCCGCCCTGCCCGCCGGTCCCCCCGCCCCCGCGTCGGCGCCCTCCCCCTGGGCCCTGCCGGCCGCGGAACCCCGAACCACACGAACGGATGACCAGTCATGAACCGCACGATCGCCACCCACCAGGACCTGGACTGGCTGCTGGACGGACTCGTCGACTCGGTGCCCGGGACCCGCAACGCCGTCCTGCTCTCCGACGACGGCCTCGTGGTCAGCCACTCCCGCACCATCGAGCGCGCCGACGCCGAGCGCCTCGCCGCCGTGGCCACCGGTCAGCAGTCGCTCGCCCGGGGCGTCGGCCAGCTCTTCGACGGCGGGCCGGTGCACCAGGTGATCGTCGAACTCGCCGAGTGCTGGCTGTTCGTCATCGCCGCCGCCCAGGGCACCCACCTGGCCGTGGTCGCCTCCCAGGAGGTCGACGCCGAGGTGATGTCCGTCGCCATGCACACCCTGGTGCAGCAGGTCGGCCAGAAGCTCACCACCCCGGCCCGTGCCGAGGGCGCCCCCGCGTCCTTCGACGTCTTCGCCTCCCGGAACCGGGGCTGACCGTGGTGGGGCCGCACACCGGCGAGGAGGACCCGCGGGCCCGCGGCCGGACGCCGCACTGGAGCGAACTGGAGGAGCCGTACGCCGAGGACGAGACCGGCGTCATGGTCCGCCCGTACACCATCACCCGCGGCCGGACCGCGCCCGAGCGCGACGACCTCACCCTGATCACCGTGCTCACCACCGCCGAGGAGGAGGCCGACGCGGCCCTGGCGCGGGGCAGCCGCGCCGGTGCCCGCGGCCTCCAGCCCGAGCACCGGCTGATCCTCGACCGCTGCCGGCGCCCGGCCGCCGTCGCCGAGGTCGCGGCCGGCCTGGACCTCCCGGTCTCGGTCACCAAGATCCTGCTGGGCGACCTCGTCGCCCAGGGCCTGCTGAAGGCCCGGGCGCCCCTCTCGGTCGCCCGTGCCGCCGGGGGCGTGGACCTCGGCCTGCTCACGGCCGTACGCGAAGGACTCCGGAGACTCTGAACGATGGCAACACCCCACTCCCCCGCACCCGTTGCCGCACCCGGCGCCGCACCCGCCGCGGCCCCCGCCGCGGTCAAGATCCTGATCGCGGGCGGCTTCGGCGTCGGCAAGACCACCCTGGTCGGCTCGGTCAGCGAGGTCACCCCGCTGCGCACCGAGGAGTACCTGACCACGGCCAGCGTCGGCGTCGACGACCTGGCCGGCGTCGACCAGAAGGACACCACCACCGTCGCCCTCGACTTCGGCCGGATCACCGTCAGCCCCGAGTTGGTGGTCTACCTGTTCGGCACGCCCGGGCAGGAACGCTTCTGGTTCATGTGGAACGACCTGGTCAACGGCGCCCTCGGCGGCGTCGTCATCGCCGACACCCGCCGGCTCGACACCAGCTTCGCCTCGATCGACTTCTTCGAGAGCCGCGGCATCCCGTTCGTGGTCGCCATCAACTGCTTCCACAACCACAACACCCGTACCCCGGAGGAGATCCGGTCCGCTCTCGACCTCGACCCGCAGGTCCCGATGCTGATCGGCGACGTGCGCGAGCGCGGCTTCGGCCGCGACCTGCTGCTCGCCCTGGTCGACCACCTGATGGACCTCGCCGCCGCCCCCGTCGGCTGAGCGCCCGCCCGAGCCCTGTCCTTTGGAGCACCCCTTCATGACCACACCCCTGCGCGTCCTCGTCCACGGCGGCGGCATCGGCGGCCTCACCCTCGCCACCGCCCTCGCCCGGCGCGGCCACCACGTCGACGTCGCCGAACTGCGCGACGAGCTGGAGGCCCTGGGCGTCGGCATCATCCAGCCGTCCAACGCCCTGCACGTGATGCGCGAGATCGGCGTGCTCGACGAGTGCCTCGCCGCCGGCTTCGAATGGGAGGTGCTGACCATCTGCGACCCGGCCGGCACCACCCTCGCCCAGATCCCCCAGCCCCGGATGGGCGACGCCCCCTCCAACAACGGCATACCGCGCCCCGCCCTGGCCCGGGTGCTGGCCGCCGCCGCCACCTCGGCCGGCGCCGGCCTACGCTTCGGGACCACGATCTCGGAGCTCACCGACGACGGCACCGGGGTCGAGGCCACCCTCACCGACGGCCACCACGACCGCTACGACCTGGTCGTCGGCTTCGACGGCATCGGCTCCCCGCTGCGCAGGCGGCTGTACGGGGACGCCTACGCCCCCGAGTACACCGGCTTCGCCAACTGGCGCGTCACCCTGCCCCGTTCGCCCGAGGTCAAGGGCGTGGTGATGTCCACCGGGAACCTCGCCGCCAAGGCGCTGCTCACCCCGATCAGCGAGGAACTGATGTACCTGGGCTCGGTGTTCGCCGAGGCCGAGGACTTCCGCCCGGACCCCGAGCGCGCCCACGAGCAGCTCCGGGAGCGTCTGGCAGGCTTCGGCGGCCCCATCGCCGAGGCCCTCGCCCAGGTCACCGACCCGGCCGCCGTGGTCTACTCCCGGATCTCCCAGGTCACCGTCGAGGAGCCCTGGCACGTCGGCCGGGTCGCCCTCGCCGGCGACGCCGCCCACGCCTCCACCCCGCACCTCGCCCAGGGCGCCGCGATGGCCGTCGAGGACGCCCTGGTCCTCGCCGAGAGCCTCGACGCGGCGCCCGACGTCCCGGCCGCCCTCACCGCCTGGGAGGCCCGCCGCCGCCCGCGCGCCATGTGGGTCCAGTCGATGTCCCGCGCCGTCCTCAAGCAGGAGACCGGCACCCCGACCACCCCGGAGGAGGACGAACTCCTCAAGATCGGCATCCCGGGCGCCGCCCACGTCCTCGTCCAGCCGTACTGAGTCCCAGCCGTACTGAGTCCCAGCCCTCCTGAGTCCCAGCCCTCCTGAGCCGCTGCCTCCGGACCCCGCGCGGGTGCTGCGCCCGCGCGGGGTGCGCAGCAGGCTGGTGGTGATCACGACCGGCGGGTGATCTCCTTGCGTCGCTGCCACACCGCCCGGGAGATCCGGGCCAGCAGCCGGGCCGCCGGATCGGTGCGGTCGCTGCCGTCCGCGAGCGGGCCGGTGTAGCAGACGGCGATCAGGTACGGCGGGCAGTCGTACGGGTGGACCAGGCCGACGCAGTGCCGGGCGCCGGGCACCCAGCCGTTCTTGAACGCGATCCGGGTGCCCGGCGGGATGCCGGCCGCGAGGTCGACCCGGAAGTCGTTGCGTTCCAGCAGCGCCAGCAACTCCGGCTCGTCGGCGAGCGAGTGCAGCAGGCGGACCAGATCGCGGGCGCTCACCCGGTTGTGCACGCCCGCCGCGCGCGCCGCGTAGTCCTCGATCCCGCGCGGGCTGGAGCTGCGGGTGGCCCCCGCCCGGCGCCACACCTCGGCCACCGTCCGCTGGTCGGTGCGGGCCAGGCAGAGGTTGGTGGCCAGGTTGGAGGAGTGGGTGATCATCCGCTCGGCCAGCAGCCGCAGCGGTACGTGGGTGCCCAGCAGCTCCCAGGGCAGCGGGTCGCTGTCCCAGTCGGGATCGTTGCCGAACTCCCCGCCCACCACGGACTCGAAGTGGTTCACCACCGGCACCTCGGCGTCGAGGTCCACCCCGCCGCGGGTCAGCGCCGCCAGTACCGCGACCTTCATCGTGCTCGCGGCGTCGTGCAGTTCGTCCGGCGCGCGCAGGAAGACCGGATCCGCGTCGCCCTCCCAGGGGGCCACCACCACAGACAGCATGGAGGAAGAGTAGGGGATATCCGCTCCGGAACCGGCGACCGCCGACACACGAACGCGACGCCCTCCAGGAACCTGAACTCCCGTTCCTACCGGGCCTCCCGCTCGCGCCAGCGGTCCAGCACCAGGTGCAGGGCCTCGCTCATCAGCAGCAGGAACTCCGCGGAGGAGTCGAAGCGGGCACCCGCCGGGGTGGCCGGGCCGAGGACCTCCACCCCGCGGCGCGTCGCCGCGATCAGTTCCTCGTTCATCCGCAGCGCGGCGAGGGCGGAGCGGCGCCAGATGTCGTCGCCCAGGACGTAGCGCTCGCGGCGTTCGCCGGGCGTGCGCTCGCGCCGGACCATCCCCTGCTGTTCGAGGAAGTTGACGGCGGAGGAGACGGAGGCCGGGCTGACCCGGAGGCGACGGACCAGCTCCGCGGCGGTGGCGGCACCGGAGTCGGCGAGGCACAGCCGGGCCAGTACGCGGGCCGCCATCCTGGGCAGCCCCTGCCGTTCGAGCAGCCCGGTGAAGAACTCCTCGAACTCCCGGAGCTGCCGGGGGTCGCGCCCGTGAGCGTCCTCGGGCGCCGTCGGCTCCGGTGGGCGCTCCTGCCTCCGGCGGCGCGCCCGGTCCCGCGTGGACTCCCGCGCCCGGTCGGCCCGGTAGCCCTCGGGCCCGCCGTTGCGGGTGACCTCCCGCAGGACGGTCGAGGCCGGGCGCCCGAGCCGTCGCCCGATCCCGGCGTAGCCGAGGCCTTCGGCCAGCCCCTCGGCGATGGTCCGGCGGTCCTCGTCGGTGAGCCTTCCTCCGGGCATCCGCTGCCGCTCCTTCCCCTCCGTCCGCGCACTCCACGCGGTTCCGCTCCGCAGTATGCGTTCACCGCCAGGCCATTGCAATGCCTACGTCGAGCGCCATTGCATTCAGCGTCACAATCATTGCAATGACGACCTCACATCCCAGCGCTTGCAGGGATTATGGGCATCCGTCCTCGTTGACGATTTGCTGAACGCAATGTAGCTTCGACATCGTTCAGCAATCACCGAACACTCATGCAGAGGGAGATCCACCATGGTCAGGAGCAACAGCGGCTTCTCGGATGCGGGACTGCGACGGGTGCACGACGTGCTGGCGCGCCACGTGGACTCCGGACGGATCCCGGGGGTCGTCGCCCTCGTGAGCCGGGGCGGGGAGACGCACGTCGAAGCGCTGGGAACGATGAGCCACGGCGGGGGCGCCCCGATGCGCCGGGACACGATCTTCCGGATGGCCTCGACGTCCAAGCCGGTCTCGGTGGCGGCCGCGATGGCCCTGCTCGACAGCTGCGAGCTGCGGCTGGACGACCTGGTGGAGCAGTGGCTGCCGGAGCTCGCCGACCGGCGGGTGCTCAAGCGGATCGACGGACCGCTGGACGACACGGTCGCGGCCAAGCGGCCGATCACCGTGCGCGACGTGCTGACCAGCACCTTCGGGCTCGGCATGGATATGACCGCGCTCGGCACGCCGATCATGAACGCGGTCTTCGAGCAGGGGCTCACGCCCGATCTGCCGGTGCCGATGCCCGAGCCCGACGAGTGGATGCGCCGCCTCGGCACGCTCCCGCTGATGCACCAGCCCGGCGAGAGCTGGCAGTACCACATCGCCAGCGACCTGCTCGGTGTGCTGGTCGCCCGGGTCACGGGCCGTCCGTTCGAGGAGGTGCTGCGCGAACGCATCTTCGACCCGCTGGGCATGTCGGACACCGGGTTCCACGTGCCCGCCGACAAGCTCGACCGGCTGCCCCCGCTCTACGCCCCCGACCCGCAGAGCGGCGAGTTCACCGTCTGGGACGAGCCCGCGGACGGACGCTGGAGCAAGCCTCCGGCGTTCCCGGGCGGCGGTGGCGGCCTGGCCTCCACCGTCGACGACTACCACGCCTACTTCCGGATGCTGCTGAACCACGGCACGCACGGGAGCGAGCGGGTGCTGTCCCGCCCGGCGGTCGGGCTGATGACCACCAACCGCCTCTCCCCCGAGCAGACCGCCGCCCGGACCGCCCTGGCCCGCGACAACGTCCACCTGTCGTACGGCCAGGGGCAGCACGGCGGTTGGGGCTTCGGGATGGCGGTGCGCACCTACCGCGGCGACTACGCGCCGGTCGGCCAGTTCGGCTGGGACGGCGGCAGCGGCACCTCGACGTACGCCGACCCGGAGTACGGGCTCGTCGGCATCCTCCTCACCCAGGTCGGGATGTCCGTACCGCACTCGGCGCGGCTGATCCACGACTTCTGGACGACGGTCTACCAGGCCGTCGAGGACTGACGCACCGGCACCGGTGCCGGCGCCGGTGCCGGTGCCGGTGCCTGCGCAAGCAGGAGGAGTGGGAAGTCGGACCCGCCGACTTCCCACTCCTCAACGCGTTCCGGGCGGCCTCAGCTGCTGCTGGGCTTGGTGGCCGGGAGGGTGGCCGAGCCGGTCAGCAGGGGCCATTCCTTGTGGAACGGCGGGAAGGGCAGGCTCTTCTCGAAGAGCGGGGTACCGAAGATCTTGAGGTGGGCGGTCAGCGCGCCGTTCAGGTCGACGCCGCCGACGAGGGCCCAACTGCCCTTCACCTCGGGCCCCTTGCCGGGCAGGTCGACGGCGAGGGAGCCGTCGGCCTTGGCGCTGAGGTAGGGGGCGACACCGGCCTGGACACCGACGGTGTCGTAGAGGCCGACGCTGGCCTCGACGCCGAGGGCGGCGCGGACGGACGCCTTGCCGTTGAGGCGGACGTGCACCGGGGACACCTTGGTGTCGGCGCTGGTGACCGGGGTCCAGCCCTTGCCGCCGGTGTAGTCGGCGCGCACGGCCCAGGTGCCGGTGGCGTCCTGCTCGGTCTCCAGGTGGACCTGGCCGTCGGCGCTGACCTCCAGGTAGCAGGTGAGGCCGAGGTTGACGACGACGGGCAGACCGGCGACGGTCAGCACCGGGCTGGCCTGCAGCTTGGCGAAGGGGACCCGGATCGGGGCAGCGCCGGTGTTGCGGGCGACGTCGCCGGTGACCTTCCAGTGCGCCTGGGCGCCCAGGTCGAAGCCGATCGAGGCGGTGCGCGGGCTGGTGGCCTGCGCGCCGTGGTAGGCGAAGTGGACGGCCGGGTGCAGCTGGAGGGAGCCGGAGGCGTCCAGGCTCGCACCCTCGGGCAGCGGGACGGGGGCCTTGACGTCGATCCCCAGGGTGCCGGAGGCGTCGGCCTGCACGCCGTTGCCGTCGATGCCGGCGGTGGCCTTGAGGTCCTTGACCAGCGGGGTCACCTTGATGCCGTGCACGTCGATCGGCACCTGGCCGTCCGCCTCGGTGCCGCCGAGGAGTTCGGCGAGGGTGGCGGGCCGGGTGGTGAGGTTGACGGTGTTGCCCGCGCCCGGGGTGGCGCCGGTGACGGCGACCAGGGCGCCCTGCGGGGCGGCGGCGGTGGGCGGGCTGGCGAGCAGCTGGCCGGGCTGCACGGCGGCGGCTGCGGCGGTCGCGGTGGCGGCGCCGCCGGCCGAGGGGGCCGCGCCCGCGCCCGGCGAAGCGGTCGGCGCAACGCCCGGCGCAACGCTCGGCGCAACGCTCGCCGATGCACTCGCCGATGCGCCCGGTGCAGCAGTCACCGATGCACTCGGCGTAGCGGTCGGTGAAGCGGTCGGCGAAGCGGTCGGCGCCGCCGTCGCGCCGGAGGAGGTGAGCACGGCCGTGCCCTTCCCCGGGTCGTACGCGGTGAGCTGGAGCGCCTTGGTCGCGGCCGTGACCGCGCCACCGTCCTTGCCGGGGTTGCCGATGGCGGCGTGCTGGTCGTCGGCCGGCGCCACCGTGACGTTGCCGGTCCCGCTGGTCGGGGTCGGACGGGCGGAGGCGGCGGCACCGGCCCGGGCGCGCGGTGCGTCGGAGCCGGGGGCGCCGCCCGCCGGGCTGCCCCCGGCGGTGGTGGCGCCGGTGTCGGCGGTGCCGGTGGCGGCGGCCGGTTGGACGGCGGCCTGCGGGGTGCTGCCGGAGCCGGTGGGCCCGCATGCGGCCGTTCCGGCGAGGATGAGGGTGAGCAGGGCTGCGGGCGCGGCCCGGCCTATCGAGGGTTTGGACACGCGGCGTCATGTTACTGACGAGGAATAAGTTTGTCGAAGACAGGCCAACGGGATCCCCCGGCGCCCTGAAACCGCAGGTCAGGTCAGCCGCGCGACAGGCAGTCGACCGTCCGGCAGGGCACCCGCCGTGAGGCCCCCGACGGCGGCGAGCTCCCCGAGGTAACGGGAGCGCTCCGTCGGCTCCGCCCCGAGGCTGCGCACGTACGGCCCGTCCCACTGGGCGTCGAGCAGCCGCCCGCCCGCGGCGCCGAACCGGGCCCCGAGGTCGGCGACGGCGATCCGGGCGGCGTCCGGGCGGCGGTGGAACATCGAGTCCAGGCTGAGCGCCGCCCCGACGGCCACGCCGAAGACCCCGCCGACCAGTTCCTCGCCCTCCCACACCTCGACGCTGTGCGCCGCGCCGATCCGGTTCAGCTCGACCAGTGCGGCCCGTAACTCCTCGGTGAGCCAGGCGGGTTGACGCCCCTCGGCACAGGCGGTGAGGACCGCTTCGAAGGCCCGGTCCGCGGTCGTCCACCACTCCGGGGCCCGACCCCCCGCACGCTCCGCACCCTCCGCACCGCCCGCACCGCCCGTACTCCCCGCGGTGCGCAGCCGCCGGGCGAGCCGGCGGGGCAGCCGGACGGCGCCGGGCCGCAGCACCGGCCGTGGGTCGGGCGACCACCACGCCAGTGCGTACGGGTCCGCCCCGCCGGGCAGCAGGGCCACCTCGCCGGCCTCGACGGCGTCCCCGTACAGCGCCTCGTTGTAGGCGGCCGCGTAGTCGTCGGCGGCGGGCAGCGGGAACAGTCCGCACCGGTAGGCCGAGAGCAGCAGTTGCGGGCCGAGCACCCCGCCGAAGGCCACCGGCCCGTCCGTCGGCGCATGGTGCAGGTCGAGGGCGTCGAAGTCCGCCACCGTACGGGTCACAGGAACCCCTCGTCGGTCAGCCGCGCCAGGTAGTGGTCCAGCAAGTCGGCGTCCACGTCCGGCAGTTCGATGCCGCTGCCGTCCAGGGCGGCTTCCGTGTTGCGCCGGTCGAACCGGGGGAACACCGGCTGGAAGTACAGCTCGCTGATGGACAGCCGGGAGCCCGGCGCCCGGTCGACGAACAGCGGCACGAACGGCGTGATCGGGTGGGTGGGGTGCCCGGCGGCGAACCGGACCAGCCGTTGCACCCACTGCCGGTACGGGAGTTCGGCGATCCGGTGGCCGCGCGCCCGGAGCCGGTCGGCGAGTTCGGGGAGCCCGGCCGGGTTCGGCGAGGTGAGGTGGTAGACCTCGCCGTCGGCGGGCGCGTGCGCGGCGATGTGGGCGACCGCCCGCGCGAAGCGGTCGGCCGGCACGAAGTCCAGCGGCAGCCGGACGTCCGGGCAACTGCCGCTGTCGGCGAGGTACTTGATCAGCGCGCAGAGTTCGGTGCCGGTGTTCATCACCCCGGTGGCGAGGTCCCCGGTGACGTCGTTGGTGCGCAGCACGGTGACCGGCAGCCCGCTCGCGGCCGCGTTGTGCAGCAGCTGTTCGGCGACCCACTTGCTCTCCACGTAGCCGACGCCGAGCCGTTCGGGGTGGGCCAGCGGCGTGCGCTCGGTGACCTCGCGGACGCCCGCCGCGCCGAATCCGGCCAGCACGGCGAGGGTGGAGAGGTAGTGCACGGGCACGCCCCGGCTGTGTCCGGCGAGCCGGACCACCTCCCGGGTGCCGTCGACATTGGGCGCGCGCAGCTGGTGGTACGGGTAGAGGAAGTTGACCAGCCCGCCGAGGTGGTACACCGCGTCCAGATGTCCTGCCAGCCAGTCGAACTGACGCTCCGTCATGCCGAGTCGCTCGGCGGCCAGGTCGCCGACCAGCGGCACCACCCGGGCGTCCGCCAGGTCGTGCCGCAGGAAGCGCTGTTGGGTGGCGCGTAGCCGTTCGAGGGCGTGTTCCTGGTCCGGTGCGCGGACCAGGCAGTGGATCCGCGCGCCGGTGGTGGCGAGCAGTTCGTGCAGCAGGTGGGCGCCGCAGAAGCCGGTCGCTCCGGTGAGCAGGATCTCGGCGGGCTCGGCACGGGAGGGCGCGGGGCTCCAGGACTGCCCGACGGGGTGGGTGAGCCGGGCCTCGGCCTGCCAGTCGACGGCGGCCTCCCCGGGGGCGGTGCCGCTGCGCTCGGCCTGGAGGGCGGCCGTGAAGTCGCGCAGCACGGGCGAGCGCAGCAGTGCCCGGGTGAGGGTGCGGACGTGGCCGACGTCCAGGCCGAACATCATCCGGGCCCGGGCGAGCATCTCCATGGCGAGCAGCGAGGTGCCGCCGAGCGCGAAGAAGTCGTCGGCGGGGCGGACGAGTTCGGCGCCGAGCAGTTCCGCCCAGAGGTGGCCGACGGCGGCCTCGACGGCGCTCGGTTCACCTTCGCCCGGTCGGCCCGGGGCCGGTTCACCCTCGGCCGGTCGGCCCGGGGCCGGTTCGCCCTCGCCCGGTGCGCCCACAGGTGCGTCCGGCCCGTCGGCCCGGACCGGGGCGTGCGGCAGCGCGCGCCGGTCGATCTTCCCCGCCGCCGTGAGCGGCATGGCCTCCAGCGCGACGTACTCCGCCGGGACGAGGTACTCCGGCAGCCGCTCCGCGAGGAACGCCCGCAGCCCCTCCGGCCGCACCGCCCGGTCGCCGAGCGTGTAGTAGGCGACGAGCAGCCGGCTGCCGTCCGGCGCGCTGCCGTCGGCCGCGACCCGGGCCTGCCGCACCGCCGGGTGGCCGGCCAGCACCGCCTCGATCTCGGCCGGGTCGACCCGGTGCCCGCGTACCTTCACCTGGTCGTCGAAGCGTCCGAGGAGCTCCAGCTGCCCGTCGGCGCGCCAGCGCCCGGCGTCGCCGGTGCGGTACATCCGCTCGCCGGGCAGCGGCGCGTACGGGTCGGGCAGGAACGATTCGGCGGTAAGCCCGGCCTGCCTCCAGTAGCCGCGGGCCAGCCCCGGCCCGCCCAGGTGGATCTCCCCCCGTTCACCCGGCCGCACCGGGCGCAGCCGCCCGTCCAGCACGTGCACCCGCACTCCCGGCAGCGGGCGGCCGATCGGCACGTGGGCGGCCGGGGAGTCCAGCAGCCCGGGGGTGAGCTCGGCGTGCAGGGAGGTGACGGCCGCCTCGGTCACGCCGTACGCGTTGAGCAGCCGCACGCCCGGCAGCCGCTCCGCGCAGGCCAGGCAGTCGTCGGCGTGCACCACGTCCCCGCCGACCACCACCAGCCGCAGCCCGGCCGGGGCCGGACCGCCGGGCGGCAGCAGGTCGAGCACGTGGTGCCAGTACGCGGGGGTGAAGTCGGCGACCGCCAGGCCGAGCCCGGGCAGCCGGCGGACCAGTTCGGTCGGCGCCCAGGTGTCGCGGCCGCCGAGCACCACCGTCGCCCCGGCGAGCAGCGCCGAGAACACCTGTTCCAGCGCGGTGTCGGCGCCGAGCGCGGCCAGCTGGAGCACCCGCTCGCCGGGGGCGAGGCCGTAGGCGCGGACCACCCGGTCGAGGGTGAAGAGCAGCGAACGGTGGGTGACCGGGACGCCCTTGGGTCGGCCGGTGGTGCCGGAGGTGTAGATCAGGTAGGCGAGGTCGTCGGGGTTGGCGCCGTCGGTGGCACCGTCGACGGCACCGTCCGGCCCGGGACCGCCGTCCGGCCCGGGACCGTCCTCAGGCCCGGGACCGCCGTCCGGCCCGGGACCGTCCTCAGGCCCGGCCGGTACGGGAGCGCCGGCGTCCACCCCCACCCGCTCCACCCCGTCGAAGCCGTGCCCGTCCGTGACCGCCACCCGCGCCCCCGCGTCCGCCACCAGCCCCGCGAGCCGCCGCTGCGGATGCGCCGGGTCCAGCGGCAGGAAGGCCCCGCCCGCCTTGAGCACCCCCAGCCAGGCCACCACCAGCTCCACCCCGCGCCCCAGGCAGACCGGCACCACCTGCTCCGGCCCGACTCCCCGGGCGCGCAGCTCGGCCGCCAGCCGGTCGCTGCGCGCGTCCAGCTCGCGGTAGCTCAGCGTGCCCTCCTCGCTCACCACCGCGACCGCCGCCGGATCGTGCGCGGCCCGGGTGCGGAACAGCCCGTGCACGGTGTCCGCGAAGCCGGCCCGGGCGCCGTGGGCGCCGCGCCGCGGTGCGTCCGGCACGTTGCGCTCCACCCAGGCCCGGCACTGCTCCCGCCCGTCCGGCCCGTACACCTGGCGCCACCCGCCGGGCAGGGTCAAGTCCCCCGGCCAGAGCGCGTACTGGCCGTCGTCGTTCCGTACCACGGCGTGACGCCCGGACCTCACATCCGCGCGTACGCCCCGTGCGCTGTCGACTGCGTCGTCCACCGGCTTGACCTCGTGCTGAAGCGGCAGAATGCTGGGAGGTGCGACATTTCCGACTATACGCACTCAGGAGACACCTACAACGTCCGTCGCACAGCCCGCCGGACGCCACTCCCCCGTGGGCCGACCGGCCGCGGAGGACCGTCCGCAGGACCCACCCTCACCCGAACTCCCCCGCCCGACCGGCGGGGTGGTGTCGCGGAGGAGGTAGCCTCGTTGACTCGCCGGCGACAACGCCTGATGGCCTGTTACCTGCTCTGGATGGTGCTGTTCACCGGCATCTACTTCGCCGACCCCGGGCTGCGGATCATCTGGTGGACGGGCATGGGCCTCGGCGGCGTCGCCGCCGTGGTGGTCGGTGTCCGGCTCAACCACCCTCGCCACCCGCTCTCCTGGTACGTCCTGGCGCTGGCCAACCTCTGCTTCACCACCGGCGAGGCGGTCCAGGCCCTGCAGCTCGACATCCTGCACCTGCACAACCCGTTCCCGTCCGTCGCGGACGGCTTCTACCTGGCCGAGTTCCTGCTCTACGCGGTCGGCCTGGTCGGCTTCATCCGCTGGCGCACCGCCCGCCAGGACCGCGCCGGCCTGCTGGACGCCCTGATCATCACCCTCGGCCTGGCCCTGCTGGTCTGGATCTACCTGATCCTCCCGTACTCCCGGAACCCGGACCTCAGCTGGATCCAGAAGGCCGTCTCGATCGCCTACCCGCTCGGCGACGTGGTCGTCCTCGCCCTGCTGCTACGGCTGTTGACCCCGCGCGGCGGCAACTCCCGTTCGCTGCAACTGCTCACCGTCGGCGCCCTGGGCCTGCTCACCTCCGACATCCTCTACGGGCTGATCCAGCTGCACGGCACCTGGCGGATCGGCACCGGCGTCGAACTCGGCTGGGCCGCCTTCTACACCGCCTGGGGCGCGGCCGCCCTGCACCCCTCGATGGTCGAGCTGACCAGGCCCGTCCCCACCCAGCAGCCGGACCTCTCCGCCGGCCGGCTCACCCTGCTGACCCTGGCCTCGCTGATCGCGCCCGGCATGCTGATCATCGAGTCACTGGCCGGGAACACCAGCAACGCGGGCGTGATCGGCGCCTTCTCCGCCCTGCTGTACCTGCTGGTGCTGGCCCGGCTGGCTGTGGTGGTGGTGGCCCGCCGCGAGGCGGTGGCCCGGGAGCGGACGCTGCGCGAGGCGGGCGCGCGGCTGACCGCCGCCGTCACGGTGGCGGAGGTCGCCGACGCCGTCCAGTCCGCCGCCGCGACCCTGATGCCCGCCGAGCGGGGGCATGTCGCCCTGCTCGCGGTCACCGAATCGGGGGTGCTGCACGTCCGCCGGGCCGGCAACCACAAGGACGACCGGCGGGATGCACCTGACCAGCACGATGCACCCGACCAGCACGACCGGCACGATGCGCACGACCGGCACGACCGGCACGATGCGCACGACCGGCACGACCACGGCGAGGCCCTCGCCCGCCTCGCCGCCCACCGCGAGACCCGCCTGCTGCCCGTCGGCTCCGACGAACTCCCCGCCCACCTCGGCAGCATGCCCGCCGCCCTGGTCAGCCCGCTGATGCTGGCCGAGCGCCCCTCCGGCGACCCGCTCATCGGCGCCCTGGTCGTCACCGGCACCGAGCAGGAACTGACCAGCCTCTGGGGCTCGCTGGAGATCCTCGCCGCCCAGGCCGCGCTGGCCGTGGAACGCGTGGTGCTGAGCCAGGAGGTCACCCGCCGCAACAGCGAGCTGTACTTCCGCACCCTGGTGCAGAACGCCAGCGACGTCATCCTGATCCTGGACGCCGACGACGGCATCCGCTACGCCTCCTCCTCCGCGGAGCGCGTCCTGGGCCACCCCGACCTGAACGGCACCCGGCTGACCGACCTCGTCCCGCCCGAGGACAGCCGGGAGGTCGGCGGCGCGCTGGCCCGGATGCGCGGCTCCGCCGAGCCGCCCCGCGGCGACCAGCCGCGCGAGCACTGGCGGCTGCTGCGCCAGGACCGTACCCCGATCGAGGCCGAGGTCCGCTACACCGACCTGCGCGACGACCCGACCGTCGGCGGCCTGGTGCTCACCCTGCGCGACGTCACCGAGCAGCGTCAGATGGAGCGCGAGCTGACCCACCGGGCCTTCCACGACTCGCTGACCGGCCTCGCCAACCGGGTGCTGTTCCAGGACCGGGTCGGCCACGCGCTCTCCCGCGGCGAGCGCAGCGGCGCCGTCACCGGGGTGCTGTTCATCGACCTGGACGACTTCAAGGTGGTCAACGACACCCAGGGCCACGCGGTCGGCGACGAGCTGCTGGTCGCCGTGTCGCTGCGGATCTCCACCGCGCTGCGCAGCTCCGACACCGCGGCACGGCTCGGCGGCGACGAGTTCGCCGTCCTGGTCGAGGACGCGCTCCGCCCGACCGACGTGGACAAGATCGCGGCATCCGTGCTCGAGGTGTTCACCGAACCGTTCAAGCTCAGCGCCGGCGCCGTCCGGGTCAGCGCCAGCATCGGGGTGTCCACCACCGACGACAGCGTGGACTCCGCCGAGCTGCTGGCCCACGCCGACCTCGCGCTCTACTCGGCGAAGGCGGCCGGCCGCCGCCAGTGGTGCCACTACCGGCCCGCCCTGCAGACCGGCATGGTGGAGCGCCACGAGATGAACGAGAACCTGGACTCCGCCATCGCCGAATCGGCCTTCCAGCTCTACTACCAGCCGATAGTCGACCTGCGTACGGGCGATCTGGTGGCCTTCGAAGCCCTCGTCCGCTGGCCGCACGACCAGCGCGGCATGGTGCTGCCCGACGAGTTCATCGCCCTCGCCGAGGAGAGCGGCCAGATCGTCCCGCTCGGCGCCTGGGTCCTCGAACGCGCCGCCGAGGAGGCCGCCGCCTGGCACGCCGCCAGCTCCGCCCCCCGCACCGCCACCGGCCGCCCCCCGCTGCGCGTCAACGTCAACGTCTCCGCCCGCCAGTTCCGCGACGCCGGCTTCGTCGACGTGGTCCGGCACGCCCTGGACACCTCCGGCATCGACCCGCGCACCCTCGTCCTGGAACTCACCGAATCCGTCCTGATGCGCCGCGACGACCGGCTGCGCGCCGACATGGCCACCCTCGGCGACCTCGGCATCGGCCTCGCCATCGACGACTTCGGCACCGGCTACTCCTCGCTGTCCTACCTGCGGGAGTTCCCGATCTCCCTGCTGAAGATCGACAAGTCCTTCATCGACGGACTCGGCCTCTCCCCCCAGCAGTACGCCCTGGTCGAGGGCATCACCCGGATCGCCGACACCCTCGGCGTGCAGGTCATCGCCGAGGGCATCGAACACCCCGACCAGCGCGACCTGCTCGCCGCCATGGGCTGCCCACTCGGCCAGGGCTACCTCTTCGCCCACCCCATGGACGGCGCCCAGGCCCGAGCCCTGGTCCGGCGCACGACCTACGAGCCGGCCTGACCGGAAGCCGCGCGGACAAGGCAATACCCGGGGAAAGTACCAGCAAAGAACAATCGCTTACCCACCCTGGCGTGCCTGACAATCGGTCAGACAATCCCCCCCTTTCTCGGCAAATCGCCATTAATCAACACCGCGCGTAGGCGATCCGTTACAAAATCTTCATCCCGGCTGGCCATGGGGCCTCTACCGGGAATGAGAGATTGTCATTCGGCTTCGAAAAAGCCTTTACCAACAATGGCAATCTCTTGAGAGAGTCTTGATGTCACGACGGTCTCTGGCCTCGTCCGGTTCCACGGGCGGGGCCTTCTCCACGCGCAGGACGCGGCGAATAGCCGCGCTCCTGACGCTCGGTCTGCTGGTGCAGACCGGCGTGGCGGTGGACGCGCTCACGGCGACCCCCGCCGTCGCCGCGCCCACGCCACCCGCACCCCCGGTCGCACCGGCCACCGAGGCGCCCGACGAGGCGTCGGCCCTGCTGACCGCCCGACTGCAGAAGCGACGCATCGAAGTCACCGGTGCCCGAACGGAGTTCACCACCCTGTGGGCGAACCCCGACGGCACCCTGACCTCCGACCGGTCCACCGGGCCGATCCGGATGAAGGTCGGCGAGGCCTGGGTGCCCGTCGACACCACGCTGGTGCAGACGACGGACGGCAAGGTCGCGCCGAAGGCGCACCCGGGCGGGGTGGTCTTCGAGGGCGGCGACGCCGGGGTGACGGTGGGCGACAGCCTGCCGAGCGCCGCGGCGGCGAGTGCTGCTCCGAGCGCTGCTCCGACGGCGGCTCCGACGGCAGCTCCCAGCGCGGCGCCGACGACGCCCGCCGGCACGCCGTCAGCGAGCAGCTCCGCCCCGTCGACCGCCTCGCCGTCGGCTGCCCCGTCCGCCTCCGGTTCGGCTTCCACCCCGGCCTCCCCGTCGGCCTCCGCCGCGGGTTCGGCCTCCGCCGAACCGTCCCGGGCCTCCCGCAACGGCGCCCGCGCCGCGGCGGCCCCGGCCGCCGACCCGAAGCCGGCCGACCAGCAGCCCACAGCCCCCAAGCCCACCGACGCCAAGCCCGCCGAGCGCGAGCTGGTCAAGATCGGCTCCGGTGAGCAGCAGGTCAAGTTCGGCTGGCTCGGCAAGCTGCCCAAGCCCAAGCTCGAAGGCAACAAGGCCACCTACGTCGACGCCCGCCCCGGCGTCGACCTGGTCCTGGAGGCCACCCGGACCGGCTTCGAGCAGTTCCTGATCGTCAAGGACCGTGCCGCCGTCGCCCAGACCGGCACCGTGACGATCCCGCTCGACACCACCGGCCTCACCGTCGCCCCGCAGCAGGACGGTTCGATCCAGCTGCTCGACAAGGCGAACGGCAAGACCGTCGTCCGCATCCCCGCCCCCGTGATGTGGGACGCCACCGTCGACCAGGCCTCGCAGGAGCACCTGAACCGCGGCCCGGTCACGATGGAGCTGCGCGGCCAGGGCGCCGACACCGAGCTGGTGTTCACCCCGGACGCGGCCTTCCTCGCGGACCAGAAGACCCGGTTCCCGGTCACCATCGACCCGGTGGTGGACGTCGGCACGACCTTCGACACCTACGTCCAGACCAACGAGAACATCGACGCCTCCGCGTCGACGGACCTCAAGCTGGGCAGCTACGACGGCAAGACCGTGGCCAGGTCCTTCCTGACCATCCCGGGCGGCCCGTTCAACGGCAAGCAGATCCTGGGCGCCACCCTCAACGTCGCCAACTACCACTCCTCGTCCTGCACCCCGAAGCAGTGGGAGGTCTGGAACGCGCCCGGCGCCGCCTGGTGGACCCGCTGGGGCAACCAGCCCGCGCTGGACCGCAAGTGGGCCACCTCGAACGACACCTGGGACGTGGCGAACGACGGTGACAGCCACGACTGCTACGCCCCGGACGGCTCGTTCTGGGCCAGGGCCGACGTCACCGAGATGATCCGGAACTTCGCCGGGTACGGCTACAACGACTACGCCTTCGCCCTGAAGGCCGCCGACGAGTCCAGCAGCCTGTCCTGGAAGCGGTTCAGCTCCGCCGAGGGCTACTGGCCGCCGTACATCTCGATCACCTACAACACCGTCCCGGCCACCCCGGCGACCGTCGAGGTGCTCCCCTCCCAGCAGGGCAACCCGCGCTACACCTCGGACCCGAACCCGCGCTTCCAGGTGCAGGCGGCCGACCCCGACGGCGACCCGCTCAAGGTCTACCTGGACCTGTGGCGCGGCGGCACCTTCCTCGGCAGCATCGTCCGGGACACCCCGAACGGCGCGATCGCGACGGTCCGTCCCTCCGACTACGGCATCGCCAAGCTCGACGAGGGCGTGCAGTACTCGATCTGGGCCATGCTCGACGACGGCAAGTCCCGGTCCGGCTGGGTCGGCACCAACGTCATCGCCGACACCGTCAAGCCCGGAACGCCGTTCGTGAGTTCGGCCGACTATCCGTCCGACGGCCTCTGGCACGGCACCGCCAACCAGCCCGGCTCGTTCACCTTCTCGCCCGCCCCGGGCACCGACGACACCGCGGCCTACGTCTACACCCTGGACGGCGGCACACCGGTGACGGTCACCGCGACCGGCGCCCTGACCACCTCGATCACGCCGACCACCGAGGGCCGCCGGGTCCTGTCGGTGCAGTCCAAGGACCGTGCGGGGAACCTCTCCCCGCCCGCGACGTACGTGTTCCAGGTCGGCCAGGCGGGCATGAGCTCGCCGGTCAACGGCACCCAGACCGCCAAGCGCGTCAAGCTCTCGGTGGACGCCCAGACCCAGTTCAAGCGGGTGGTCTACCAGTACCGCCGCGGCCCCGGCGCCACCGAGTACAACGTCCCGCGCGCCAACCTCACCAAGGCCGACAACTCCCCGGTCACCGAGGACAAGCCGCGGCTGGCGGACCTCGGCCCGCACGCCAACTGGAACGTGCTCGACACCCTCGGCCAGGTCGGCGGCGTCGTCCAGGTCCGCGCCGTGCTGTTCCCCGAGGACGGCTCCGGCAACGGCTACACCACCGTCTGGAACACCATGACGGTCGACCGCAACGCCGACGGCGCGGCCACCGACACCATCGGCCCCGGCTCGGTCAACCTGCTCACCGGTGACTACTCCACCGATGTCACCGACGCCGACGAGTTCGGCATGTCGGTCAAGCGCACCACCTCCTCCCGCGACCTCGCCCGCGGCTGGCAGCCCCAGGGCGAGCGGCTGACGCTCAACCAGCGTCAGATCGGCACCGACACCGCGGGCTTCACCCCCGGTCAGGCCGACGTCTCGCGCTCCACGGCACGCGGCCACGACAGCTCGACCGACTCGCTGCGGATCGTCCCGGCCGCCTCCGGCTGGGACTCCTTCGCCGCGGTCGGCCCCGAGTACACCATGGGCCAGGGCATGAAGCCCGGCCGCACCTACCGGCTCACCGGCTGGATCTACGTCCCCGGCGCCACCGGCCTGGACAACCCGCTGGCCAACCGCGGCCTGCGGATGGTAGGCGTCTACCGCACCCCGGCCGGCTACGGCGAGACCGCCTCGCCGAAGGCCTCGTTCACCGACGGCTGGCAGCAGCTGACCGTCGACATGGCCGTCCCGGCCGACGCCACCGAGGCCTGGTTCCGCCTCTACAACGGCAACGCCGCCGGCAGCGGCAAGGAGGTCTTCTTCGACGACCTCTCGCTCAAGGAGCTCGTCGCCCCCTTCGGCCCCCAGTGGGCCGGCGGCCCGGACGCCGGCACCGGCGGTGACTACCGCTCGCTCTCCTTCCCGCAGTCCGACCTGGTCGAGATCAAGGGCAACGACGACACCTCGCTGACCTTCGCCAAGGGCAACGACGGAACATTCTTCCCCGAGCCCGGTGCCGAGGCCCTGGCCCTCAAGGCCGTCCCGGCCAAGTCCGGCGCGATCGTGCTGTCCGCCTCGGGCCAGTGCCTGGAGGTGCCGAACGGCGCCGCCGGCACCGGCGCGCGGCTGCAGCCCGCCCCGTGCACCGGCGCCGCCAACCAGCAGTGGACCCGCGGCGACGACCTCACCCTGCGGCTGCTGGGCTACTGCCTGGACAACCCGTGGGGCCAGTCCGCCAACGGCACCCCGCTCACCCTGTGGACCTGCAACGGCGGTGACAACCAGCAGTGGGAGGTCCGGCCGAACAACACCGTGACCAACCGCCACTCGGGCCAGTGCCTGGACGCCGACAAGGGCGCTTCGATCTGGGTCTGCTGGGCGGGCCCCAACCAGGTCTGGGACATCCAGACCGCCGGCACCACCTACGAACTGACCGAGCTGGACGGCTCCAAGACCGTCTTCGCCCGCCAGGCCGGATCCAGCATCTACCAGGTGGTCAGCGAGACGGGACCCGAGGCCAACTCGACGACCCGCTACCAGTACGACACCACCGACGGCCGCTCCCTGGTCAAGCGCGTCATCCCGGCCGTCGAGCCGGGCGTCGACGACGTCAACGGCTGCACCGTCGACCCGCTGCCGCGCGGCTGCCAGGTCCTGGAATACGACTACGCCAAGGTCACCACAGCCACCGCGTCCGCCCCGGGTGACTACCTGGACCGGGTGCGCGCCGTGAAGGCCTGGTCGTGGAACCCGGCCACCTCCAAGCAGGAGGCGGTCGAGGTCGCCCGCTACGCGTACGACAACCGCGGCCGCCTGGCCGAGGCATGGGATCCGCGCCTGGCCACCCCGTTGAAGACCACCTACGGCTACGACGACGCCGGGCACCTGACGCGTGCCACTCCGGCCGGCCAGCTGCCGTGGAACTTCGACTACGGCAAGGCCGCGGCCGACCAGGACCCGGGCCGACTGCTCAAGGTGCGGCGCGCCGCGCTGGCGCAGGGTTCGAAGGACCAGGTCAGCGGTGAGACCGCCACCAGCGTCGTCTACGACGTGCCGCTGACCCGCGGTGCCGGCGGTCCGTACGACATGGCCGGTTCGGACGTGGCCAAGTGGGCACAGACCGACGCCCCCACCGACGCCACCGCCGTGTTCGGCCCCGAGGACGACCCGGGCACCAGCACGGCCACGGCCGCCAAGCCCGGCCCGGACGGCTACAAGCCCGCCAGCGTCCACTACCTCAACGCCTCCGGCAACGAGGTCAACACCGCGACCCCGTCCGTCACCCCCGGCGGTGACATCGACACCAAGGAGTACGACCGCTACGGCCACGCCGTGCGCACCCTGGACGCCACCAACCGCTCCATCGCGCTCGGCACCCACCCGGATGCGGACAAGTACGCGGCCGAGCTGAACCTGCCGTCCGACTCCGCCTCGCGCGCCCGTCTGCTGGACTCGCGTATTTCGTACACGGCCGACGGCCTGGACGTGGCGGACACCCTCGGTCCGGTCTACCGCGCCTCACTCGCCGAACAGGTCAACGGCCAGACCAACCCGGTCTCGGTCACATTCGAGGCCGAGAAGCTCCCGCAGCTCGGCACCAACACCAAGGTCCAGGTCGACAACGACTGCTGCGGCCTGACCTGGTCCGGTGGTGCCCACCTGGGCATCCGCGGCACCGCGGCGGGCGCGTTCGACACCATGCGGATCACCGTGCCCGAGGAGGGCGACTACGTCCTCTCCGGCCAGCTCACCAAAGCCAGCGACCACGGGATCATCCAGTGGGCGATCGACGGGAAGGACGTCGGCCAGCCGATCGACACCTACACCGCAACGCCAGCCATCGTCCCGTACACGGTCGGCGAGGCGGTCCACCTGACCCGCGGCGACCACGAGCTCAAGCTCACGGTCACCGGCACCAACCCGGCCAGCGGCGGCGAGCGCTTCCACACCGGCGTCGACACCGTCACGCTCACCAAGACGACCGTCAACCCGACGCTCCCGGCCGGCACTTCGGTCGTGGCGCGGGACCACACCACCAACACCTACGACGAAGGGAAGCCCGACGGCCAGGCCTACCACCTGGTCACCACCGCCACCGACGGCGCCCGCATCGACGGCTACGCCGACGACACCGAACTCCGGGTCACCAAGAACGGCTACGGGACGCCCATCGGCGGCACCTCCGGCTGGACGCTGAAGAAGCCCACCTCGGTCACCACCGACGCGCTCGGCGCCAAGCTCACCAGCACCACCCGTTACGACGCCCAGGGACGCACCGTCGAGCTGCGCGTCCCCGGCAACGACACGGCCGACGCGAGCACCGTGAAGACCGCGTACTACACGGCCGGCGCCAACCCGGCCGCCCCGGCCTGCGCCAACCGCCCCGAGTGGGCGGGCCTCGCGTGCACCACCAGCCCGGGTGCCGCCGTCACCGGCGCGGACTCCGCGCGGATGCCGACCACCCTGCCGGTCAAGCAGGTCACCCGCTACTCGCGCAGCAGCAAGCCCGAGGAGGTCGTCGAGACCAACGCCGGCAAGACCCGCCGGACGGTGACGGTGTTCGACGCGGCCAACCGGCCGCTCTCCACCGAGACCACCGGCGACGAGGGCACCGCCGTGCCAAAGTCCGAGACCGCCTACGACCCCGCCACCGGCGAGGCCGTCACGGTCACGGCGGGCGGCAAGGCGGTCACCACGGTCAAGGACGTCCTCGGCCGCACCGTGTCCTACACGGACGCGGACGGCGCGACCACCACGACCGAGTTCGACAAGTTCGGCAAGCCGGTCAAGGTCCTGGACACCACCGGTTCGCTGTCCATCACCTACGACCGGGCCAAGGACCCCCGCGGCCTGATCACCTCGGTGACCGACAGCAAGTCGGGTGAGTTCACCGCCAAGTACAGCCCGGACGGCCGGCTCGTCGAACAGAGCTACCCCGGCGGCATCGTCCGCAAGGACACGCTCAACGCCTCCGGCAAGGCCATCGCCCGCAGCTACACCCGGGCTTCCGACAACACCGTGATCTGGGCGCAGACCAACGAGCTCTCCACCCAGGGCCAGGTCGTCAAGGACAGCACCGGCACCGGCCGCAAGAGCTACGGCTACGACCGCCTCGGCCGCCTGGTGAAGGCGGAACACGGCAGCACCGGCACCGGCTGCACCACCCGGGTCTACACCTACGACAACCACTACAACCGCACTGGCAAGGCCGTTTCCGGCTCGGTCGACGGCAGCTGCACCACCGCCGGCGCCACCACGACCACGTCCGCGTACGACAGCGCCGACCGGATCACCGACCCCGGCTACCAGTACGACGCGTTCGGGCGCACGGTCAGGACGCCGACCGGCACCTCGATCGGCTACCGGGTCGACGACCTGGTCGCCTCCCAGGAGACCGCCGACACCCGGCAGACCTGGACCATCGACCCGGCCGGTCGCTTCAACGGCAGCACCACCGCCAAGAAGCAGGCCGACGGCAGCTGGTCCGCCACCGCCACCAAGGTCCACCACTACGGCGGCGACAGCGACAGCCCCCGGTGGATCGTCGAGGACCCCGCCACCGGCGCCTGGACCCGAAACGTCCCGGGCACCGACGGCGACCTCGCCGCCACCGTCACCGACAAGGGAGACATCCGGCTCCAGCTCACCAACCTGTTCGGCTCGGTGGTCCTCACCACCGACACCGCCCTCACCAAGCCCGTCCTCCTCGACGCCGACGAGTACGGCAACCCGGCCCAGGGCCAGCCCGCCACCCGCTACGGCTGGCTCGGCGGCAAGGAACGGTCGGGCGAGGCCCAGGACGGCCTGGTCCTGATGGGCGTCCGCCTCTACAACCCGGCCAGCGGCCGCTTCCTGTCCGTCGACCCGGTCTATGGCGGCAACGCCAACGCGTACGACTACGTCTACGGCGATCCGATCAACCAGTACGATCTCGACGGTCGCTGGTGCGTCAAGTACCGCAAGGGCGGCGGCTGCGCGTTCGGCCGCACCTACAACAAGGTCGTCAAGAAGGTCGAGAGCGCCAAGCAGACCGTGACGTCGTCGGTGAGCGGGTTCTGGCACCGGAACAAGCGGAGCATCATCCACGGTGCCGTCTCCTTCGGTACCGGTATGGCTGCCGGGGCCGCCGCCGCGGCATTCTGCGTCGGAACGGCCGGCGTCGGCTGTGCCATCGCAGCAGGCGCGGGCGTGGGCATGCTCGTGGGCGTACCGTCGCACCTCGTGGCGGACAAGGCCATGGGCCACCGGACGACCGGGCGGGAGGCCGTCGGGTTCCTCACGGGGTCGGCCAGGGGAGGCGGCATCAACGGCGCCGCCAAGTTCAAGACAGGGGACGGACCGGCCATCTTCGGCATCAAGTGGGGTGCCAGGAACATCAAATCCCTCTGGAAGCGGTTCTTCTGATGACCGCGTCCGGTGACTGAGCGGCTCAGCGCTGGCCAGCCACCGGCTCGACACACGGGTCGGCCCGGCCGACTTCTCCCGAAGTCGGCCGGGCCGACCCCGGTACACTGCACAGTCCAGTACGCACAGGTGGATGAAATGAAATTCGAACGAGACGTCAGCTTCGGCGACTGGACCAACCCCGCAAAGGAGCGACGCCAGTACGCACACGCCCGAAGCCCCCTCGGAGAGGTGCTGCTCCATCGCGAACGAGCGAGCCGAGGAGGCCCCGCATCCCAGTGGGAAGGCTGGGAGCACTGGACGATCAGCATCGCCGGCGAGGATGTCCTCACGCTTCATGACATGGGCAGCCCCGGGGTCGGCGCACGACGCCGCGTCCGGAAGACCGTCCGCGGGGAGTTCTCCGGAACCCCGGTGGTCGTGCACGGCCACCACTCACTGCTGCCGGGCGAGCGGGCCGTCACCGTCGCCACCACAGCCGGCACCATCCGCTTCCGGACCCACCGGTTCTCGGTGCAGGCCCTCTCCTCCCAGGACGACGTCGTGGCGGAGCGGCGATCGGGCGACTGGAGCGGCGTTCGCGCCGATGCCCATGTGGTGGCCGCGGTCTGCATCTTCGAGTGGGGAGGCCTGGACGGCTTCCTGCGCTCCCCCCTGCTCCAGTTCGTCTGAGCATCCCCACTCGGTCCCGTTCTGGACTCCCCAAGAGCGGGCTCCGGTATCTGGAGCTCGAACCGGGCGGCGGTCGACGAGACTTGACCGCCGCCGCACCCTTTCCGGATGACAGCCTGTCACACTGGGCGCCCGCAGTCGCTCGGGTGGTCGGTCGCGGAGCTGGCGGAACGGTCCGGGCTGGCCGAGGGGCAGGTGCGGGCGGTCGAGGCGGGGCATGCGGCGTCGACCTTGCCGCTGTTGACGGCGCTGTCGGAGGCACTGCGGGTGGTCGACAACGCACCCTCAGCGGCGACCCAACGAGTCGACACCTCCCAATGAAACCTAACCGCTGTGCACGTCAACATGCTTACCACGCAAGGGAGTTCACTCTCACGGGTGATTGTCGAAGCTCCGCACACTGACCGACACTCGAAGCATCCGGAGAGCTCATGGGGCTCTCCCGGCGCAAGGAGTGACGCCATGAGCGCAGCCGAATCCTCCGCCTCCGAGATCCCGCAGATCGCGGGCCACTCGCAGCCCACCAGCCCCGGACAGGAGCTCGCCGCGATCGGCGGCAACGTCGGCGCCGTGTGGCGCGGCTGGTGGACCTGGACCCCCTCGCACGGGACGTTCAACCTGCAGATCCCCTGGAACGTCATCGGGATCGACTCCACCGTCGTCATCACCGCCTCCGAGATCGACTCCAACGGGAATCGCTTCGTCGGCGCCGCCGCCTTCCAGGTGTCGAGCATCGCCCCCGGCAACGGGATCGTGACGTTCAAGATCAACATCGGCTGGAACAGCTCCATCCCGATGCGCACCGACGTCCTGGTCTTCAACTGAGGCTGACCGGACCTCGACGCACGGAGAACAACGGGAGTGGGAAGTCGGCTCGGCCGACTTCCCACTCCCGACCCTTTGCACGCCCGGCCGCGCATCAGCCCGGGGATGTAAACCCGTGGACCAATGCGGCCTGCCCGGAGATCAACCGGTGGGCCGATGCCGCTCCCCCGCGCCCCGTGACAGCGTCCTCGGCATGGACACCACGCCGTTCACCGGCCCCACCGGACCGTCCGGACCGTCCGGGCCGACCCACCGCACCGGACCGACCCGCCGTCGCATGCTGGGCACCGCTCTGGCCCTGGGCGTCGCCGCCCCGCTCGGTCTGGCCTCCACCGCCCGGGCGGACGCCCCCGCCGCACCGGGCGGCACTCCCCCGCCCGCTCCGGCACCGGGCCGGCTCACCCTGCCCGCGCCCACCGGCCCGCACCGCATCGGCACGGTCGCCCTGCACCTGCGCGACACCTCACGGCCGGACCCGTTCGCCGGCCCCGGCCGGTACCGCGAGCTGATGGCCAGCGTCTGGTACCCCGCCCGGCAGGCCGAGGAACTCCCGCTCGCCCCCTGGCTGTCCGACGGCGCCCTCAAGGCCTTCCTGGACGATGCCGGCTACCAGCTCCCGATCACCGCCGGCCCGCTCACCGCCGCCCGCGAGGGCGCACCCGTCCACCGCCCCGGCCACGGCCCCGGCCACCGGCTGCCCGTCGTCGTCTACTCGCACGGCGCCCACGCCCACCGGGCCGTCAACACCGTCATCGTCCAGGAACTCGCCAGCCACGGTTACGTCGTGGTCACCGTCGACCACACCTGGGACGCGTTCACCGAGTTCCCCGACGGCCGGGTGCTCACCCCGTGGATCGAGGGTGCCCCCAGGATCGGCCCGAAGGACTGCGCCGCCGACGCCCGGTTCGTCCTGGACTGCGTCGAGGAACTCGCCGCCGGACGCAACCCCGACGTCGACGGGAAGGCGCTCCCCGAGGGCCTCCTCGGCGCCCCCGACCCGCTCGACGTCGGCATGTTCGGCTGGTCCAAGGGCGGTTCGGCCACCGCCGCCGTCCTCATGGCCGACCGCCGCGTCCGGGCCGGCCTCGCCCTCGACGGTCCGATGGCGGCCATCCCCGTCACCGACCTGGACCGGCCGTTCATGATGATCACCGCCGAGTTCGGCCGTGACCAGAACCCGAACGCCGTCACCTTCTGGAACCACCTGCGCGGCTGGCACCTCAACATCCAGGCCGACGGCGTCCGCCACAACTCCTACGGGGACGCGGCCGTCCTGATGCCCCAGGTCGCCAAGGAGCTCGGCATCCCCGACCAGCAGATCCAGGAGATGATCGGCACCCTCCCCGCCGACCGCTCCACCCGCATCCAGCAGTCCTACCCGCTCGCCTTCTTCGACGCCCACCTCCGCCACCGCCGCAGCGCCCTCCTCGACGGCCCCTCGCCGAGGTTCCCGGAGGTCAAGTACCTCCCGTGACAACGGAATCGGGCGGCCGCCACGGGGGTGCGGCCGCCCGGGCCCGAACGAACAGCCGGTGGCCCCGCCGGCTCACGAGTCCTCCGAGAGCCAGGCCAGGACGTCCTGGCCCACCTCACGCACCTCCGGGTCCTCGCTCTTCTCCACCCGGGCAGCCAGCCCACGGAGCGCCACCCGGTCGTTCAGGTGCAGGTGGAGCTCGACCAGCCTGCGCCAGTCGTCGGCATCCGCGGTCGGCAGCCGCTCCTCCACGAGTCGCCGCACCTCCGGCCTCGTCACCTGCGGGCTCCCGGCGGCGATCGCCTTCCTGGCTTCGAGCGCGAACCTCGGTGACATCGCGAGGTCGACCAACTCCTCGAGCAACGAGGCCACATCGCCGGGGAGACGCTGCAGGAACGACAGCGCCGTCCCCTGCTCCCAGATCGCCCCCCGCAGCGCAGCGGACAGAACGGCACGGCGCGAACCCGCGCCCCGGTAGAAGTCCGCGCGGGCCCTGGCAGCCTGCTGTTCGGCCGTTACGACCAGAGCCCAGAGGTCTTCGTCAGACTTGGAACCGTCCACCGATCCTCCCTGATCAGTGTTGGACAGCGGAGTTCTGCCAGTCCATGCTGAGCCCCCAGTTCACCTACGCTCCGATAGGTCGATGCCCCGTCCAGCGTATCGCCGGCCAGCACGTAGAACGACACACGTCCAAGCTGCCGCCCCTTCAGGCCGCCGGACTCTCCACACGCGAGAGCCCCAGGACTCAATCTGGGGCTCTCGCGCCGAACTACCACTCAGTCGGACTCATCCGAGAAATCGCTCACCAAGCCCATGCGCCGCCATCACGCACCCCCATGGGCTCTTCCCCGGATCTCGATAGCACGCTCCCTGGCCGCCTCAGACTCTGCCCGTGCACGTTTCCGATCCGCATCGAAAAGAAGCGCACCAGAGAGCTCTTCCAGGACATCGGCCATTCGCTCCCACCATGCCGCGAATTCCTCCGACTCCTCAGAGCCCGATGGCCTGGCAGAACGAACCTCGCGCAACTTGCGCAGGACTTCCTTCAATCCTTCCGGCAGAGAACTCATGACTATCCATTTCCGCCGATAACCTGGAGGAACCTCTTACATGCAGGGCACGGGCCGATCAATTCACCGTGCTCTAGCAATGGGAATGAATTCCCTCGACCGCCACCACCGATTTTTACGGACTGGAAGGTTGAACCCGCAAGCGGAATGCCACTCGTCTCGAACTTAATGGCGCATCCCACCTCTCCACAGCCCCCGTGATGGGCCGAATCGGCGACCGCCCTCGCAGTCTGCTCCGGCATAGTGCCCGTACGAGTGTCAACAGCATAGGACATATCCGTATGCTGGCCATCTGCAGAGATAATCTTCGTCGCCACATTTGGCCGATCTGCGGGCGGAATACTCAACGCCGCGTCCGCAAAATCGAGCAGGTCCTCGTCAGCTTCACCACAGTTGTGGACGAGGACTGGCGTGGCCCCGGCCAGCACATAGTACGTGTGGATGTCGGCGATGGTGAGGTCGTAGGCGACCTGGGGGGCCGTCTCGTAGTTCCGGACTGTTCGGATGGTGAGGGTTCGGCCGTCTGCGGTGCGGACCTTCTCGCCGGGGTGGAGGTTTGCCGCGTCGGTCCAGCGGTGCGTGGTCTCGTCCCAGAACGGGTGGTGCTGGGTGCTGGTGAGGTTCTCGGTACCTCCGGGCGCCCCGGTGGAGGGGTCGGTGGTCTGCAGGGTCAGATCGGTGAACTTGCTGTCGTCAGGGGTGCGGATCGTGCGCGTGACGGGCTTCGGCTCGGACTTCCCGGTGGCCGGATCCGTGGCCTCGACCTGGTCGCCGGGCTGGAGGTCCTCGATCGACTTGGTCGTCCCGTCCGCTAGGAGGACCTTGGTGCCGGGCAGGAAGCTGTGGGTGCCCGTCACCGCCAACAGCGGGTTCGGGCAGGCGCCGGCCGCCTCCGCCTCGGCCTTCTCCAGGTCCTTCGCAGCGGTCGTCCCCGCCTTCTCTGCCTTCTCCGCCTTTCCTACCGCGCCGACGGCACGTCCGCCGGGGAGGATGCCCGCCAGGCCCTCGGCGGCGTCCAGGTACTTGCCGTCCTTGATGTCCATGGCGGCGCCCAACACGCTGGCCGGCACGCTCAGGCCCGGGATCCAGGAGGCGCCGTCCGCGGCGTCGCGGACGTTGCCCCAGAGCGTTCCGCCCCTGGTGATGATGAAGTAGTGCGGGCTGACGATGTTCGGATACTTGGGGGTGCCGTTCCCCTTGCTCCAGTACTCCTCCGTCCAGGCGCCGTGGCCTTCCGGCTTGAACGTCTCGGTGATGACGTCGCCCTTGTCGGTGTAGCAGGCGCCGAAGCCGCCGCACACCCCCTCGGGGCGGAGGCCACCGGGGTCGCTCAGGTTGGTCGGGTCGTTGGTGCTGTACGCGTATGCGTTCCACTGTTGCGGGTTCGCCGCGTCGATGACCGGGTCCGGGCTGAGGAAGCGGCCGGTGCCGGGCTGGTACTGGCGGGCGCCCAGGTTGGTGAAGCCGGTCGCGTCGTCCTTCAACCCGTTGACGAAGCCCTTGTCACCGGCCCACGAGGCGCCGGAGCCGGAGCCGCGCAGGACGCCGAAGGGGTCGGCCCAGCGACGGCTCACGTTCGTCGTCGCCGAATCGATCGACAGGGAGTTGGTGCCGTGGTGGTCGGCGAACTGGTAGGTGAGCTGGCTCGGGCCCTGGCGGACGAGGGTGACCCCGCCGGGCAGGGCGTAGTAGCGGGTGCCGGTGCTGGTCTTGGCGCCGGTGTCGTAGGTGAGTTCGTCGCCGCCGCCGAGGTTGACGGTGACCTTGCCGGGGTTGCGGCGGATGAGCTGGTTGCCGTCCGCGTCGTAGACGTAGGAGGTCGTGGCGCCGCCCTGCTTGAGGGTGGCGAGCTTGCCCTCCACGTCCCAGGTCAGGTCGGCGCCGTTGGCCGCGTCCACGGTGTTCCAGGTGTGGGAGTCCCACTTCGGGACCCAGCCCGGCGCGTACACCATGAACTTGCCGTCGTCCTGGACGACCGCGAAGTACTTGCTGTTCGCCCCGACCCAGCTCTGCGAGGACCACAGCGGGACCCGCTGGGGGTCGTAGACCACGAAGTTGCCGTCGTCCTGCATCGTCGCCCACGCACCCGGGTGGTTGGCCGTGTTCGTCGACCACGTCACCAGACCGGTCCGCAGCGAGGTCAGCACCAGGTTGCCGTCCGACTGCATGGTCAGCTGCACACTGCTGGAGCGCACCGACTCACCCGGGTTGAGCACGAAACCCGCCCCCAGGGTCTTGTTGGCCCCCGGGTTGGCGATCTTCGTCGTGTTCCCCGCCGCGTCGTACTGGTAACTCCCCGGCGTGCTCCCGTTGTTGGGGAACGTCGACTTCACCGCCGTCGGCACGTGCGAACCGCCGGTACCACCGCCCGTGCCCGCCGCCGTGGTCGGCGTGTTGCGCGAACCCGCCGCCGGGAACGACTGGTCGATCGTCAGGTCCTTGGACTGGTCACCGGTCGGGTTGTGCATGACCAGCTTCGTCCGGTTGCCGACCGCGTCGTAGCTGTAGTCCTGCCAGTACGGCGCACTGCCGCCGACGGTGGTGGTACCCGCCGTCGAAGCCCCGCTGGTGGGCGTCGCGTTGGCACACGAGCCCTGACCGGCAAGGGACGGGGTGGGCTGGTTGAGCCGCCCGGTGTCCGACCACGCCGTGGTCAGCCGGCCCAGGTAGTCGTACGTGAAGCACTGCAGGTCCGTCCGGTCCGGGCTGTTGTCCGGAATCGTCCGCACCGCCGTGACCCGACCGGCCGGGTTGTACGCGTAGGTGGTGTTCTGGACCGTGCCGGTGGTGGCCGTCTGCTTGTCCACGTACTGGGTCAGCAGACGCCCGGTCGACTCGTCGTACGTGTTGGTGGAAACGACCTGGGTGCCCCAAGGGTTCATCGTGTCACGGATGTTGCGCCCGTACGCGTCCCAGTCCGCCTGCCGCAGATAGGTGTACCCCGAGCCGCTGATGTCGTTGAGCTGACCGAACGCCTCGTAGTTGTAGTTCACCGCCTCCTGCGCCAGATCACCCGCCGCGGCACGCGTCTCGCTGGTGACGGCCCCGCTGATCGGGTTGTAGGCGGCCGAGTAGTCGAAGCTGACCTGTCCGCTCCTGCCGATCTCGGCCCCCGGAAGGGAGAGCGAGGTCTTGGTGGCCCGGTACGCCGCGTCGTACTCACCGACCGACTTGGTGTATGCCGAACCACCAGCACCACCCACGAACCGGGTCGACGCAGTCAACTGGCCCTTCGCCACGGTTTCGTAGGCATAAGCCGTCAGCTGGTTCGCCGGAGCGACCGACCCGTTGTAGGTGCCCGTCTTACGGCCCAGCAGGTCGTAGGTGATCGCGACGCTCTGCCCGCGGGCATCCGTCGTCGACACCAACCGGCCGGCGCCGTCGTAGCTGCGGGTCGACACACCCGTGTCCGGGTCGTCGGCCTTCACCTGACGCCCGCGCAGGTCGTAGGTGTAACTCCAGGTGTTCCCGGCCGCATCCGTCCGGGTGGCCGCCTGGCCGCCCGGCGTGTAGGTGTAGCCGGTGACGTCCGCGTCGGCCTGCTTACCGGTCGCCGCAGCAGTCTTGTACTGCCACAACTGCACCGTGCGCCCACGGGCGTCGGTGACCGTACTGGTCGCAGTGGCACCGGCCGGCGGCGTCACGTCGACCCGGTCCGCACCGGGGTAGGCCGTCGTCGTGGTGGTCTGCAGCGTGCCCAGCGCCACGAACTGGCTGCTGGTGGTCCGGCCCAGACCGTCCCGGATCGTGACCGTCGCGTTCGGCACCTTCGCACCGTCCGGGATCCACCGGGTCGTGCTGGGGGTGTTGGTGTCGTCGTAGTACGGCTGGTAGGAGCGGTTCACCCGGCCCTGCGAGTCGTAGAAGGTGTCGGCGACGATCCGGCCCTTGTACGCCGAGATCGCCGGATCGGTCTGGGTCTGCACCGCCCGGGCCAGGCCGTCCACGATCTGGGTCGACATCCCGTAGTCGATGCCGCCCGGCCGCAGGGCCCTCGTCGTGACGGTGGACGGCGAGTCGGTGCCGTTCACCGCGTAGTCGTAGGTGTAGTTCGCGCCGGCCCCGGTGTCCCGACCGGGCAGCCAGACCGCCTTCAACCGCCCCAGAGCATCGTAACTCCGGCTGTTGGTCCGGCCGTTGACGTCCGTCGAGGTGAGCGCCATGGCGCGGGCCGGGTTGAGCGTGGTGGCGGTCGTGCGGGCGGTGCCCGCGTCCGGCGCGCCGGCCGGGGCCGGGCTGCCGGTGACCACCTGGTTCGGCAACTCGCCCGGGTTGGCGGAGCTGTAGGAGGTCGTGGTGACGGCACCGTTCGGGTTGGCGCTGTCGGTGACCGTCGGGTCGGTGACGGAGGCGATCCGGCCGTAGGCGTCGTACGTGGTGGCGGAGGTGGTGACGTACTGCGCGGCGCCGTTGCCGTCGTAGCCGTCCAGCACCTGGGTCCCGGTCACGTCCGCCTTCGTTCCGGCGCCGCCGAAGCCCTGGCCGTCGAAGAGGGTGCGGGTGTCGGACACCGTGTTGGCCGAAGTCTGGCCCGCCGTACAGGCGTTGGTTCCCGAGACGACCAGCACCTCGGAGACCAGGGCGGTGATCTGCGGGTTACCGCCGCTCGCATAGCTCTGGCGGGTGCACACGTCCGGGGTCCCGTCGGCGGTGCTCAGCGAGCTGGTGACCCGGTTGTTGTTGTCCGGGTCGGTGGTGGTCACCGTCGAGGTGTTCCGGGTGCCGGTCGTGGTGACGGCCGTGGTGGTCCTGGTCGTCCTGGTGGAGCCGTAGCGGGCGACCAGGTCCGGCAGGCCGGTGCGGGCGTGGGTGGCCCGGTCGGACGGGTGCTCGTAGGTGTAGATCTCGTAGGAGAGCGGGGAGTTGGCGTCGGCCGAGGCGTCCGCGTAGGCATCCGTCTCCAGGGTCCGGCCGGACAGCCAGTCGGAGTCGGTCCGGCTGCCGCTCTTGATCCCGGCGACGGAGGCGCCCCTGGGCTTGCCGTCGGCCTTGAGGTCGCCGTCCATGCCCTGGTAGTAGCTGGTGGTCGACTTGGCCTGCGGCCCGTCCTTGCCCGAACCCGTCAGCGCGGTCACGCTCGCGAAGCCCCGGAACTGGTCCCAGGTCCGGTAGTCCGGTTCCACCAGCGCGCCGTCGTTGCGGTGCCAGGCCGCCAGGCCGTACGAGTACGAGGTCGTCTGCGGCACCGCGCCCGAGATCAGCTTGGAGTTCGGGTCGACGGTCACCGTGTCCACCGGATAGCGCAGGAACCAGTCGTCGACCGTCGTCTGCACACCGGTGTCGAACCACTTCACGTTGAAGCAGGCCAGGGTGTCACTGTCCGCCGAGGCCGGCATCCGACCCGTCGTGCGTGAGCAGGAGTCCTTGGTGTAGGAGACGGTGATCGTGCCACCGGTCTCCGTGGTGATCACCGCCAGCCGCGGACGGTTGTAGCGCGGACGCGCCGGCACCAGGCCGTCCACCCGGTTCGGCAGCAGCAGGTCCGCGAAGGTCACCGCCGGGAGCGGCTGCTCGGCCTGCCCGTTGGCGGTGTCCTTGCCGGTCCGCTTCACCGACTGCAGCCAGGCGATCGGCGCGTTCTCCGTCGCGTTCTGCGGCGTCTTGAACACATGGGTGAAGTCGTAGCGGTCGACCGGGCGGTACGTGCTGCCGGAGCGGATCGAGGTGGTGATCCCGTTCAGCCACTTCGTCGACCAGTACGTGGGACCGTAGTTGGTGCAGGCCGCACCGTCCTGGCACTGCTTGTCCATCGGCACGTCCGGCCAGTTGGCGGCGTTGGCCGCCGTCCGGTTCGCCGGGTCACAGGTCGCCGCGTCCGAGACGCACCGCTCACCCGAGTCGAAGTCCACCCGCGCCGCCGCCTGGTAGGAGCCGCCCGCACCCAACTGGTCGGAGAGCAGCTGCCCGTAGGCGATCGACGCCAGCACGCCACCACGGGTGTACGAGCTCGGCTCACCCTTGCCGGCGTTCAGGGCCGCGCCGCGGGTGTACGAGTTGGTCTCCGGTGTGTAGGAGTACGTGGCGAGGTTGCCGTGCGGGTCCACGACGTAGTCCAGGTTCCAGCGCCACGCCGTCTGACACCAGGATCCCTTGCCCTTCGAGGAGTTGTAGCAGGGATCCCCCGAGTTCGGCGAGTACACCGGAACCGTCCAGGCCGACTTGCTCTCCGGCCCCACCTTGCTCGGCGAACCGTCCGCCGCCGGCAGCTGGTTGAGCCCGAAGTAGTACACCGTCCCGGACGTGTCCGTCACCTTCAGGTACGAACCGTTCCACGTCCCGTTGTTGGCACCGGTCAGGAACTCGACCTTCGTCCCGTCATCGCCCTTCAGGCGCCACTTGCACTTCGACTGCTCGTCCGTCGCGGTGCCGCCGACACAGGACGCGTCGTCCGGCACCAGCTCGCCCGAGTGCCCGCCCAGCGACAGCGTCAGGTTCGGGCCACCCCAGCACTGGTCACCCGAACCGGGAATACCCGCCTTGTCGCACACCCGGTACGAGCGCTCGACGAAACCGACGTTGGTGTCCCAGCCGTCACCGATCCAGGACGCCTGGGCGTTCGTCGACGCCGTCCTGCCGTCCACCGACGCCGAGTCGTACTCAAGGGAGAACGCCGGAGGGGTCCCGACCAGCGTCGGCGGCAGCTGGATCGGATAGCTGTACGTGAACGAGCCGGAGGCGTTGCCGGCCGCCCAACTCTGACTGGAGGAGAGCGGCGTGGCGCTGTACGTCCCCGTCCCGCTGGACGGCGCGCCGTCCAGGGCCAGCAGGACCTGCGCCGGAGCAGGGGCGGGGCCCGCCGACTGCGCCTCGGCCCGCTGCCGCGCGGCCGAGGCGGGGGCGGCGGGCAGGTCGACCTCCGCCACCAGTTGCTTCGTCTGCTCGTCGTAGTGCGAGGCCACCGGCTTCCGGGTGCGGCAGGCATCGGCTGCCGGTGTGCTCAGCGCGCACTCCGGCAGCTCCACCAGCCGCGCCCGGTGGGCGAAGTCGCCACCGTAGCCCAGCCCACCCGGATCGATCCCGATCCGGACCCGGCCCTCCTCGGGCGCCTCACCGCGCGAGAGCGACACCACGGTGCCCGGCACACCGGCGGCGGACGCCTCCTTGGGATCGGCGACCCGCACCTGCACCGAGGCCGCCCCGGTGGAGGGCGCGACCGGGGCCAGCCACACCGGCAGATCACCGGCCTGCTTCGCCCCACCCGGGTCCAGCCCCACCACCGCGCTGCCCGACTTCGGCTGCGGCACCGACTTCGGCGGCACCCAGTTCGGCGAACCGGTCGCCGGTGCCGAGGACTTGGGGTGGTCGGCAGCCCCGGGCACCGACGCCGTCCGCGACAGCGGCGTGTTCGGCGGTGACCAGATCCCGCCCTTGTCGCCCGAAACCCCTGCGGCGAGGGCCGGCGCCACGGGCGACAGCAGCGACCCCAGGATTGCCAACGAACTCACCGCGGCCATTCGGGATTTCGCCCTTGTCGGAGGTGACCATTCCTTGGTGACTAATCGACGGAAACGGACATTGTTCACGAACACGTCTTTCCCCCAGTGGAATTGGGGCCGCGCCCGCGCGCGGACCCGGCAACTAAGGGCGGAGCGTAGGCCTGGCAAGGCAGGGCGGTCCAGCACGTTGTCGAACTAGTTCCGACGTGATCAGCATCACACCGGAGGAAATGGGGAGTGGTGAAGTCAAATCGGGCAGCCCTGCCGAAAAATGAGGTTGACGAACCTTATTTCCGTTCTCGTGGCGCCCCGGAGCCAGACCGACATGGTCAGGTTCCTCCGCTGACCGGCGGGACGGGCGTCCGCCACGGGGGTGCGGCCGCCCCGGCGGGGCTTCCCGGGACGGGCCGGGATGTCCCGGGGACGGTGGGACGGTAGCGGGACGGCGGTGCGGGGCCCGAGAGTTGCGGCGTTGATCCGTCGATCCCCCTCACCACTTCGGAGGACTCCATGCGTTCCCTCGCCCGCAAGACCGCGACGATCGGCGCCACCCTGGCCCTGGCCGTGTCCGGGGCGGTGCTGGTCGCCTCCCCGGCCTCCGCCGCCACCAGCTGCTACGCGAGCAGCTGCACCGGGAAGGACCCGGCCACTACCACCTGCGCCAACGACGCCATCACCGTCTCCACCAACGGCGACCTGGAGCTGCGCTACAGCCCGTCCTGCCGGGCCGCCTGGGCGCGGGACCGGAACGCCGTCCCCGGTGAGTCCGTGGGGATCCAGAACCACCCGGGCCAGGAGAGCGACTACTCCACCTTCACGTCCTCGGGCGGCGCCATCTGGTCGATGATGGACAACGACAAGGACATCCAGTCGCAGGCCAGCTCCGCCGGCTCCAAGGGCTTCTACCGGACCGGCTGGTACTAGGTCGACCACGCGGCGGCCCCCGTCGAGCGCTGCGCTCGACGGGGGCCGCCGTGTGTCGCGGGCGGTCAGACCGACATGCCCTGGGTCGCGGTGACGGTGGGCGGGGTGGTGCTGCCGGCCGTGGTGCCGAGGGTGCGCTCGACCTTGGCGACGGCGCTGCGGTACTGCATCGAGGCGGTCTGGGCATCGGCGCCCTGGCGCTGGAAGAAGCCGTAGGCCATGCCGACGGTGCCGAAGCGCTCGATGCCGAGGTAGGCGCTGAGCTGGACGCCCGCGAGGGTGCCGTCGAGGCGGACGGCCGGGGCGTCCTGGCGGTCCCCGAGGGTCACGGGGGTGACGGTGAAGGTCACCGAGGCGTCGGTGCCGGCGTTGAAGGTGATGGTGTGGCAGGTCCTGAACGCGTCGGTGGCGGTGGCGAAGTCGGTGGCGAGCCGGGCCGGGTCCTCGGCGGTGAGGGCCTCGGTCACCATCGGGTTGCCGCCGTCCGGGCCGTCGAGTTCGGTCTCGGCGCGCGGGGTGGCGGGGCCGGAGCCGGTGGCGTGCATGTTGATCAGGGCGTTGAGCGCGTCGCAGCCGCTGACGGGGGTGGGGTTCTCGCTCGGGCCCGGGCTGCCGCTGGCGGGGGCCTCGGTGTAGCCGGGGCCGAGGTCGTTCGCGGTGAGCAGCGCGGCTTTCAGCTGGTCGGCGGAGGGCAGCACCGGCGCGGAACCGGCGGCGCTCGCGGCGGCGCTCACGGCGACGGTCGGCCCCAGGGCGGCCGCCGCGACGAGGGCGGCGGCGGCCAGGGCGTGGAGAGGCCTCGGGAGGGACATGCTGGCCCCCGGTCGAGAGTCAGGGCAGGGACAGGGCACCAGTCTCCCACCGGGGCCCGGACGGGGCGCGCGGGCGGGCATCGGCACAGGTCAACGGTGGCGGGAACGGCCGAGGGGCCCGCAGCGCGGCGCCGCGGGCCCCGGTACGCCGGGTAGCCCCCCGGCCACCCGGCGTCAGAGGGAGGCGGCCAGTTCCGTCCCCTGCTTGATGGCCCGCTTGGCGTCCAGTTCGGCGGCCACGTCCGCACCGCCGATGACGTGCACGGACAGCCCGCGTTCGCGCAGCTCGGCCGCCAGCTCGCGGCGCGGCTCCTGGCCGGTGCAGAGCACCACGGTGTCCACGGGCAGGAGTTGGCGTTCGCCGTCGACGGTGTAGTGGAGGCCGGCGTCGTCGATCAGGTCGTACGTGGCGCCCGCGACCATCACCACGCCGCGGTGCTTGAGTTCGGTGCGGTGGATCCAGCCGGTGGTCTTGCCGAGGCCGGCGCCGACCTTGGTGGTCTTGCGCTGCAGCAGGTGGACGCTGCGCGGGGGCGTGGGCCGCTCGGGCGCGCGCAGCCCGCCGCGCTCGCGGTACTCCGGGTCGATGCCCCACTTCGCCTGGAAAACGGGCGGGTTGAGGCTGGCCTGGTCGCCCTGGTCGGTGAGGAACTCGGCGACGTCGAAGCCGATCCCGCCCGCGCCGAGGATGGCGACGCGTTCGCCGACGGGTGCGCCGTCGCGCAGCACGTCCAGGTAGCCGAGCACGCTCGGGTGGTCGATTCCCGGGATGTCGGCGGGAGTTCGGGGCGTGACGCCGGTGGCGAGGACGATCTCGTCGTGGCCCTCGGCGGCGAGCTGCTCGGCGCCGACGACGGCGCCGAGGCGCTGGGTGACGCCCAACTCGGCCAGCCGGGTGCGGTAGTAGCGCAGCGTCTCGCCGAACTCCTCCTTGCCGGGGATCCGTCGGGCGATGTTCAGCTGGCCGCCGACGGTGTCGGCCGCGTCGTACAGGGTGACGGCGTGGCCGCGTTCGGCGGCGGAGACGGCGAAGGCGAGGCCGGCCGGTCCGGCCCCGACCACGCCGATGGACTTGCGCAGTTCGGTGGGGCCGAGGACGAGTTCGGTCTCGTGGCAGGCGCGCGGGTTGACCAGGCAGGAGGTGATCTGGAGGTTGAAGGTGTGGTCCAGGCAGGCCTGGTTGCAGCCGATGCAGGTGTTGATGGAGTCGGCGCGGTCCTCGCGGGCCTTGGCGACGAAGTCGGCGTCGGCGAGCAGCGGGCGGGCCATCGACACCAGGTCGGCCTTGCCGTCGGCGAGCAACTGCTCGGCGATCTCGGGGGTGTTGATGCGGTTGGTGGTGACCAGCGGGATGCCGACCTTGCCCATCACCCGCTGGGTGACCCAGGCGAAGGCGCCGCGCGGGACGGAGGTGGCGATGGTGGGGATGCGGGCCTCGTGCCAGCCGATGCCGGTGTTGATGATCGTCGCGCCGGCGGCCTCCACGGCCTGGGCGAGCTGGACGACCTCGTCGAGGGTGGAGCCGCCGGGGACCAGGTCGAGCATGGAGAGCCGGTAGACGATGATGAAGTCCTCGCCGACCCGCTCGCGGACCCGGCGGACGATCTCGACCGGGAAGCGCATCCGCCGCTCGTAGGGGCCGCCCCACTCGTCCGTGCGGTGGTTGGTGGCGGCGACCACGAACTCGTTGATCAGGTACCCCTCGGAGCCCATGATCTCGACGCCGTCGTAGCCGGCCCGGCGGGCGAGTTCGGCGCAGCGGGCGAAGTCCTCGACGGTCTGCTCGACCTGCTCGGCGGTGAGCTCGTTGGGCACGAAGGGGCTGATCGGGGCCTGGAGCGCGCTGGGGGCGACGAGCTCGGGGTGGTAGGCGTAGCGGCCGAAGTGCAGGATCTGGAGGGCGATCTTCCCGCCGGCGGCGTGCACGGCGTCGGTGACCACCCGGTGCTCGTCGGCCTCCGCCTCGGTGGTCAGCATGGCGCCGCCGTCCCAGGGGCGGCCGGCCTCGTTGGGGGCGATGCCGCCGGTGACGATCAGGCCGACGCCGCCGCGGGCGCGTTCGGCGTAGAACGCGGCCATCCGCTGGTAGCCGCCGGGGGCCTCCTCCAGGCCGACGTGCATCGAGCCCATGATCACCCGGTTGGGCAGGGTGGTGAAGCCGAGGTCGAGCGGGCTGAGCAGGTGCGGGTAGCGGCTGCTGCCGGGGGTCGAGCTCATCGACGTCTCCTGTGAGGGGCGGCGGCGGGAGGGGTCTCCCGGATTGTTACCGCAGAGTAGGGGACGTTCGCCGGGCTATGCAACTAGTTGCATAGCCCGGATGCCGGCAGCTCAACCGGAACGGTCGCAACCGCCTCCGCGCCCGGTCCGCGCCGCGTATCGTCGACTCCCTGCGCAAGGGGGCCCGGAAGACCCTTCCCGGCCTCACAGGGCTCGGCGGAAGGGGACGGCCCATGCGGGGTGGCTCGGTGGCCGTGGTCGGTGGCAGCATCGCCGGAAGCGCCTTCGCGGGGGCGGCGGCCCGGCTGGGCGCCGAACGGGTCGTGGTGCTGGAGCGCAGCCCGGGCCGGCTGGAGGACCGCGGCCTGGGGATCTGCACCCACAACGACCGCTTCGCCGAACTGGTGGACGCCGGCCACGTGCCTCCGGACACCCGCCGCCACCGGCTCACCGTGCGCCGCTGGGTCGCCCGGGGGCCGGACGGCGAGGCCGGCGGGCCGGACGGCCGCGGGCGGCCGCTCTGGGTCCAGCCGTTCCCGTTCCACTCGCACCACTGGGCGGTGCTCTGGCAGGCCCTGCGCGAGCGGACCCCGGCGGCCGTGGAGTACCGCCCGGGCACCACCGTCACCGCGGTCGGCGGCGACCACGACGGCGCCTGGACGGAACAGGCCGACGGCACCCGCACCCCGTACGACCTGGTGATCGGCGCGGACGGCTACCGCTCGGTGGTCCGGGCGGCGGTCTGCCCGGAGGCCGCGCCCGAGTACGCCGGCTACGTGTGCTGGCGCGGCAGTTACGACGCCGCACTGCTGGACGACCTGCCCGGCGGGGCGGCGGCCTGGCCGGAGGACGAGTGCGCCACCGTCTGCTACCCGGGCGGCCAGGTCGTGCTCTACCGCATCCCCGGACTGGCCCCCGGCAGCACCCTGGTGAACTGGGTCTTCTACGCGCCCACCCCGGACTGGCTGCGCCTGGACGGCCCGACGGCCGTCGCCGCCGGCACCCTCACCGACGAACAGCTCGACGGCATGCGGGAGTTCGCCGCACGGCAGCTGCCCCCGTACTGGGCCGCCGTGATCGCGTCGACCCCGCGCGAGCGGACCCTGCTGCAGCCCGTCTACGACCTGACGGTCCCGCACCGCACCGCCGGACGGCTGCTGATCGGCGGGGACGCGGCGACCGTCGTCCGCCCGCACAACACCAGCGGCGCGGTGAAGGCGCTGCAGGACGCCCACGCCTTCGAGCTGGCCGGGCGGCGGCTCGGCGGCCGCTCCTGGGGGCCCCTGCTGGCCGCGTACGACCGGGAACGGACCCCGGCCGGGCGGGAGTTGGTGGACCTGGGCCGGTCACTGGGCCGGGCCCAGGTCACCGCGGCGCCGAACTGGGCGGCCATGGACGCCGCGGCGATGGCCGGCTGGTGGCAGGGCCAACTCGGCGGCGGAGGTTCGGGGTTCGGCGGACAGGCGCTCGGGCGGGCCGGCTGAACCGGCCCGCCCGGGCCGGGGCCGCACCGGCCCCGGAGGCGATCACGCGATCACGCGATCAGATGTTCTGGCGTTCAGGCGTTCTGGCATTCAGGCGATCAGACGTTCACGCCGTAGTCGGTGGCGATGCCGCGCAGACCGGAGGCGTACCCCTGGCCGATGGCGCGGAACTTCCACTCGGCCCCGTTGCGGTACAGCTCGCCGAAGACCATCGCGGTCTCGGTCGAGGCGTCCTCGGTGAGGTCGTAGCGGGCGATCTCCTGGCCGTTGGCCTGGTTGACGACCCGGATGAAGGCGTTGCGGACCTGGCCGAAGTTCTGCAGCCGGGCGTCGGCGTCGTAGATCGACACCGGGAAGACCACCTTGGCGACGTCGGCCGGCACCCGGGCCAGGTCGACCTTGATCTGCTCGTCGTCGCCGTCGCCGCCACCGGTCAGGTTGTCGCCGCTGTGCTCGACCGAACCCTCGGGGCTGCGGAGGTTGTTGAAGAAGACGAAGTGCTGGTCCGAGACCACCTTCCCGAGCGCGTTGCAGAGCAGCGCGCTGGCGTCCAGGTCGTAGTCGGCTCCGGTGGTGGTGCGGACGTCCCAACCGAGACCCACGATCACGGCGCTCAGTCCGGGCGCCTCCTTGCTCAGCGAGACGTTGCCGCCCTTGGCCAGCGAAACTCCCACAATGCCCTCCTCGGATCTCTCCCTGCGGACGAATCTACAACACTGTAGAGATCGCGAGAATCCGCCTGCGGGCGGGCCCCGCCCCGGGGATTTCTCAGGGGCCGGAGCGGGAACCGATCGCCCCCTCCCCCCGATCCCCCCTCTACCCGACCCCTCGCGCCCGATCCCTCGCGCTCCGATCACGGTACCGGCCGGAGCGCCGGGAGGATACGGCCGACCTAGACTGGCGGTGGATCCCCTGGCCGTCCCCGTTCCGAGGCCCTCGCGGGAGGTTCCCATGCGTCAGCGGTACAGCTTCCACCTCGACCGGGACGGACACTCGGTCACCGTCAACGTCCGCTCCGGCTGGATCACCGAGACCGAGCTGCTGGTGGACGGCAAGGAGTGCGCCTTCCACCGCACCCACGGCCACGGCGGCTACCCGCTGACGCTGTCCGGGCAACTCGCCGAGGAACCGCCGCGACCACTGGCCGTCCGACTGGACCGGACGGGCCGGGCGGAGCACCCGCTCGCCTGCGTGCTGGAGCTGGCGGGCGCCGAACACCCGATGCCGGAACGCACCGCGCGCTGAACGCACCGCGCGCTGACGCCCCGGCGGCCCACGGCCCCACTCACTCGGCGGCGATCTCCCCGGCGCTGTCCCCAGCGATCTCACCGACGATCTCCTCGATCGCCGCGCGGGCCCGTTCGGCGTCCTCCGCCACCAGCCCGATCCTGGTCCGCCGGTGCAGCACATCGGCCACGTCCAGCGCGCCCTCGTGGGTCACGGCGTACGCGACCTCGGCGCGGGTCACGTCGAGGCCCTCCGCCACCGGCGCCGACTCCCCCGCCGCCATCACCTCCTGGGACAGTCCGCCGTGCCGGGCGACCAGCGAGGCGGGCACCCCCTGGATCGGCAGCGGCCGGCTGTCCCGGTGGCCGGGGGCGCCGACCAGCGGCAGCCGGGCCGTCCAGCAGGTACGGGCCGGCAGGCCGCGCAGCCGGACGGCGGTGTCCACCGCGTCCTCGGCCATCCGCCGGTAAGTGGTGAGCTTGCCGCCGACCACGGTGATCACCCCGGACGGGGACTCCAGCACCGCGTGCTCCCGGGAGATGTCGGCGGTGTTCCCGCCCCCGGTGTCGATCAGCGGGCGCAGCCCGGCGTAGGCGCCGCGTACGTCCGCCCTGGTCAGCGCGGTGGCGAGGGCCGCGTTGACGGTGTCGAGGAGGAAGTCCAGCTCGGCCCCGGTGGGCTGGGGCTCGTCCGGGACCGGGCCCGGGGCGTCCTCGTCGGTCAGGCCGACGGCGACCCGGCCCAGTTGCTGCGGCAGCGCGAAGACGAAGCGGCTGGTGGAGCCGGGCACCGGCACGGTGAGCGCGGCCACCGGGTGGCCGAGGGTCGCGGCGTCCACCAGCAGGTGGGTGCCCCGGCTGGGGCGCAGCTTGATCGAGGTGTCCACCTCGCCGGCCCACACCCCGGTGGCGTTGACCACCGCGCCCGCGGTGACGGTCAGCGACTGGCCGCTCAGCGCGTCGACCAGCCGGGCGGAGGTCCCGGTGACGGACTCGGCCCGCACCCGGGTCAGCACGCTCGCCCCGTACTGCGCGGCGGTGCGCGCCAGCGCGACCACCAGCCGGGCGTCGTCGACGAGTTGGCCGTCGTGGGCGACCAACGCGCCGCGCAGGCCGTCGGTCCGTACGGCCGGCACCAGCTGCCTGGTCCGGGCAGCGTCGATCCGGCGGACCCTGGGCAGCAGGGCGCCCGGCGTCCCGGCGCTCAGCCGCAGCGCGTCCCCGGCGTGGAAGCCCGCGCGGATCAGCGCGGCCTGGCCCGGGCGCAGCAGGTCCGGGAGCAGCGGCACCAGTTGGGGCAGGGCGCGGACCAGGTGCGGGGCCGTGCGGGTCATCAGCACACCGCGCTCTACGGCGCTCTCCCGGGCGACCTTGACCCGTCCGGAGGCGAGGTAGCGCAGGCCGCCGTGCACCAGCTTGGAGCTCCAGCGGCTGGTCCCGAAGGCGAGGTCGCGGGACTCGACGAGGACGGTCCGCAGGCCGCGGGCGGCGGCGTCCAGCGCCACCCCGGCGCCGGTCACCCCGCCGCCGATCACCAGCAGGTCGATCCGCGGGTCGGCGGCGAGCGCGTCGAGTTCGAGCGTCCGTCGCCGGGCGTCGAGTCGGGCCGTTCCGGCGTACGGGCCTGCGGAGAGGGTCATGGCGCGAGGTATCCGTTCAGCGCTCTGGCCAGTTCGCGCCGCCAGGCCGCCTCGGGCAGCAGGGAGGCCACCATGCGGTGCGACTGGACGGTGGACTGGGCGATCAGCAGGACCATGGCGGCCAGTTCGGTCGGCTCCCCGGCCCGGACCGAACCGTCGGCCTGGCCGAGTGCGATGCCGGTGCGCAGCGCCTCCAGCAGGCCGCGCTGGCTCTCGCCGAGCCGCTCCACCACGTACTGGAGCAGCAGGTCGGAGTCGTCGGAGTGGAGCAGTGCGCCGAGTACCGGGTGGTCGCGCAGCCGGACGGCGACCTCGACCACCTGGTCCACGAAGGCCTCGCGGCGCACCGGCGTCCCGTGGCCCGCGGGGGCCCCCTGGTCGTGCACGCCCAGCGAGGTGCTCTCCAGGGTGGCCATGATCTCGCGGGTGAGCAGCGCCCCGATCACCGCCTGGACGTCCGGCCAGCGCCGGTAGACGGTCGGGCGGCTGACCCCGGCGCGGCGCGCGATCTCGGCCAGCTGTGTGCGGCGGACGCCGAGGTGCACGACCAGGTCGGCGGCGGCGTCCAGGATCGCGTCGTCGGTGCTGCGCGGCGCTCCGGCCGTGGCGTTACTACTTGACATGATGTGTGAAACTGTAACGCATGGCACCTGAGACGCAAGCGGGAGCGGCCGCAGCCGCGCTGCCGCTCCCCCCGATGAAGTGGAACGCCTGGGGCGACCCGGCGCTCGCCAAGGAGCTGTCCGCGGACATCAAGGGACTGCTCGCCGCCGCCCTGGGCGTCACCGGCGACGCCGCCCCCGGGCCGAGCGCCGCCGAGGTCGTGCTGCACCCCACCCGGATCACCGCCGAGGACGTCCAGGCGCTCGCCGCCGCCGTCGGCGCGGAGCACGTCAGCACCGCCGACGCCGACCGGCTGCCCCGGGCCGGCGGCAAGTCCACCCCCGACCTGCTGCGCCGCCGCAGCCGCGCGGAACAGGACGCGCCCGACGCCGTCCTGCTGCCCGGCAGCGAACAGGAGATCGCCGCCGTCCTCGCCGTCTGCGCCGAACGCCGCATCGCCGTCGTCCCGTTCGGCGGCGGCACCAGCGTGGTCGGCGGGCTCGACCCCGAGCGCGGCGACCTGCGCGCCGTCGTCTCCCTCGACCTGCGCCGCCTCGACCAGCTGCTCGACCTGGACGAGACCTCCGGCGAGGCCGTCCTCGGCGCCGGCCTCACCGGCCCCGCCGCCGAGGCCCTGCTCGCCGAGCGCGGCTGGGAGCTCGGCCACTACCCGCAGAGCTTCCGCTACGCCACCATCGGCGGCTTCGCCGCCACCCGCTCCTCCGGCCAGGACTCGGCCGGCCACGGGCGCTTCGACGAGATGGTCCGCGGCCTGCGTGTGGTCACCCCCAGCGGGACGCTCGACCTCGGCCGCGCCCCCGCCTCCGCCGCCGGCCCCGACCTGCGCCAGCTCTTCCTCGGCTCCGAGGGCACCCTCGGCGTCATCACCGCCGTGCGCCTGCGCGTCCACCCGCTGCCCGCCGTCAAGGCGTACGAGGCGTGGAGCTTCCCCGACTTCGCCACCGGGACGGCGGCGCTGCGCGCCGTCGAGCAGCAGGGCACCGGCCCGACCGTGATCCGGCTCTCCGACGAGGCCGAGACCATGATCAACCTCGCCCTGACCGAGCAGATCGGCGGCGCCCCCGCCGTCAGCGGCTGCCTCGCCGTCACCGTCTTCGAGGGCACCGCCGAACAGGTCGCCGCCCGGCACGGCCTCACCCGCGCCGTCCTGCTCGCCGCCGGCGGCACCTCGCTCGGCGAAGCACCCGCCCGGGCCTGGGAGCACGGCCGGTTCAACGCGCCCTACCTGCGCGACTCGCTGCTCAACGCCGGCGCGCTCTGCGAGACCCTGGAGACGGCCACCGGCTGGAGCCGGCTCGCCGATCTGCGCACCGCCGTCACCGAGGCCCTCACCACCGCCCTGCCCGGCTCGCTCGTGCTGTGCCACATCTCGCACGTCTACCCGACCGGCGCCTCGCTGTACTTCACCGTCGTCGCCGCCCTCGGCGAGGACCCGCTCACCCGCTGGGGCGCCGCCAAGCGGGCCGCCGGCGACGCCATCCTCCGCGCGGGCGGCACCATCACCCACCACCACGCCGTCGGCGCCGACCACCGGCCCTGGATGACCGACGAGATCGGCGACCTCGGCGTGCGCATCCTGCGCGCCGTCAAGGCCGAACTCGACCCGGCGGGCATCCTCAACCCCGGCAAGCTGATCCCATGACCGCGCCGAGAACCGTCATCCGCAGGGTCACCGTTCTCACCAACCCGGCGGCGGGCATCGGCCACGCCGAACCCGCCGCCCACCGGGCCGTCGCCCGCCTGCGCGCCCTCGGCCTCGAGGTCGACCCGCAGGCCGGGCGCTCCGCCGAGGACGCCGTCCGCCTCGCCCGCGAGGCGGCGGCCGGCGGGGCCGACGCGGTGGCCGTGGTCGGCGGCGACGGCATGGTCAACCTCGCCCTCCAGGCCCTGGCCGACACCGCCGTCCCGCTCGGCGTCATACCCGCCGGCACCGGCAACGACCACGCCCGCGAGTACGGCCTGCCCATCGGCGACCCGGAGGCCGCCGCCGAGGTCATCGCGGCCGGACGCACCCGCACCGTCGACCTCGGCCGGATCACCGGCCCGGACGGCGCCGTGCGCTGGTACGGCTCCGTCCTGGCCAGCGGCTTCGACTCGCTGGTCAGCGACCGCGCCAACCGGCTGCGCTGGCCGCGCGGCCGGATGCGCTACAACCTCGCCATCCTCGCCGAGTTCGCCAACCTGAAACCGCTGCCGTTCCGGATCACCCTCGCCGACGGCACCGTCATCGAACGTGACCTCACCCTCGCCGCCGTCGGCAACACCCGCAGCTACGGCGGCGGCATGCTGATCTGCCCCGCCGCCCTCCCCGACGACGGCCTGCTCGACGTCACCCTGGTCGACGCCATGCCCCGGCTGCGGATCGCCCGCTTCTTCCCGACCCTCTTCAAGGGCACCCACACCACCCACCCGGAGGTCACCACCCTGCGCACCGAGTCGCTGCGGATCGAGTCCCCGGGCATCACCGCCTACGCCGACGGCGAGTTCATCACCGCGCTCCCCGTCGACGTCACGGTCCGACGCGAGGCCCTGCGCCTGCTGGTGCCCTGAGGCCCCCGGAACCCCCCGGGCGGCGGCGGCCGCCCGGGGCCCGAGGGCCCGTGGTCACAGATGCGCCCTGATCCGCCGGACCGGGTGGCCGAGGGCGGCGGCCAGGGCCGCCAACTGGGCCTCGGTGAACCAGGGTTGCTCCAGGTCCCACACCTCCAGCTCGAAGCGGCGGGTCGGTCGGGATCACCGACAGCACGTCGACACTCATTCGTTCGGCCTCCCCTGCGTACGTGGTCAGCCGACCAGCCGGCGCCGCCAGAGCAGCGGGCGTATCTCGATCGCGTCGGACGGGTCGCCACTCCACACCGCCGGCAGGCCGACGGTCGCGAGGGCGGCCACCACCTCCCGGCCGACGGCCGCGGTGGTCGCCGCGGAGCCGTCGAAGCCGCCGTAGAGCAGGGACAGGCCGCGCCCGGCAGCGGCCGACTCGGTGCACTGGGAGTGGAAGTAGACGAAGCCCCGGGCCTCCGGCGCCCCGGCCGCGCCGATCTCCGCCTCCCCGCAGGAACGGCAGCAGGCGAAGTTCTCCCGCGCCGTGATGCCGGCCGCCTCCAGCGCGGCGAAGGCCCGGGCGAGGCGCTCCGGATCCGTCTCCCCGATCCAGCCGCTCTGCACGCCGACCCGCTCCAGCCAGAGCCGGTCGGCGAGTTGCTCGGCCTGGGCCCGGGAGAGCGGGCGGCGCTCGCCCGACACCAGGTACTCCTCGGCCTGCTCGGCCAGCCGGGCGCGGTCGGTGTAGCCGCAGGCGAGGGTCAGCCGCAGCTGCTCCTCCAACTGCCGCCGCTCCTCGGCCGCCAGCTCCGGCTCGGGCACCGGTTCGGGCGCCGGGCCGAAGTCCAGCGGCGCCCAGGCCAGGCCCTCGCCCCAGCCGGGCTCGTGCCGCGCCCAGCCCGTCATCGCCGCGACCACGGCCTCCGGCCCGTCCACCCGCACCTCGAAGTGCCGGGCGGCGCAGCCGTCGCGGTGCTCCAGCTCGTAGTGGCCGCCCGCCTTGTGCCACACCTGGATGTAGACGTCCGGCAGGTCCGGTATCCGCTGCACGACGAGGAAGGTGTCGGCCCCGGCGCCGATGCGCCGGACCAACTCCGCCAGTTCCCCCGCGGTCACCCTCAAGTGCCGCTCGTCGTTCGTCTGCACCGTGATCGCCAGCATGCGGTCACCCTTGCACACGCCACTGACACCGGGCCCGGCCAGGCCGCCCGGGGGCGCGACCGCGCTCACACCCCCCGGGTCGCCCTGATCCGACCCGAGGCGATCGCCTCGACCAGCTCCCGGTGGTCGGCCGCCGTCCGGTCCGCGTACCGCAGGGCGAAGTCGGCGACGGCGTCGGCGAAGGTGTCGGCGCCGCCCAGGTAGCCGGCGACGGCGACGCGGTCACCGGTACGGGCGTGGGCCCGGGCGAGAGCGCGCCCGCACAGGTCGGCGTAGGCCCGCAGACCGGACGCGGTCATCGTGTCGACCTCCACCGAGCCCTTCATGTCGCGCAGTTGGCGCCCGTAGAAGTGCCGCCCGGCGGGGCCGGTGGTCCAGCCGAGGAAGATGTCGCTGGCCGCCTGCATCAGGTGCTGCCCGGTGACCACCCGGCGCCCGCCGTGGTGGGCGGCGACCTCGGCCTCCAGCCGGGTGGGCGGCAGGTGGTCCTCCAGCACCGACCGGCCGGCCTCCTTGAGCTGCAGGAACAGCGGGTCGCGGGTGTCCCGGCCCTCCAGCAGGAGGATGTAGCAGCGGGTGCCGACGCTGCCGACGCCGACCACCTTCATCGCCGCGTCGACGAAGCGGTACCGGTCGAGCAGGACCCGCCGGTCCTCGGCGAGGGTCGCCCGGTAGTCGCTGAACACCTGGCCCACGCCCTGCAGTTCGCTCCGCTCCAGCTCCTCGATCAGCGGCGGCGCACTGATGATCCGGCGCCGGCCGTCGCGCTCCTCGGTGAGCTTGCCGAAGGCCTGGAGGCTGGTGCGGCGCCGGGCGCGGTCGAGGCCGGCCTCGACCGCCTTGCGACGCTTGGTCCTGCGGACCAGCGCCAGCAGGTCAGCGGTGTCGATCCGGCTGTACCAGACGTCGAGTTCACCGAGGCCGGCCAGCCGGCGCATCGCGGCGGCGTAGCCCAGGACGGCGGTGCGGGCGGCGCGCCGGGCCCGGTCGTCGTCCTGGCCGTGGTCGCGGGCGGCGACCACGATGCTGGCGGCGAGGCGTTTGACGTCCCACTCGAAGGGCCCGGGGTGGGTCTCGTCGAAGTCGTTGACGTCGAAGAGCAGCGCGCGTTCCGGCGAGGCGTACACCCCGAAGTTCAACAGGTGCGCGTCGCCGCAGAGTTGGACGGTCAGCCCGGTGTCGGGGACGGCCCCGAGGTCGGCGGCCATCACCGCGGCGGCGCCGCGCAGGTAGCCGAACGGGCTGTCGGCCATCCGCCCGTAGCGGATCGGCAGCAGCCGGGCGAGCCGGTCCACGCCCTGGGCCTCCAGCACGCCGAGCGGATCGGGCCGGTCCGCGGCCGGGATCCACCGGCCGTGCTCGGAGCGGGAGACCCGCTCCCGGGCGGCCCGGCCGGTACGGCGGCGTTCGGCAGGGGTGGTCATGCGGCGGCTCCGTCCGTCGGCCCTGGGACCAGCGTGCCGGAGGGCGCGGCGCGCGCCCTCCGGCACTGGGCCGAACGGAGGAACGGAGGAACGGAGGAACGGAGGAACGAAGGGCCGGGGCGGGGAGCAGGCGGGCGGCCGGGCTCAGCCCACCGTGAAGTCCGCCATCATCGCCATGTCCTCGTGCTCCAGGTTGTGGCAGTGCAGCATGTACGTCCCCGCGTAGTCGGTGAACCGCACCAGCACCTCCACCGTCTCGGCCGGCCGCAGGTCCACGGTGTCCTTCCAGCCCTCGTCCCACGGGCCCGGGTCCTTGCCGTTGCGGGCGACCACCTGGAAGGGGTCGAGGTGGACGTGCACGGGGTGGTGCACGTCGGTGGAGAAGCGCCAGCGCTCGACCCGGCCGAGGGCGGGGGCGGCGAGGCTGCGCCCGGGCTCGTACGGGTCGCCGTTGACGGTCCAGCCGTCGCTGCCGCTGCGCCGGAAGGCGAAGTCGCGGGTGGCGACGGCCGCGGCGGGGTCCAACTGCTCGACGGTGGACAGCTGGTCGGGCACCTTCGCGTCGTCGTTCACCGCCCGGGAGGAGACGTCGAAGCGCATCACCTCGGCGGCTCGCCCGCTGCCGAAGCGGTTGACCAGGCGGACCTGGGTGCCCGGCTGGTAGCGGGAGAAGTCGACGACCACGTCGAAGCGCTCGGCGGGGGCGATCTCGATCCCGTCGTGGCCGACCGGGGCGGCGAGCAGGCCGCCGTCGGAGCCGATCTGGACCAGCGCGTCGCCGCCGGCGGGCTGCGGGTCCAGTTCGAGCCGGTAGAGCCGGGAGTTGGAGGCGTTGAGCAGGCGCAGCCGGTAGTGCGCGCGGTCGACGTCCAGGCGCGGCCACGGGGCGCCGTTGACCAGGATGACGTCGCCGAGGACGCCGTTCATGTAGCCGTTGGTGACGCCGGGCGTGGCCGCCGAGGCGTCCGCGGCGGGGTACTTGAAGGAGCCGTCGGCGGCGAAGGAGCGGTCGGTGATCATCAGCGGGAGGTCGCGATCGCCGCGCGGCAGCGGCAGGGCGGCCTCCTCGTCGTCCTGGACGAGGTGGAACCCGGCCAGGCCGCGCCAGACGCCGGGGCCGGTGAAGCCCATCCGGTGGTCGTGGTACCAGAGGGTGGCGGCGCGCTGCTTGCCCGGGTAGGTGTGGGTGCGCTCGCCGACCACGGTGCGGCCGCTCATGTGCCGCATCCCCGGCATCCCCGGCATCCCCGCCATGCCGTCCATCGCCGGGGCGGCGGACCCGGCGGCCCCGGCTGCCCCGGCGGACCCGGCTGCCCCGGCGGAGGCGGCGGAGGCGGCGGGATCGGGGGAGCCGACCGGCAGCAGCAGGTCGACCGGGTAGCCGTCGCTGTCGGCCGGGGTGTGCCCGCCGTGCAGGTGGACCACCGAGGGCACCGGCAGCTGGTTGCGGTGCTTGACCACCGCGGCCCGGCCGGAGCGGGTGACCAGCGTCGGGCCGGGGAAGGTCCCGCCGTAGGTCCAGGCCTCGGTCCGCACCCCGGGCAGGATCTCCAGCATCGCGACCTGCTGGGTGATCTCGTAGTAGTCGTTGCCGCCGTCGCTGCGCACCGGCCGGAGCACGGCCGGCACCGGCAGCGGGACCTGGAAGGCCGCGGGCAGTTCCAGGTCGCTGCCGAGCAGCCGCCCGGGGAGGCCCTCCGCGAACAGGTACGCCGCCGACGGGACGGCGACGGCGGCCAACGCGCCCGCGCCGAGCACCGAGGCGCCGATGCCGAGGAAGCGGCGGCGGTTCACCGCTCCACCGCCACCGGCCCGCCGGGGCGCGGCAGCCGTCCGCCGCCGTCCGGGCCCGCCTCGGGCAGGCCCTCCCGGGCGGGCAGCGGCAGCCGCCAGGCGCCGACCAGGCCGAACAGGATGCCGCTGACCAGCAGCACCCCGAGGGTGACGTGCAGCCCGATCGACCGGGCGTAGCCCGCGCCGATCTGCCCCGTCACGGCGACGGCGAGCAGGGCGGTGGTCCACAGCGGCCAGCGCGGCCCGCCACCGGGCCGGCGCACCAGCACGGCCACCACCAGTTGGACCACCACCACGGCGGCCAGCAGCCTCGAATTGTCCTCGTGGTCCTTGAGGGAGTCGTAGGTGCCGTTGAGGAAGCTGCCGGCGAGCATGGTCTGGAGCAGGGCCAGCAGTGCCAGCGTGGTGGCGGTGACGCGCAGGAGGACCAGCGGCCAGCGGGGCGCGGGGGCGGCAGGAGGACTGCTCATGTCGTGGCTACTCTCTGCTTCGACGGCTCGGGCGGGGCGGGCGAGAGCGTAGCTGATCCCACCTCAGGATCGGCTGCACCCAAGGGCTCCGGGCAGGTCGTCCGTGCCGTTGCGCCGGTTTCGCGCGGGGTTTGTCACCCGTCCGGGTGATCCGCCCGGACGGCACCCACACCCGGACGGCGCCTACACCCGGTCGGCGGCGATCCCGAGGTAGGCGGCGCGCAGGTCCGCGAGCAGCGGGTGGTCCGGGTCGAAGGCGGTGCCGTCGACGGCGGCGAGCGGCCGCAGGCCGACGCCCGCGTTCAGCGCGAAGGCCGCGTCGAAGAGCGCCAACTCGTCGACGCGGACCGGCTCGCGGACCTGCGGACCGTCGTACGCGCCGCTCAGCAGCGCCTCGGTGACGCCGGGCAGCGCCGGGCCGGCGGGCAGCACCAGCCGCTCCCCCGCCAGGAAGGCGACGTTCCAGGTCGCCCCCTCGGTCACCAGACCGCCCCCGTCGGTGAGCAACACATCGTCATACCCGGCGAGTTGGGCCGCGCGGCGGTGGTGCACCAGACCGAACAGGCCGACGTGCTTCACCGTCGGCAGCTCCCGCCGGTGGGCCACCGTGCGCACCCGCAGCGGGGCCGGTGCCACGGCGCCGACCGGGCGGGTGGTCACCAGCAGGACGGGGGCGGCCGGGGCGGCGGGGCGCTCCAGGCCGAGCGCGGGGTCGTAGCAGGTCACCCGGACGATCCCCGGCCCGCCGTCGGCCGGCAGCGCCGCACGGATCCGCTCCCGGACCACCGCCCGGTCCAACTCGACGGCGAACAGCGCCCGGCAGTCCCGGACCAGCCGGTCCAGGTGCAGCTCCAGGCCGCGGACGGCGCCCCCCTCGACCCGCAGAGTGGTGAAGTGCCCGTAGTTGAGCAGCCCCAGCGCGGCGAGCCGCGCCGGGTCCGCGGGCGCGCCGTCGATCTCGATCTCAGCCATCCCCCGAGTCTGCCAGCCGCGGGGACACCAGCGGTGACGCCTGCGGCAGCACCACCGGGCGGTACGGTCCGGCCACGGTGCGGCCCGCCGCCCGCGCGGTCCGCTCGATCTCCTCGATCCTGGCCGCCAGGCCCTCCGGCTCGCCCGCCTCCGCCCAGCGCCAGGCCTCCGCCCACCACTGCGGCCCGCGCACCAGCGGCCGGCCCGCCAGCGCCAGGTACAGCGCCAGCGTCGACCGGGCGTACTCGTGCACCCAGCCGTCGCAGCCCCGGTAGTCCGCCGTCTCGTCCAGCCGCAGCCAGCGGCCCTCCTGCCCGGCGGCCAGTATCGGCACCCAGCCGCGCTGCCGGTCCGCGACCAGCAGGAGCAGCCGCCCGTCCTCCTCCCGCACCCGGTGCGAGGGCAGTTGGGGCATCCGGGCGAACGACAGCGAGCGCTTCCAGCCCACCACCCACAGCCCGCGGCGCAGGTAGTAGCGGACCGCCGACTGCCAGCTCCAGTGCGCCTCCAGCCGGAAGCCCGGCAGGCCCTCGGCGGTGGCCGCCGCGTACACCTCGTCCAGCGCGGCGGCGGCCAGCCCCTGCCCGCGCGCCTGCGGCCGCAGGTAGAGCGAGGACACCGCGAGCTGGCTCGGGCCCTTGGTCCAGTTGTCCACCGCGACCGTGCCGACGACCTCGCCCCGCCCGTCCAGGACCCAGTACCGGCGCCGGTACAGCTCCCCGCCCGGCCAGTCCCGGCCGCTCTCCCCCAGCCGCTCCCGCCAGCCCCGTTCGGCGGGCCGGTCCAGCCCGTCCGGGTCCACCAGCTCGCCCAGCTCGCCCTCCAGCAGGGACGCCAAGTCCCAACGGGCGAACCGCTGTTCCTCGCCCTCGACGAAGGCCCGCAACCGCACCCCCGCCGCCAACCGGTCCTGCGCCCGCTGGACCGCCGCATCCCACGACCTCACCACGGGGGCCACCCTAGCGGCCCTCCGGGCACGACCCGTAATCCACCGGCCACCGAACGTCAGCCCGATCACCCGACCGAGCGCCGGGGCCGGGCAGGCGCCACCCGAGGCGGGGCGGCCGCGGCCGACGGGGTCCCGGGCGGGCGGGTGAGCGCGACTGCGGCGATCACCAGGACGCCGCCGGCCAGGGCGTTCCAGCCGACCGGCTCGGCGAGCAGGACGGCGCCCAGCGCGGTGGACCACAGCGGCATGACGTAGGTGACGGCGGAGGCCACGGCCGTGCCGGCGGTGCGGACCAGGCCGAGGTTGAGCAGGTACGCCAGCCCGGTGCCGAGCGCGCCGAGCACCAGCAGGGCGGAGGCCGCCGAGCCGCCCGGCCAGTGCGGGGCACCGGCGGCGAGCGGGGCGACCAGGGCCAGTTCGGCGGTGGCGCAGGTGATCTGGACGGCGGAGAGGGTGGTGACCGACTCCGGGCGGCCGGACAGGAAGCGGCGCAGGTAGCCGAAGCCCGCGCCGTAGCAGCAGGCGGCGGCCAGGCAGGCGAGGGCGCCGGCGGTCGCCCCCGGGCCGAAGCCGCGCCACACCCCGAGCACGGTGAGCACGCCGACGAAGCCGAGCCCGAGGCCGGCCAGCCGCCGGACCCCCGGATGGCGCTCCGCGGGCACGGTGAGCACCGCGAACAGCAGGGTGAACAGCGGGGTGGTCGCGTTCAGCACCCCGGCGAGCACCGAGCTCACCCTGGTCTCGCCGAAGGCGAACAGGGCGAACGGCACCGTGTTGAGCAGCACCGCGACGACCGCCGAGTGGCCCCACAGGGCCCGGTCGCGCGGGGCCCGCCCGCCGCGCAGCAGCAGGACCGCCCACAGCGTGGCGGCGCCCAGCAGGCTGCGCCACAGCGCCACCCACACCGGCGGCACCCCCGCGTCGACCGCCACCTTGATCAGGGCGAAACTGGCGCCCCAGATCGCCGACAGTGCTACGAAGCCCGGCCACCAGCGCCGCACCCCGACCACCTCCCCGTCCCGTTCCCGTGTCCGTCGCGCGGCCCGTTCCCGCGTCCTGGACAGAGGGTGGCCCGCCGACGGAGCATGAGTCCAACAAGTGGCGATGCACGGAGGATGAGGGAGTCTCATGGCCTCGGAGGTCAATCTGGCCCAGCTCAGGGCGCTGGTCGCGGTCGCCGACACCGGCGGCTTCGGCGCGGCCGCCGACGAGCTGGGCATCAGCCAGTCCGCCGTCTCGCACGCCGTCGCAGCCCTGGAGCGCGCGCTCGGCGCCCCCGTGCTGCGGCGCGGCGCGCCCTGCCGCCCCACCCCGCTCGGCGAGCAGGTGCTGCCGCACGCCCGCACCGCCGTCGCCTCCGCGGCGGCCGTCCGCACCATCGCCACCCGGCACTGCGGCGGCCTCACCGGCACCGTACGGCTGGCCGCGCCGACCACCGTCTGCCAGGCCCTGCTGCCCGGGCTGCTGCGGGACTGGAAGGCGGCGCACCCGCAGGTCACCGTCCGGGTCTTCGAGGGCGAGGACGCCGAACTGGCCACCTGGCTGGAGGCCGGCACGGTGGACGCCGCCGTCCTGGTCGACGCCGGCCCGCTGCCGCCCGGCGCGGTCGCGCTCGGCGCCGACTCGATGCACGCGCTGCTGCGCCGTGACCACCCGCTGGCCGGCCAGCAGACCGTCCACGTCGGCGAGTTGGCGGACGACGACTTCCTGCTCTCGGAGGGCGGCTGCGAACGCCACATCCGCGAGGCCTACCGGCGGGCCGGCACCCGCTTCACGCCCCGGCACCGGATCCGCGACCTCAACACCCTGATCGGCATGGTCCACGCGGGCGTCGGCGTCTCGGTGATGCCCGCGCTGGCCGTGACGATGCTGCCGCCGGAGTGCGTCCTGGTGCCGATCCGGCCGGCCGTGCACCGCACCCTCACCCTCACCGGGCCGACCGGGCGCCCCTGGTCCCCGGCGGTCGGCGGACTGCTCGCCGGGGTGGGGGCGGGCCTGGTCCCGGCCGCGGCCGCACCGGCCTGAGCGGGTACCGGTCCTCGCGGCGGCGGCCGGACCCGGCTGGGCCGCTCAGCCCCGCAGCCGCACCCGGTCGAGGACCACCCCCACCACGCGGTCCGCGGGCACCGCGCCCCACAGCCGGGAGTCGGTGCTGAAGTCCGGGTTGTCGCCCAACAGCACCACATGCCCGCCCGGTACGGTGCCGGCCGGGAGCACCGGGCGGACCGGCGGCGGAACCGGCTCCCCGGGCAGCGCGGCCAGCCGCTTCACCAGCAACCGCGCGGGCCGCCGGGTCGCCGGAGCACCACCCGACGGAGCGCCACCCGCCGGAGCACCACCCGCCGGGACGAGCCCGTCCGGCGCGACCACCACGATCCGCCCCGCCCGCAGCCGGGCCAGGCCGCGCCGCAGGACCAGCACCCGCTGCCCGGGCCGCAGCGCCGGGCTCATGCTCGGCCCCGCCACCACGACCACGGACAGCGCGGTGCGCAGCAGCACCAGCCCGGCCACCGGTGCGGCCAGCGCCGCCAGGCCGAGTACCAGGAACAGCCGCATCGCTCCGCCTCCTCCGGTCAGCCGGCCGACGGGGCCGGCACGGCGGCGTCCTGGTAGCCGGACGCCTGCAGGGTGAACAGTTCCGCGTACGGGCCGCCGCGCGCCATCAGCGCCCGGTGCGTCCCCTCCTCGACCACCCGCCCCGCGCCGAGCACCACGATCCGGTCGGCCTCGCGCACCGTGCTCAGCCGGTGCGAGATCACCAGGCTGCCGGTGCCGCGGCGCAACTCCCGGAGGTTGTCGTGGAGTTCCTGTTCGGCGGCGGCGTCGAGCCCGGCGCTGGGTTCGTCCAGGATCATCAGGTCGGCGTCGCGCCGCATGAACGCCCTTGCCACGGCGAGCCGTTGCCACTCCCCGCCGGACAGTGAACGACCCCAGCCGGCGTCCGTGCCCTCCGGCAGGAAGATCCGGCTGAGCAGGGCGCCGTAGCCGCCGTCGAGGCGCTGCACCCGCTCGTGGATGCCGGCCGCGCGGGCGGCGGCGGTGATCCGGTCCGGGTCGTCGAGGTGGGCGAGCCGGCCGAGGCCGATGTTCTCCCCCGCCGTCAGGTCGTAGCGGCAGTAGTCCTGGAAGACGACGCCGATCCGCTGCCGGTACTCGTCGGGCGGGAACTCGCGGATGTCGACGCCGTCCCAGAGGATCCGGCCGCGGTCCGGGTCGTAGAGCCGGCACAGCAGCTTGACCAGGGTGCTCTTGCCCGCGCCGTTGAGGCCGACCAGGGCGGTGACGGCGCCGGCCCGCAGGGTCAGGTCGACGCCCCGCAGGATCCACGGCGCGTCCTGGTGGTAGCGGAACCAGACGTCCTGGAACTCGACGGTGCCGGTGAGCGCGGCGGGCGGCCGCGGGTCGGTGGCCGGGGCGAGGTCGGGCGGGGCCTGGCCGAGCGCCCGGTAGTGGTCGAAGGTGAGGGCGGCCTGGTAGGCGGAGGCGCCGCTGGCGGCGAGCTGGCCGACGCCGGTCTGGACGCCGGCCACCGCGGCCAGGCACATCGAGACCTGGCCGAGCGAGAGTTCGCCGTGCCGGGCGGCGCGCACCGCCCACAGCAGGCCGAGCGCGTAGACGCCGACGCCGAGCAGCGAGGCGGGCAGCCGGCGGGCGAGGTTCTGCCGGTCGGTCCGCTCCTCCGCGCCGTTGACGGCCAGCAGTTCGCGCCGGGCGCGCCCGCGCAGGAAGTCCTGGAGGCCGAAGAGCCGGATCTCCTTCACCGCGTCGACGTCGGCGATCAGGCTGCCGTAGAAGGACTGGCGCCGGCTGCGGGCCATGGTCTCGCCCAGGACGGCGGCCCGGCGGCGGCCGGCCGCCAGCTGGCTGCGCACCAGGGGCAGGGTCAGCAGCAGGGTGAGCAGGCCGAGCAGCGGGCCGACGACGAAGACGGTGCCGAGGAAGCCGAGCACGGTGATCAGCGCCTGGAGGCTGCCGAAGGCCGCGCCGACCAGGATGTCCGGGGCGGCGCCGCCGGCCTGCTGGGCGAGCCGCAGCCGGTCCTGGAACCGCGGGTCCTCGAAGGGGCGCAGCCCGGGCAGCCGGTTGACGGCCTGGAACAGTTCCTCCTGCACCCGCAGCCGGATCGCCCGCCCGGAGCGGGCCCGGGTGTACTCGCTGAGCGCGGGGGCGAGTGCGAGGCCGAGGCTCACCACGATCAGCAGCACACAGGTGCCGGTCGGCGAGCCGGAGGTCGAGCCGGGTGCGGCACCGCCGAGTTCGTCGAACAGCCGGCTCACCAGCAGGGCGGCGACGGCGGGCAGCAGACCGGCCGTCACCCCGCAGAGCAGCGAGAGCAGCAGTGCCGCCCGGCCGGAGCGCCAGGCCAGCGCGCAGGCGGCCAGGGCCGAGCGCAGGGCCCGGCCGGCCCCGGGCTGCTCGGCGCCGGGGCCGGCGGACCAGGGGGTGCTCATCGCGCGGTGGTCGGGAGGACGAGTTCGCCCGGGGCGAGGTGGTTGGTGATCCGGCCGTCGGCGGCGATGTCGACGTAGCTGGGCCAGCGGACGATCCCGAACGCCTCGGCGGTGGAGCCGGGCAGGGCGCCGGCGGGCTCCACCACCACCCGGGCCACCGGCTCCAGCAGGGTGCGCAGTTCGGCGACCACCGGGCCGCTGCCCTTGACCACGGCCAGCACCTGCCCGCGGCCGCCGGGGAAGCCGGTGACCGCCTTGACGAAGTCGGGCGCCTGCTCCAGACAGGGTCCGCAGCTGCCGGAGAAGAAGCCGACCACCGCCGGCGCCCCGGCGAGGTCGGCCCGGGTGACTTCTCCGTCCGTTTCGGACACCGCCCGGAATTCCGGCATCGGGGTGCCGTCGGGAAGTCGGTTATCGGGCATGGAAACACCGACCCGGACATTTCCGAAGGAGGTCGGCGAACCGTTGTTGTTGATTTTCCGGGCGAGCGCCAGGGTCAGCATCAGATTGAACAGGGAAATGCCACCGATGAGGACGATGAAAAGCGTGGACATTACGGTTTCGCGCCTCGTTCCGGACTAAGGGGGATTCAGGGAGGTAGGGCCCGTTTTCCACCGGGGTACGGCCCCCGGTGCCGGGCGGAGAGCTCGGCGGCCGCGGTTCGGGCGACGGCTCAGCGGGCCGTCGAGAAGAGTTCGATCAGGGTGTCCGTGGCGATGATCAGGGCGCTCAGGAAGCCGGCGGCCAGCAGCACCACCGCCGCCCCGGCCGCGCCCGGGCCGCCGCCGGGGTCGGGGGCGGCGGCCGCGGCGAGGCCCGCCGCGGCGACGCCGAGCAGCACCAGGTTGCGGGCCACGTGCGCCCGGCTGACCGGTACGCCGGAGGCTCCGAAGCAGGGGCAGGAGACGTCGGCGCCCTGCCGCAGCAGCCGGACCAGCACGGCGGCGAAGAGCGTGATCAGTCCGCCGGTCGCGGCGAAGGCCCAGCTGGCGACGGGTGCGGGCACCCAGACCAGCAGGGCGAGGAGCGCCTCGGCCAGCGGCACTGCGGCCGCCGCGGCGCCGGTCAGCCGGGGCGGCAGGACGGCCATCGCGCGCAGCGCGGACCGGAAGTCGCGGCGGGCGCGGAGCTTGGCCCAGGCGGACCGGGCGAACACCACCGCGATGACGGCGCGGCAGCCGAGCAAGAGGTATGCGGTCATGACTCCCCCTCCGCCGGTGCCCCCGCCGACGCAGGGCGGGGGCACCGGCGGCCGTGTGTCAGCCGGCCGGATCAGTCGGCCGAGCCGGTCGGGTCAGCAGCCGCCCACGATCGCGTAGGTGATGCAGGTGGGGGCGGCGGCACAGTTCCAGGAGCAGCACTCCCGGACGTAGAGCGTCTCACCGACGCAGTTGGTGGTGGTGCCGGCCGGGCACTGGCAATACGCGTCGGCGGCCTGCGCCTTGCGTCCGCCGGAAACCGCCCGGTCGACCAGGTTGAGAATCGCCTGAACCATTTTTTCCTCCGCTCGGGAAGGTGGACTGGAGAGGCTGTGCACTTACTCACGAGATCTCGTGGTCCGAAAGCTAACCGACCGTTCGAGAACTTGTCTAGACCAAGTTCGAGGATCATCGAGCTTTGATCCGGAGCATCGGATTCCCCTTCCGTCACCCCGCTCCGCCCCCACTCCGCCCCCACCCGGACCCCGCCCGACTCCCGCCCCGCCGGACCCTTGACCGGCCCTCCGAGACAGGTCTATACCAGTGGGAGCTCTGGGCAACCACCCCACGCCCCGGGACAGTTCGGCCTGCCCGCGCCACCCCCACCTCCGGCGCGCACGGGCCCTCCCCCACGCACGTTTCCCGGAAAGGCCCCCCGATGCAACGCGTACTTCCCCCACAGCCACGCACCGCACCGACCACCCGCAGATCCCGGGCCGCCCTCGCCGTGGCCGGCGTGCTCGGCCTGGTCGCCGGCGGCTTCGCCGCCCTGGCCGGCACCGGCCCGGCCTCCGCCTCCACCACCGGCGCCGCCGGCACCACCGCCACCGCCGGACTGGGCAGCAACTGGTACGCCTCGGCGCCGTACCTGATGCCCGAGGACAACAGCCCGCCGGACGCCGCCGCCGTGATGGACGCCACCGGCCAGAAGGCCTTCCAGCTGGCCTTCGTCCTCGCCCAGGGCAACAGCTGTTCGCCCGCCTGGGGCGGCACCTCCCCGATCGGCTCCGACACCACCATGCCCGCCGTCATCCAGACCGTCCGCGGCAAGGGCGGGGACGTCTCGGTGTCGGTCGGCGGGTACGGCGGCACCAAGCTCGGCCAGGTCTGCGGCACCCCGGAGGCGACCGCCGCCGGGTACCAGCAGGTCATCACCAGGTACGGCCTCAAGGCGATCGACTTCGACCTGGAGGAGCCGGAGTACGAGAACACCGCCGCCATCCACAACGAGATCGGCGCGGCCCGCATCCTCCAGCAGAACAACCCCGGCCTGTACATCTCCATCACCACGGCCGGGACCAACGCGGGCACCGGCTGGTTCGGCACCCAGATGCTCAACGAGGCCAAGTCGCAGGGCTTCACGCCGAACAACTACTCGATCATGCCGTTCGACGGCGGCTTCAACGGCGCCGCGGCGCAGACCGACGCGCTGGTGAAGTTCAACCAGATCCTGCAGACCACCTTCGGCTGGAGCGAGGCCACCGCGTACGCCCACGAGGGCGTGTCGATGATGAACGGCCGCACCGACGCCGCCGAGTACTTCCGCCAGGCCGACTTCCAGAGCGTGCTGGACTTCGCCACCGCGCACGGCCTGGCCCGCTACACCTTCTGGTCGGTCAACCGGGACCGCCAGTGCACCGGGCCGGTGGACCCGGGCCTGTCCGGCTCCTGCTCCAGCGTGGCGCAGAGCGACTGGGACTTCACCAAGTACACCGTGAAGTTCGCCGGGGCGACCCCGCCCACCACTCCGCCCACCACTCCCCCGACCACCCCGCCGACCACGCCCCCGACCACCCCGGGCACCTGCACCGCCCCCGCGTGGAGCCCGAGTACCACGTACACCGCGGGCGCCAAGGTCTCGTACAACGGCCGCAACTACCACGCCAAGTGGTGGACGCTGAACGAGGTGCCGAGCGCCAGCGGCCAGTGGGGCGTCTGGGGTGACGACGGCCCCTGCTGACCCCGCCGGAACGCGGTGAGGGGCGGGCGTCGTGGACGCCCGCCCCTCACCGCGTACCCGGGAACGGCCCCGGGGAGCCCCGGCTCAGTGGCCGGCGATCCGCCCCCGCAGCTCGGCGAGCACCTGCGGCGCCTCGGTCAGGCCGGCCGCCTCGGCGCGGGCGATCGCCGCGGTCAACCGCTTCACCGCGGCCTTCGGGCGGTCGAGGTCGCCGCCCTCGATCAGCGCGGCCAGCCGGACCGCCTCGGCCCGCAGCGACTCCGGCTGCGGCGCCCCGGCCGGTTCACCCTGCTCGCCGTAGACCTCGACGGCCCGCTCGGCCTCGGCCAGCGCCTCCTCGAAGCGGTCGGCGACGGCCAGGCAGCGCGCCCGGGCGTAGTGCGAACCGCCGCGCAGGTACCAGGCGGTGTGCTCCTGCCCGTGCCGCTCGGCGGCCTCGCCGAGCGCGTCGGCCTCGGCCAGCAGGGCGAGCGCGGCGTCCAGCCACTCGGGGCCGCCCCGCTCGCGCATCGTGAGCTGGGCCAACTCCCGCAGCGTAGCCGCCAGTCGGTCGACCTGCGGGGCCTTCCGGTGCGCCTCCCGGGCCCGCCCGAGGGCGGCCTCGGCGGCCTCCCAGCTGCCCGCCCGGGCCAGCGTCAGGGCGGTCTCGCAGGCGACCATGGTGTGGGTCTCCTGGTCCTCCCAGCCGGCGACCAGTTCGGCCAGCCGCAGGTACTCCTCGGCCGCGTCCCGGTACTCCGCCAGCTCGACCAGGCCCCGGGCGAGGTCCAGCCGGGCCTGGGCGACCATCCGGGCGTCCAGGCCGGCGGTCGAGGCCGAGGCGTCCAGGACGGACTCCAGCACGGCCACCGCGTCGGCGTCCCGGCCGGTGCCCCGCAGCACCTCGGCGAGCTGCAGCCGCACCCGGGCCGCGTCCTCGACCGCCCCGGCGCCCAGCCGGTCGAAGCGCGCGGCGGCCTCGGACAGCGCCCGGACCGCCCCGCCGAAGTCCTCGACCCCCAGGCTCGCGTGGCCGAGCAGCATGTACGTCGGCGCGTACGGGTAGGCGTCGTCGCCCCAGCGCACGGCCTCGGCCAGCGCCCGGTGGAACACCTCGACCGCCTGGCCGGGCTCGCCGCCCTGGAGCAGCACCTGGCCGAGCAGGCCGAGCACCCGCGGGGTGTGCCAGGGCAGTTCGGCGGCGTCCAACTGGGCCAGCACCTCGCGCAGTTCGGCCGCCGCCTCGGCCGACCGGCCCTGCCGGGCGGCGGCGTCGGCGACGTACTGCCGGGAGGTCGCGGCCCGGCGGGCGGAGCCCAGCTCGACGGCCGCGCGCCGGTAGCCGCCGACGGCCGCCTCGAAGCGCGCGACCGTCCCGGCGGACGGCTCGGGCAGCGCCTCGACCAGGTCGTGGTGGGCGGCGTAGGCGAGCGACTGCAGGACGATCAGGTAGTCGTCGTCCGTCATGGCGCCCGCGGCGTGCAGCTCCCCGGCCCGGGCCAGCGCGGCGTCCAGGGCCGGCCAGTCGGCCACCGCGCCCTCGACCTCGCCGAGTTCGACGACCAGCGTCCGAGTGCGGACCATCAGGGCCGGGCCGGGCAGCCCGGCCTGCTCGAACAGCTCGGCGGCCGCCAGCAGGCCGGCCGCGCCCTCGGCGTGGTCGTCCCGCTGGAGCGCCTCGTGGGCGCGCTGCTCGGCGAGTTCGGCGCGCAGCCGCTCCGGGCCGCCGAGTTCGGCGTGCTCCGGGTGGGTGAAGTCCGGGGCGGCGGCGCGCTCGGCGACCCGCTTCCACAGCCGGTCGCCGTCCGGGTGGCCGAGCAGCTCCAGCTCGCGGGCGCGCAGCACCAGGGCGGCGAAGTCCTCCGGCTCGGCCTCGACGGTGCGCAGCGGGGCGGCGGCCGGGGCCGCGCCGGTCAACTCCGGTGCGGCGACGGCCCGTACGCCCAGCGCCAGCGGTTCGGCCAGCAGCGGCCGGACGGCCAGCCGGTCCCGCCGGGCGGCGCCGACCGTGTCGGTGCCGTTGCGGGCGTCGAAGCGGGCGGCCAGGGCGTCGGCCTCGGTGCGCAGGTGGGCGAGCAGGGTGTCGACCGTCCAGCTGCGGCCGGCCGGGCCGCTGACCGCGAGCTCGCCGTGCCCGGCCGCGGCCAGGGCGGCGATCAGCACCTCGACGCCGGTCAGGAAGTCCAGCCGGGCGCCGGGCTCCCCGGTGACCGCGAACAGGTCGCGGTTCTCGGCGAGCAGTTCCAGCCCGCGCGGCTCGTTGCCGGACAGCGCGCAGAACTCGATGTGCCGGGCTACCGCCGCCAGCATGGAGGCCTTGCCGCGGGCGGCCCGGTAGCCGGTCAGGTGGGTGGAGCGGGCCTCGTCGAGCCGGCCGAGCCGCAGCAGCGGCAGCAGCGCGACGGACTGGCTGAGGCACGGCTCCTCGGCGCAGCTGCTGCGGCCGCTCAGCACCGGGGCGAGGGTCTCCAGGGCGCGGGCGTCCTCACCGAGGTCGAGGAAGTGCCGGGCGCGGGCACGGGTCTCGCAGGCGTGGCAGTTGCTCAGCTCGGTGCGCGGGCGGGCCGTCCACAGCTCGTAGGCGTCCTGGACCCCGACGCCGGTGTGCCGGGCCAGGTGGTAGCGCTGGGCGTAGTACGGCTGGAGGCCGTGGCCGGCCGCCCGGTAGCGGTCGCGCAGTTCGGTGAGCCAGCGCTCGACGGCGGCCAGCGGAACGTCCGGGTTGTCCCGCAGCGAGCCGGCCACCCACTTGAAGCGCCAGAACACCTGCTGCTCGGCCCAGTCGCCGAAGCCGTCCGGGTCCTGGTCCCACAGCTTGAGGATGCGGGCGAAGACGACCGGGCTCTTGTTGCTCTCGCCGTCGTACTCGTAGGCCTCCATGAGTTCGAGCAGGGCCATCGAGCGGACCTCGGTGTCCTCGAACTGCTCGGCGGCCTCGACGAGTTCCTCGGCCGTGACGGTGCGGGTGCGGCCGTACGGGCGGGCGTCGTTCTCGCGCAGCGCGGCCATCACCGCGGCGGGGGTGTCCAGCATCACGCCTCCTTCGGGCCGTCGTGGTCCGGGCCGGCCGCCTCGTGGCCGAGCATCGCGTGGTCGAGCAGGCTGATGAACGAACGGTTCAGCAGCGCGGACTCGCTGGCCTTGAGCGGGCGGCGGGTCATCAGCACGGCCTGTCCGTACAGCGCCTCGACGGCGGTGACGGCCAGGTCGTGGTCGGTGACTCCGGCGGCGCGGCGTACCAGCGGGTTGAGGTGGTTCAGCACCAGCTGGGCGCGGGGCGCCTCGGCGCGCAGCGAGCCCAGGATGTCCGCCCACAACCCGTCGGCCTCGTCGGCGAGTTGGGCGCGGGTGCGCTCGTGCCGGGCCTCCCGGTTGTCGAGCAGCAGGGCGGGCGCGTTGGTCGGGTGGAAGCTGCGCAGGGCGACGTCGCAGTCGAACCGGCCGACCACCTCGCGGGCGATCGCCAGGAAGGTGGCGGCGGCCAGTTCGGCGGCCGGGTCGACGGTGTCCAGGTGCGCGGTGACGGTGCCCGGGTCGAGGTCGGCGACCGAGACGCCGGGGCGTATCTCGGGCAGCCGGTGCACCAGGTCGCGGTCGTAGGTGTAGCCGCCGTTGACCACGCCGAGCCCGGCCGCACCGGCGACCGGGGCGACCTGACGGAACTCCTCGACCGTACGGGTCACCAGCACCACCGGGTGGCTGCGGGCGAACTCGTCCAGGGTGACGTTGCCGTCGGTGGTCTCGAACGGCAGCCAGGGCAGCATCATCCGCAGCAACTCGTCGTCGTAGCGGGCGAGTTCCTTGACGGCCAGGTGGTGCACGGAGAGGAAGCGGTGCAGCAGCGCCGGGTCGCTCGCGGACAGGCCGGTGAGCCAGTCGCGGATCCGGGCGCCGAGCGCGTCGCGGACGGCGGCCAGCGTCTCGTCGGCGTACAGGCCCTCGCGCGAGGCGGTCGGGCGCAGCCCGTCGGTGTCCACCACGCAGCGGACGAAGAACGCCCAGTCCGGCAGCAGTTCGTCGGCCTGGTCGGAGAGCAGCATGCCCTTGAGGTGCACCCGGTGGCCGTGACGGCGCGAGGGCGGGGCGGCATCGGGCAGCACGTACGCGACGCCGCGCAGGCCGACCAGCGGGAGGTCCAGCTCGATGGTGTCGAGCGGGACGAAGTCGAAGGTGCTCCGGCAGTACTCGGCGAGCGCGTCGCGCCGGGCCAGCGGGGAGCCGTGCCGCTCGGCCCACGGCGGGGTGCGGTTGACCGGGTGCTCGGTGCCGCCCGCGTCGATCACGGTGACGTCGTGGCGCAGCAGGCTGCCGAAGTCCCGGGCCAGGGTGAGCACCCGGGCGGGGCGGGTCCACTCGGCGGCGTCGGTGCGCGGGGCGAGGGTGACGGTGGTGCCCGGCTCGGGCCTGGCCGAGGCGGGCAGGGTGCGGATGGTGTAGCTGCCGTCCGACAGGCCGCGCCACTCGATGACCGGCGCGTCCGGGCTGCCCGCGTGCCGGGTGACCACGGTGATCTCGTCGGCGACCACGAAGCAGGCCAGCAGGCCGATGCCGAACTGGCCGATGAAGTCGCCGCGGGCCCTGGCCAGGCCGTCGCCGTCCAGGCCGCCGTCGGCGTCGCGCTTGGAGCTGCGGCCGATGGTGGCGAGGAAGGTGTGGACGTCCTGCTCGGTCAGGCCGATGCCGGTGTCGGTGACGGACAGCTCGTCGTCGGCCCGGACGGTGATGGCGGCCGGCGCCCCGGGGTCGAAGGCGCGGCGGGCGGAGATCGCGTCCACCGCGTTCTGCAGCAGCTCGCGCAGGTAGACCCGCGGGCTGGAGTAGAGGTGGTGGGAGAGCAGGTCCACCAGGCCGCGCAGGTCCACCTGGAAGGTGTGCGCACTCGTCGGGTTGTCGGTTGGGGACACCGGAGGCTCTTTCGGTCGCGGAATGCGGAAGGGGTGACGTACGGGGGTGACGTGCGGGTGACGTACGGGGGCGCCGTACGGGGGCGGCGGCGCGGGTCAGTACCCGGCGCAGCGGTCCCGGTGGGCACGGAAGGCCGTGACCGGGTCTCCGGCCAGGTAGTGCCAGGGCGACTCGGTGACCAGGCCGTCCAGCGCGTCGAACAGCAGCCGAGCCGTCTTGCGCTGGTCGGCGAGCGAGAAGGCCATCGCGAAGGTGTTGAAGCTCGACTGCCAGCCGCGCTCCGGGACGAAGTCCGGGTGCAGGACGGAGCGGAACGCGGCCTCCTGCAACTCGGCCACCACGGCGGGGCTGGACAGGTAGGCGTGGTCCTCGCCGTCCGGGAGGTCCAGCCAGCGCTCCAGGTGGGCGAGCGCCACCAGCTCGCCCAGCGGGCTGCCCTCGGGGGCGGCCAGCATGGCGGAGCGGGCGAACTCGTGCATGGCCTCGTGCGAGCCGCCCCACTTGGCGCACAGCTGCTGCAGGCGCTGGCGGTGCGAGCCCGGGTGCCCGGGCACCCGGCGCACCGCGGCCTCGAAGCGGGCGGTGGCGACCTCCTCGCCGAGCGAGGCGCCGCGCGCGCTGATCTGCAGGAAGTACCAGGGGGCGAGCCAGCCGGGCTCCCGCTCGGCGACCTCCAGCAGCTGCTCCTCGGCGACGTCCAGCCGCTGGTGGAACAGCTTCCACTGCTCCTCGCTGACGTGCTTGGCCCGGGCGCCGCTGCGCGCCTCCCAGGCCCAGGTGACGTGCCGGGCGCCGGAGAGCAGCAGCAGCAGCGCGTCGCCCGGGGCGTCCGCCACCGCGCGGGCCGTCCACTGCTCGACCCCGGGGACGTCGGAGACCGCGCCGACCAGGAAGGTCAGCTCGGCGCCGGTCGCGGCGGCCAGCGCGGGGCGCAGCGCCGTCCAGTCCCCGGCGGCGGCCTGCCCGAGCAGCAGCCGTACGGACTCGTCGCCGTACGCCGGGTCGAGCCGAGGCGCGGGCCCCCGCTCGGCCGCCGGCGCCTCGGCGGCCCGCCTGCCCAGCCCGAGCCCGAACCCGCGGCGACCGGCCCGGTCCTGCGCGCCGGGCTCGCCCTCCCCGCCCGAGCGGCGTCGGAACAGCGGCATGTGTGTGGCCCCCTCGAACATCATCGGCATCTATCGCACGGCCGCACAGTGACCGCCCCAGGTGAGTACATATCACGGCCGACCGACATCCGTTTGCCCAGCCCAGCGCGGCCCGGGGCCGGGGGCGGCGGAGCCCGGGAACGGGTGACATATTGCTGCCTGACAGTTTTCTGACAGCGGGCTCGGTGCCGCCCGCGTCGACGATCCGTCAGGCTGGGTCACGTGCACGCCATTCGCTTCCACCTCCGCGCCCCCGACCGCCCCGACCGCCCGGTCCCGCACCCGCCCTCCCCCGAGGCCGTCCGGGACGGGCTGGCCCGCGGCCTGCCCGCCGGGGCCCGGATCGAGCACGCCCGGATCCTGGTCGGGCCGGACGCGGTGGACGGCATCGCCTTCGTCCTCGCCGACGGCCTGCTCGCCGCCGAGGCCGCCCTCACCGTCGCCTGCGCCGCCGCGACCGGTCCGGCCGGCCCGCTCCCGGGCTGGCTGGTGCCCCACTGCGCCCTGGACACCCTGCTCGCCCTCGGCCTCCACGAACTGCCCGCCTGCCCGTGACACCCGGGGCCTGCCCGTGCGACCCGGGCCCTGCCCGTAAGCCCCGAGGCGGGCCGGTGATGCCCGGGGCGGGGCGGTTCGTGTGCAGGGCGGTCGCTATCTTGAGGGGTCACGGACAGCCGTAAGGGAGTGGGCGCATGGGGATGGGTGGTCGGCGGGTCACCGCCGTGGTGGCGGCCGGACTGTTGGCCGGCGTGCTGGCGGGGTGTTCGTCCGGAGGGTCGGAGCCGGGCAAGGGGGCCGCGGCGGCGCCCGGTTCGGCGGTGGCGAGCGGTGCCGTCCCGAGTGGTGCGGCGCCGACTCCCGGTGGTACGGCGACGGGTGGCACCGCGACGACGGCCGGGGCTCCCTCGCCCGGTGGGGCCGCCGGGGCTTCGGCGCCCGCGGCCGGGGCGGGCGGCGGGGTGACGGCACCGCCGGCGGCGGCGCCCAGCGCGGACCTGGAGGCTCCGCTGCTGGACGACAAGGTGGTCGGGCAGGTGCTGCCGGACGCCAAGGCGATGGCCGGGTGGCAGGAGGAGAAGCGCAAGGTCGACACCGCCGACCACGCCGTGACCTGCACGGCCTCGGCACCGTGCAGCGGCAAGCCGCTCAGCGCGTCGGTCCGGTTCTCCTCGGGAGACCTGGTGACCCGCTTCCTGGTGGAGACCCTGCCCAGTCGGGACGCCGCGAAGAACCGGGCGAAGGAGACGTTCGCCTCCTACCCGGTCGGGCCGTTCAAGAAGGTCGAGGCTCCGGCGGTGGGCAGCGAGAGCCAGGCCTTCGTCGGGCCGCTGGCGGACGGTGACGGGGTGAGCATCGTGGTGCGCTCGGGCACCGTGGTGGCGAGCGTGACCACCGAGGGCGGGCCGGTGGACCTGCCCGCCGCCCGGCGGTTCGCCGTGATGCTGGTCAACCGCATCGAGCAGGCGCAGTCGGGCAAGGTCCCGGACGCGGGCCTGGCCGGCGCCTGACCGCCCCTCCCCGCACCGGGCCCCAAAGGCCGGCGGGGCGGCGACCCGAAGGTCACCGCCCCGCCGCGAGGTCCCGCCCGACGGATCAGCCCGCCGACACCGGGAAGGTCGGGTACTCGACACCCGAGATGTACTGCACGACCCGGACGACCTGGCACGAGTAGCCGAACTCGTTGTCGTACCACAGGTAGAGGATCGCGTTGTCGCCGTCGACCTTGGTCGCACCGGCGTCCACGATCGAGGCGTGGCGCGACCCGATGAAGTCGCTGGACACCGCGTCGGGCGAGTCGGTGAAGTCGATCTGCCGCTTGAGCGGCGAGGTCAGCGAGATCTCGCGCAGGTGGTCCAGGACCTCCTCGCGGGTGGTCTCCCGCTTGAGCTGGAGGTTCAGGATCGCGATGGAGACGTCCGGGACGGGCACCCGGATCGAGCTGCCGGTGATCTTCGCCTTGAGGTCCGGCAGCGCCTTGGCGACGGCCGAGGCGGCACCGGTCTCGGTGATCACCATGTTCAGCGGCGCCGAGCGGCCGCGACGGTCGGCCTTGTGGTAGTTGTCCAGCAGGTTCTGGTCGTTGGTGAACGAGTGGACGGTCTCGACGTGGCCGCGCACGACGCCGTACTCGTCCTCCATCGCCTTGAGCGGCGGGACGATCGCGTTGGTGGTGCAGGAGGCGCAGGAGATGATCTGCTCGTCCGGCTTGATCATGTCGTGGTTGACGCCGTGCACGATGTTCGGCACGTCGCCCTTGCCCGGGGCGGTCAGCACGACCTTGGCGATGCCGGGGCGCAGGTGCTTGGACAGGCCCTCGCGGTCACGCCAGCGACCGGTGTTGTCGATCAGGATCGCGTCCTTGATCCCGTACTCCGTGTAGTCGACCTCGCTCGGGTCGTTGGAGTAGATCACCGTGATCTCGTTGCCGTTGACGACGATCTTGTTGTTCGCCTCGTCGACGGTGATCGTGCCCTGGAACTGGCCGTGGATCGAGTCCCGGCGCAGCAGCGAGGCGCGCTTGACCAGGTCGTCGCCGCCGCCGTTGCGCACGACGATGGCCTTGAGCCGCAGGCCGTTGCCCGAGGCCTTCTCGATCAGCAGCCGCGCGACCAGCCGGCCGATGCGGCCGAACCCGTACAGCACGACGTCCTGCGCGGACCGGCGCTCCAGCTTGTTCGCACCGGTGGCACCGGCGACGGCCTGAGCGGTGAACTCCGCCACCGACAGGCCCCGGTCGTCCGCCCGGTAGGCCGAGGCGAGCATCGCCAGGTCGATCTGCGAGGGGCCGAGGTCCAGGGTGGTCAGCGCGTCCAGGAACGGCATCGTCTCGGTGACCGAGAGCTCCTCGCCGGCTATCTGCCGGGCGAAGCGGTGCGTCTTGAGGATGCTGACCACCGACTTGTTCACCAGGGAACGGCTGTGGAGCAGGACGGTGACGTCCTTCTCCCGGTGCAGTCGCCCGATGATCGGGATCATCGACTCCGCGATCTCCTCGCGGTTCTTCCAGTCCGTGAACACGTCGTCGTTGACAGTCACAAGTCCATCTTTCGAGCTGAGGGTGTTGCCCACATGGTAGCTTCGCCCGCTTCCGGCCCGACCGCCGGTCCCTCCCCGGCCCCGCCACCCCACCGCTCCCACCTGCGCTTTCCCCCACCGCCCCGCCCCGGAAGGTGATCACCGCCACCCCCAAGTGCCCCAGTAGAGTGGGCGCATCGAAGATCCGGACGAGGCGCGAGGGGGCCCGGGTGGCGACGTTGGGGATGCACCGGGACTTCCTGATGGAGTTCGCGGCGCTGGAGCGCTCGGTGCAGCGGCGGGTCTTCGAGACCTTCGAGAAGTTCACCGGGGCCACCCACGCCGGCGCGCACCTGGAGAAGCTCACCCACCAGCGGGACCCGCGGATCCGGACGATCCGGATCACCGACTTCTGGCGCGGGGTCGTCCTCAAGGCCGACCGGGGCGACGGCTACCTGCTGCTCAAGGTGCTCCCCCACGACAAGGCCAACGACTGGGCGCTCAAGCACCGCGCCTCGGTGAACGCCGCCACCCAGGGCGTCGAGATCCGCAACGACGTCGCCCTGGAGCGCGCCTCCGCCTCACTGCGGGCCCGGGCCTCGGACGAGCCCCAGCGGCTGTTCGCCGACCGCTCCGACAAGGTCCTGCGCAGCCTGGGCATCGAGGAGGAGATCCTGCCGATCATCCGGCTGCTGCCCGACGAGGCGCACCTGGAGGCGCTCCACCGGGTCCTGCCGGAGCAGCAGTTCGACGTGCTGGTCGGGCTGGCCAGCGGGATGGAACCGGCCGAGATCGACCGCGAGATCGTCCAGGCGTACGCGCGGGCGGCGGACCCGGTGGGCACCGGGCGGCCCGGGGACGAACTGGTGTCGGCGATGGCCCACGCCCGCGGCCGGGTCGCCCTGGTGTCCGGGCCCGAGGAGCTCCAGGAGATCCTGGAGCGCCCCTTCGACGCCTGGCGGATCTTCCTGCACCCGGCCCAGTACCGGATCGCCTACCGGGGTTCGTACCAGGGCCCGGCCCGGGTCACCGGCGGCCCCGGGACGGGCAAGACCGTCGTCGCCCTGCACCGGGCCTACCACCTGGCCCGCCGGCTGCCCGCCGACGCCCCCGACGGGTCGGTGCTGCTCACCACCTACACCAAGGACCTGGCCGCCGAACTGGAGCGCTGCCTGGGCCTGTTGATCACCGACGCGCGGATCCGGGCCAAGGTCCGGGTGGTCACCGTCGACGCCCTGGCGAACGAGGTGCTGCGCCGCTCGCTCGGCGGCGCCCCGTTGAAGATCCTGTTCAACCAGCGTGCGGTGCTGGCCCGTTGGCGCCGGGTCGGGCAGCGGCTCGGGGTCGACTTCACCGACGTCTTCCTGGACCAGGAGTGGCGCCAGGTCGTCCTGGCCCAGGCGATCGAGAGCCCGGAGCAGTACCTCAAGGCCCCGCGGACCGGCCGGGGCACCGCGCTCGGCCCGCTGCAACGGGCCCAACTGTGGCGCACGGTGGCCGCGTTCGAGGAGGAGCTGCGGCAGAGCGGGGAGCGGACCTTCCTCCAGGTCTGCGCGCACGCCGCCCGGGCCCTCGACGAACGGGGCGAACGCCCGTTCCGGCACGTGGTGGTCGACGAGGCGCAGGACCTGCATCCCGCGCAGTGGCGCTTCCTGCGCGCGCTCGCCGCCCCCGGACCGGACGACCTGTTCCTCGCCGGCGACCCCCACCAGCGGATCTACGGCAACAAGGTCTCGCTGCGCTCGCTCGGCATCCAGGTGGTCGGCCGGTCCTCCCGGCTGCGCGTCAACTACCGCACCACGCACGAGATCCTGAGCTGGGCCGCCTCGCTGCTCACCGGCGAGCGGCCGGACGACCTGGACGGCGGCGAGGAGTCGCTGGTCGGCTACCACTCGACCCTGCACGGCGCGCAGCCCGAGGCGCACGGCCACGCCGACCAGGCCGAGGAGCTCCGGGCCCTGGTCGCCCGCATCGCGGCGTGGACCGCCTCGGGGGTCGGCCCGGAGGACATCGGCGTCGCCACCCGCACCGCCCAGCTCGGCCGCGACACGGCCCGGGCACTGGAGCAGGCCGGCACCCCGGCCCACCTGCTCGGCAGCGCGCCGGCCCCCGGCGTGCGGATCGGCACCATGCACCGGATGAAGGGGCTGGAGTTCCGCTGCGTCGCCGTGGTCGGCGTCGGCGACGCCATGGTGCCCAACGGCAACGCGCTCACCCCGGAGGACACCGACCCGCAGCAGCACCGGGAGGACCTCAACGGGGAGCTGAACCTGCTGTTCGTGGCCTGCACCCGCGCCCGCGAGGCCCTCTCCGTCTCCTGGCACGGCGCCCCCAGCCGCTTCCTCGAACCGGTCGTCCCGGCCGAACCGGCCGCCCGGGCCGAACCGGCCGCCCTGGCCGAACCGGTGGCCCGGGCCGAACCGGTCGCACTGGCCGAGCCGCTCGCCCGGGCGGAGCCGCTCGCCCGCTGACGCACGGCCCGGCCGAGGATTTGCCGGGGGTTCGGCGGGGTGGGGTAATGAGAGGCGACCGGTGTTTGGGTGTTCCCTCAGAGACCCGGGAGCGTGCGATGAGCGGTGGGCCGGAACCGATCAGTGCCGAGGGGCTGCGTGCCGTGCAGGAGGAGTTGGCGCAGCTGCGGGCGGAGCGGGGGGAGGTGGCGGCGACCCTGCGCGGGGAGGATCCGGTGGGGGACCGCGCCGACGCGGCGGACGAGTTGCAGCGGGCTTCGGACGTGACGCGGCTGGACCGGCGGATCGCCGTGCTGGAGGGGCGGCTGCGGGAGGCCGAGGCGGCCGGGCCGCCGTCCACGGACGTGATCGGGGTGGGCTCGACGGTCACCGTGCGGTTCTCGGACGGCGAGGAGGAGACCGTCGAGATCTCCGAGCTGGCCGAGGAGCGCGAGCTGACCCTGGTGACGTACGACAGCCCGCTCGGGAAGGCGCTGCTGGGCCGCCACGCCGGGGAGACGGTGAGCTACGAGACACCCGGCGGCGCGGCGAGCGCGGTCGTGCTGGCGGTGGGGGACGGCGGCTAGCCGGGGCTCAGGGCCCGTCCCGTTCGATCGGCCGCGCCGATCGGACGACTGGTACCACCTCTTTGACCTGCGACGATGCCGGACAGGACACTGGACGGGCGGCCCACCGCCGCCGGATTCCCGTCCGAGCGAACCCGTCCGAGGAGACCCCGCACGTGCGCACCGCCCGCTGGACACCGGCCGCGGCCGCCGTGGCGGTCGCCGCCTGGGGCGCGAACCAGTTCACCGCGCTGGCGAGCGTCTACCGGGTGCACACCGACTGGTCGCCGGTGTCGCTGGCCGCGATGTTCTCGGTGTACCTGGTCGGGCTGGTGCCCGGGCTGCTGCTGGGCGGCCCGGCCGCGGACCGGTACGGGCGCCGGCGCACGGTGCGGGCCGGGCTCGCCCTGTCGGCGGCCGCCAGTGCGCTGCTGGCCCTGGCGGACGAGCCGACCGGGTACGTCGCCCGGCTGGCGACCGGCTTCGCGGCCGGGCTGGTGTTCCTGGCCGGGACGACCTGGCTCCGGGAGCTCTCCGGCCCCGGGACGTCCCCGGTGGCCTCCGCGCGCCGCGCGATGTACGCCACCGGGATCGGCTTCTCGGCCGGTGCGCTGGCCTCCGGCGTCCTCTCGGAGTGGCTGCCCGATCCGACGGCCGTGCCCTGCCTCGCCCACGCCGCGGCCTGTCTGCTGGTCCTGCGGGCCACCGGCCGGCTCCCGGACACGGCCGCGGTGCGCCGCCCGGCCCGGCCCTCGGAGCACCACCGCGCGGCCGTGCGGCACCCCCGGTTCCGCTACGTCGTGCTGCCCGCCAGCCCCGCCGTACTGGGCGCCGCGACCGTCGGCTACGTGGTGCTGCCGCCGCTGGTCGCCCACCATCTGCCGGGCTACGCACCGCTGTTCAGCGGTCTGGTGGCGGCCCTGACGCTCGCCATGGGGGTGCTCGCCCAGCCCTTCGCGGCCCGGCTGGACGACGCGGGCAGCGCCCGGGCCACCCTCACCGCGATGGCGACGGTGATCGCCGGACTGCTGCTCGGCGCGCTGGCCGCCGACCGCGACTCGGTGGGACTGGTGCTGGCCGCCGCGGTCGTGCTCGGCACCGGGTACGGGCTGACCCTCGGCGCGGGCCTGCACGAGGTGGAGCGCCTCACCGCCCCGAGCGCCGACGCCGGGCGCGGCCCCGCCGGACCGACGTCCGCCGCGCTCTACCAGAGCACCACCTCCAGCGGCTTCCTCACCCCGCTGCTGCTGGCCGGTACGGCCGGGCGCGCCTCCTACCCGGCGCTGCTGGTCGGCATGGCCGGGGTGGGCCTGCTCTGCCTGGCGGTCACCGGCGTCCACAGCCGCCGCCACCTGCCCGACCCCGGCAGCCCGCCCGGCCCGGAAACGCGCGAGGATTCATCCGTACAGACCTGACCGACCGCGAGGCCGACCCGCGACCCACCCGAGGAGCCGACGACCATGGGCCGAGTGACCGTACCCCGCAGGGTCCTGCGGCTGCGCAAGGGCGTGCCCTCGCACCGCCCCGACACCCTGGCCGCCGAGGAGCCGATGGAGATCCGGGTCGGCGGCCGTCCGCTGACGGTGACCATGCGCACCCCCGGCAGCGACTTCGACCTCGCGGCCGGCTTCCTGGTCAGCGAGGGCGTGCTGCACGCCGCCGACCACCTGGCCGGGATCCGCTACTGCGCCGGGGCCACCGCCGACGGCGGCAACACCTACAACGTGGTGGACGTGGCGCTCGCGGCCGGGGTGCCGGCCCCGGACGCCTCGCTGGAGCGCAACTTCTACACCACCTCCTCCTGCGGCCTGTGCGGCAAGGCCAGCCTGGACGCGGTGCGCACCACCGCGCCGTGGAGCGTCGCGGCGGACGGGCTGCGGATCACCCCCGCACTGCTGACCGCGCTGCCCGACCGGCTGCGCGCCGCCCAGAAGGTCTTCGACAGCACCGGCGGCCTGCACGCGGCCGGACTGTTCGACGCGCAGGGCCGGCTGCTCTGCCTGCGCGAGGACGTGGGGCGGCACAACGCGGTGGACAAGGTGGTCGGCCACGCGCTGCGCGAGGGCCTGCTGCCGGCCCGGGGCACGGTGCTGATGGTCAGCGGCCGGGCCTCCTTCGAGCTGGTGCAGAAGGCGGTGATGGCCGGCATCCCGGCGCTCGCCGCCGTCTCCGCGCCGTCCTCGCTGGCGGTGGACCTGGCCGAGGAGAGCGGGCTGACGCTGGTCGGCTTCCTGCGCGGCGACTCGATGAACGTGTACACCCGCACCGACCGGATCGACCTGACCGACCCGGCCGACCTGACCGACCCGACCGGACTCCCCGACGACACCGAGGCCGAGGCCGAGGCCGGGACCGCCGCCGAGGCCGAGGCCGGGACCGCCGCCGAGGCCGAGTAGATGCTGTTCCGCCAGCTCGAGTACCTGGTCGCCCTCGCCCGCGAGCAGCACTTCGCCCGCGCCGCCCAGGCCTGCCAGGTCTCCCAGCCGGCGCTGTCCGAGGCGCTGCGCAAGCTGGAGGACGAACTGGGGGTGCTGCTGGTGCGGCGCGGCCGGGCGTACCAGGGCCTGACCCCCGAGGGCGAGCGGATCGTACGGTGGGCGCAGCGCATCCTGGCCGACCGGGACGCCCTGCGGGACGAGGTGGACGCGCTGCGCACCGGGCTGAGCGGACGGCTGCGGATCGGCTCGGTGCCGACCGCCTCGGGCGCCGTCCCGCTGCTCACCGGCCCGTTCTGCACCGCCCACCCGCTGGCCGCCGTGGAGCTGACCACCGACCTGCCCGCCGACGAACTCCTGCGCCGGGTACGGAACTTCGAGATCGACGCGGGCCTCGGCTACCTCCCGGAGCAGGGCGCCGAGGGCGTGCGCAGCCTCCCGCTCTACGAGGAGCGGTACGTCCTGCTGACCGGCCCCACCGACGGTCTCGCCGGGCGGCCGCACGCCACCTGGACGGAGGCCTCCCGGCTGCCGCTGTGCCTGCTGCACCCGGGCATGCAGGGCCGCCGGGTGCTGGACGCGGTGTTCGCGGGCCTCGGACTGGCACCGGCACCCCGGGTGGAGACCGACTCGGTGGGTTCGCTGTTCGCGCACGTGCGCACCGGCCACTGGGCGAGCGTGGTGCCGTACGCCTGGCTGCACGTGTTCGGCGTGCCGCCCGGGATGCGGGCCGTCCCGCTGGTGGAGCCGGTGCACAGCACGCCGATCGGGCTGGTGACCGCGGACCGGGAGCCGGGGTCGGTGATGGCCCGCGCCCTGCTGGAGGTGGCCCGGCGGACGGACCTGGCCGGGGTGCTGGGCGCCCTGCCGGAGAGGTAGCGGTTCGACGCGCGGGGGCCGTAGCGGTTCGACGCGCGGGGTCCGACGGCCCGGCGTAGCGTCGAGCCGGGCCCGTGAGGCCCCCACCCGCGCGACGGAAGGCGACCACCGTGACCACCTCCGACGATGCCGTCGACGGCGCCCGCCCCGAGCCGGAGGAGGTCGGCCCCGCCCCCGCCGCGCCGCCCCGCTACGCGCCGTACCACCACCCCGCCGCCGGCTGGGGCGCGGCGAAGAGCGTCACCCGCTTCCTGGCCCGCGAGGGGGCGTACCTGGACGGCCCGCGCGCGGTCATGCGGATGAACCACGAGAACACCGGCTTCGACTGCCCGGGCTGCGCCTGGCCGGACGACACCAAGGGCCTGCACCTGGACATCTGCGAGAACGGCATCAAGCACGTCACCTGGGAGATGACCCGCAAGCGGGTCGGCCGGGAGTTCTTCGCCGCGCACTCGGTGACCGAGCTGTCCGGGTGGAGCGACTTCGCCCTGGAGGACCAGGGCCGGCTCACCGAGCCGATGGTCTACGACCCGGACACCGACCACTACGTGCCGATCGGCTGGAAGGACGCGTTCGCCCTGGTCGGCCGCACCCTGCGGGGGCTGGACGACCCGAACCGGGCGGCGTTCTACACCTCCGGCCGGCTCGGCAACGAGGCGACCTTCCTGTACCAGCTGATGGCCCGCGAGCTGGGCACCAACAACCTCCCCGACTGCTCCAACATGTGCCACGAGGCCAGCGGACGGGCCCTCCAGGCGGCACTGGGCACCGGAAAGGGGACGGTCGACCTCAAGGACTGGGAGGTCACCGACGCGCTGTTCATCCTGGGCGTCAACGCGGCCTCCAACGCGCCCCGGATGCTCACCTCGCTTGCCGAGGCCTTCAAGCGCGGCGCGCAGATCGTGCACGTCAACCCGCTGGTCGAGGCGGCGGCGACCCGGACGATCATCCCGCACGACTTCACCGACATGGCGCTGAACCGGGCGACCCGCACCAGCACGCTCAACCTCCAGCCGCGGATCGGCGGCGACATGGCGCTGCTGCGCGGCATGGCGAAGGCGCTCCTGGAGCAGTCGGCGGCCGACGACGGGGCGTTGGACCGGCTGTTCATCGAGCGGCACACCAGCGGGTTCGCGGACTACCGGCGCGTCTGCGAGGAGACGCCCTGGGCGGAGCTGGAGCGCCAGAGCGGGCTGGCCCGGGCGGAGATCCTCAAGGCGGCGCGGGTCTACCGCGAGGCGGACCGCTCGATCTTCAGCTGGTGCCTGGGCGTCACCCAGCACGAGCACGGGGTGGACACCGTGCGGGAGATCGTCAACCTGCTGCTGCTGCGCGGCAACCTGGGCCGGGAGGGGGCCGGGCCCTCGCCGGTGCGCGGGCACAGCAACGTCCAGGGCAACCGCACCTGCGGGATCGACCACCGGCCGTCCGACGCCTTCCTGGACCGGCTCGGCGCGGTCTGCCGGATCGACCCGCCGCGCGCCCACGGCCTGGACACGGTCGGGACGATCGAGGCGATGCGGCGCGGCGAGGTGACCGTCTTCGTCGGCATGGGCGGCAACTTCGCGCTCGCCGCCCCGGACTCCCCCTACACCTACCAGGCCCTGCGCGCCTGCGAGTTGACCGTCCAGGTGAGCACCAAGCTGAACCGCAGCCACCTGGTGCACGGCCGCCGGGCGCTGATCCTGCCGTGCCTGGGGCGGACCGAGAAGGACCACCAGCGCGCCGGGGTGCAGTCCACCTCGGTCGAGGACTCGATGAGCATGGTGCACCTGTCGGTCGGAATGAAGCGCCCGGCCTCGCCGCACCTGCTCTCCGAGCCCGCGATCGTCGCCGGGATGGCCCGCGCGGCCCTGCCGGACAGCCCCACCCCGTGGGAGTGGTACATCGAGGACTACGACCGGATCCGCGACACCATGGCCGAAGTGCTGGACGGCTTCGAGGACTTCAACCGCCGGGTGCGGCTGCCGCTGGGCTTCCGGATCAAGCAGCCCGCCCGCGAGCTGGTCTTCCTCACCCCCTCCGGCAAGGCCGAGTTCTCCGCCGCCCCGCTGCCCGACGTCGTCCCCGCGCCGGGCACCCTGGCGCTCGGCACGATGCGCTCGCACGACCAGTGGAACACCACCATCTACTCGGACAACGACCGCTACCGGGGCGTGCAGAACCTGCGCACCCTGGTCTTCCTCAACCCGGACGACATGCGCGAGCGCGGCATCGCCGAGTTCGACCCGGTGGACATCACCAGCACCGCCCGGGACGGCTCCACCCGCTCGGTGCACGGCTACCTGGCCGTCCCGTACGACATCCCGCGCGGCTGCGCGGCCGGCTACATGCCGGAGCTGAACGTGCTGTGCGCGATCGGCGACCACAGCACCCAGAGCGACCAGCCGATCATGAAGCACCTCAAGGTGACCGTCACCAGGGCCTGACCGTCACCAAGGCCTGACCGTCACCAAGGCCTGACCGTCACCAAGGCCTGACCGTCACCAAGGCCTGACCGTCACCGGGCCCGAGGAGTGGCTACTCCGAGGGCTGGGGCGTCCAGCGGTGCAGGCCCTTGCGGTCGTAGTAGCGGGTCATCCCGAAGCCGAAGGCCAGGGCCAGCGCCGCCCCGACGGCGATCATGACCCAGCCGCGGGCCAGCCCGGCGTCCGAGCGGGCGTCGAAGAAGAGGATCGCCCGGATGCCGTCGCTCAGCTGCCGCATCGGCTCGAAGACGGCCAGGAAGCGGTAGAAGCCGGGCACCGCCTGGAGCGGGACGGTCGCCCCGGAGGACGGCAGGGCGAGCGCGATGAACACGAACATGGACACCAGCTGCCCGATCCCGCCGAACGCGGCGTTGATCGCCTGCACGCCGAGGCCGACGGCCAGGCTGGCGCAGTAGGCGAACACCCAGAGCAGCGCCTGGTGCGGGGCGTCCATGCCGAGGATCCCGACCGCGCAGAGCAGCACCAGGGAGGTGGTGACCAGCATGATCCCGGCGGTCATCAGCATCTTGAGCAGCAGGGTCTGGGTGCGGCTGATCGGGACGGTCGGGCGGCGGGTGTGCCAGGGGCCGATCTCGCTGTCGCTGTAGCCGAGCGCGGTGTCGACGCCGTTGTGGATGATGTTGCCGCCGATGAAGCCGGTCAGCACGGCGAGCAGGGTGAAGTAGAAGGCGCTCAGCCCGAGGCCGCTGTGGCTGCCGATCGGGTGGCCGACCTGGGTGGTGACGGCGAACGGGTCGGCGAGCAGCAGTCGGGCGGTGGCGCCGGTGTCCGGGCCCTGGGTGCCCGGGCCGCCCTGGGCCGGTACGGCGGCCAGCAGCCGCTGCCCGGCCGCGACCGAGGCCTGGTGGGCGGCGTTCTGGGCGATCTGGGCGGCGATCGAGGAGCCGAGGCTACCCAGGCCGGGGTTGGTGAGGACGGTGAGGGTGGGCCGGTGGGTGGCCCCGCCGGTGGCGAGCGCGGTGACGGTGGCGGTGAAGTCGGCGGGGACGAGCAGCACGCCGTAGACCTTGCCGGCGGCGAGCAGGTCGCGGGCGCCCGCGTCGTCGGTCTGGCGCCAGTGGACGGTGTCGTCCGGGGTCCCGGCCACCACGGCGCGGGCCAGCTGGGTGCCGAGGTTGACCGGCTGGCCGGGCGGGGGCGGGGCCTGGTCGGCGTTCACCAGGGCGATCGGCAGCCGGTGCAGGTGACCGCTCGGGTTGACGATGCCGCCCAGGTAGAGCAGCGAGAGCAGTGCGGCCACCAGGACGCACAGCACGCCGGGGAAGAGCCAGAGCTTCGGGCGCCGGGCGAGCGCCAGCGCCTTCGCTCGCCGGGGAGCCCCCGGAGGTCCTGCGGTCTGGGAGCCTGCGGTCGCCATGCCACCCCTCAGCTGCGTGTGCGGGTACGGATCCGGCGGGAAGTCGTTCCGTCGTCACGTGGCGCCCAAACCCGCGTCACCCGGACGGCTGTCACGCCTCGGCAAAGGTAAAGGTTCTACCAAGTGCGCAAGTATCGCGCTCCCGCCGGTCTATGCTTCTGGAGGTTTGAAGAAGGCACCTCGTTCGGTGAGGCTTCTTCACGGACACAGGCCACTGATCCGACGACGTCGAGAGACGCCCAGGGTTAGGACAGATCTTCCCGACCTAAGGGTTGATCCGAAGTGGCTTCCGGCCCGGGCGGGTCGGACACGCCGTGGAGTGCCAAAGCTCTGACGAGTTGGGGTGAACCGGTGGCCGTTCCGCGCGCCGGCGAGCTCCTTGCCGCGTCGATGACACGCACCACGGGGTGCGCCGACCGGGAGGAGGCGAGAGACATGGACTGCAGTAGTCCGGGCCACAGTAGCCCCCGCCCCCGCCTGTCCTCGTACACCTCCGGCATGCGGTAACAACCTTCCCTGCGCGCACATCAGACGGTGCGTCAGCACTGCGTCCGACGACACGTCCGCACTGCTCACCCCCGCACGCGGCTTCGCCGTGCCCGCACGCAGGGGAGTCACTGCTGCGCGCCCCCATCACCCCGCCTGTCCCGGGGTCCACGGGAGGAACGTCATGACCACCAACGCCACACTCAACTCCACAGTCCCGCAGCCGCGTTCGGCCGTGCTGGACGACGCCCACGTCGGCGACATCAAGGGTGCGCTCGGCACCATCCGCCTCGACGACGACGCACCGCGCCACGGCCTGTCGGCGAGACTCAGGACCCTGCTGGCGATCGTCGGCCCCGGCCTGATCGTGATGGTCGGCGACAACGACGCCGGTGCCTTCTCCACCTACGGCCAGGCCGGCCAGAACTACGGCACCCAACTGCTGTGGACACTGCTGATGCTGGTGCCCGTGCTGTACGTCAACCAGGAGATGGTGCTGCGCCTGGGCGCGGTCACCGGCGTCGGCCACGCCCGGCTGATCCTGGAGCGGTTCGGCAAGTTCTGGGGCGCGTTCAGCGTCATCGACCTCTTCCTGCTCAACGCCCTCACCCTGGTCACCGAGTTCATCGGCGTCACGCTCGCGGCCGGCTACCTGGGCCTGCCCAAGGTCGCCTCGGTGGTGCTGGCGGCGGCGATCATCATCGCCTCGGCCTTCACCGGTTCCTTCCAGCGCTTCGAGCGGGTCGCGGTGACCCTGTGCGTCGGCTCGCTGCTGCTGGTGCCGATCTACTTCATGGTCCACCCGAAGACCTCGCAGTTGGCCCACGACTTCGTGGTGCCGCAGATGCCGGGCGGCGCGGGCGAGTTGGCCGCGGTCATGCTGGTCATCATCTCGATCGTCGGCACCACCGTCGCCCCCTGGCAGCTGTTCTTCCAGCAGTCGTACGTCATCGACAAGCGGATCACCCCGCGCTTCATGAAGTACGAGAAGGCCGACCTCTGGATCGGCATCGCGATCGTGATCATCGGCGCCGCCGCCATGATGGGCTTCACCGCCGCCGCCTTCGCCGGCACCGACGGCTTCGGCCAGTTCTCCGACGCCGGTGCCGTCGCCAAGGGCATCGAGGACAAGGCCGGCCACCTGGCGGGCGTGCTGTTCGCGATCGCCCTGCTGGACGCCTCGATCATCGGCGCCTTCGCCGTCTCGCTCTCCACCGCCTACGCCATCGGCGACGTCCTCGGCATCAAGCACTCCCTGCACCGCGGGGTCAAGGGCGCCAAGGGCTTCTACGGCGTCTACGCGGGCCTGGTGATCGCGGCGGCCGCCATCACCCTGCTGTCCACCGGGTACCTGCAGGGCCTGATGACCCAGTTCGTCCAGGTGCTGGCCGGGGTGCTGCTGCCCTCCGCCACCGTCTTCCTGCTGCTGCTCTGCAACGACAAGGCCGTGCTCGGCCCCTGGGTGAACGGTCCCAGGACCAACGCCTTCACCGCCGCCGTGGTCGGCATCCTGGTCACCCTCTCGCTGATCCTCACCGCGGCCGTCGTCTGGCCGGAGATCAGCTCGGACGCGATCCTGCGGATCATGGCCGGCTGCGGGGTGGCGGGCGTCCTGGTCGCCGGGTACTCCTTCCTCTCCGGCCGCCGCGGCACCAAGGAGGACCCGATCGACCGCACCGGCCGGGAGAACTGGCGGATGCCCCCGCTGGAAACCCTGGAGAAGCCGGTGATGTCCACCGCCCGCAAGATCGGCATGGGCGCCCTGCGGGCCTACCTGCTGGTCGCGATGGTGATGGTGATCGTCAAGATCGTGCAGACCGCGCTGAACCACTGACCTGAGCCACCCCACCGACTCTCCTCCCCCCCTCTCACTTCGACTCTCACTTCGACTCTCACTTCGACTCTCACTTCGACTCTCACTTCGACCCGACGAAGGAGCATCCGCCATGGCCGTGCGCTACCGCAGGCTCGACGCCATCTTCTCGGACCACACCACCGCCGCCCCCGCCCCGGCCCCACGGCCCGTCCCCAGCCCGGACCCCGGCCTGGTGGTCGACCCGGAGCAGCGCACCGTCACCGTCGACGGCCATCAACTCGACCTTCCCTACCTGGAGTTCGAGCTGCTCGCCCACCTGGTCGGCAACCCGCTGCGGGTGCACTCCCGCCGCCAGCTGATGGAGTCCGTCTGGGGCCGGCCCGACACCGGCGACACCCGCACCATCGCCACCCACATCGCCCGGATCCGCCGCAAGCTCGGCCCCGGCCACCGGGAGGCGATCGCCACCGTCCGCCAGATCGGCTACAAGTACGACCCCCGGCTGGTCCGCGCCGCCTGAGGCCGGCCCCGCCGCAGCACCGCCGACACCACCGGAGGAGGACACCGCATGACCAGAACCGCCCTGTTCCCCTGGACCGGCCGAGGTACGGCGCTCTGTGTCGCCATGCTCCTCCTGGCCCTCCAGGTCGCCGCCCTCGGCGTCGCCCCGGCCCCGCTGCGCCTGTTCCTCTCCGGCGTGCTCATCGGCGGCTCCGCCGTCGGGCTGCTGCTCGCCCTGCTGCTGGCCCACAGCCGGCAGCGGGCGGGCCGGCCGCCCACCGGCCGCGCCGGTGCCCTCGGGGAGGACGACGCCCAGTGGTTCAGCGCCCGCTCGCTGGAGGGCTTCCCGATGGAGCAGGTCCGCCCGCTCCTGCTCGGCCCCGACGCCCCCGGCCTCAACCGGCTCTACACCGCCTGGGTGTTCGCCACCCACGGGCACGACCCCCAGTGGATCGCCGACCACCTCGGCCTGCCCACCCCGACCGCCCGGCTGCTGGTCACCGCCGCCCGGCAGCAGACCCGATAGGAGGCCGCAGTGATCACGGCTCTCGACCACGTCCAGCTCTCCGCGCCGCCCGGCAGCGAGGCCCTGCTGCGCGCCGAGGAGCGGGCCGCCTGAGCGGCGGGCCGGCACACGGGTTCATTTGCGTACGGACGTCAGAAGGGAGCAGACTGCCCGGGTTTGCGCGCCGGAGGTCCCCGCCATGTCCTTCCCGTCCCTCCCGAAGTCCGCCCCGGGCCCGCCCCGGGGCCCACTGCCGCCCCGGACGAGCCGCCTGGCCCGGGCGGGCTGGGCGGACGTGGTCGTGGCCGCGGCCGTCCTGGTCCTGCTCTACCTCGCCCTGCGGGTCGGACAGGGCACCACCGTACGGTTCTCCACCGCGCGCGACGCCGCCGTGGACACCGACCCGGTCCGGCTGCCCTACGACGCGGCGCGCTCGCTGCTGCGGATGTTCGCCGCGCTGGTCCTCTCGATCGGCTTCACCTTCGGCTACGCCTACGCCGCCGCCCGCAGCCGCCGGCTGGAACGGGTGCTGATCCCCGCGCTGGACATCCTCCAGTCGGTGCCGGTGCTCGCCTTCCTGACCGTGGCCGTCACCGGCTTCCTCGCCCTGTTCCCCGGCTCCGAACTCGGCCTGGAGTGCGCGGCCGTGTTCGCCATCTTCACGTCCCAGGCGTGGAACATGACCTTCGGCTTCTACCACTCGCTGGTCGCGCTGCCGCGCGAACTCGACGAGCTGTCCCGCTCCTTCCGGTTCGGCCGGTGGATGCGCTTCTGGAAGGTCGAACTGCCCTCCGGCATGATCGGCCTGGTCTGGAACGGCATGCTCAGCTTCGGCGGCGGCTGGTTCTTCCTGGTCGCCTCCGAGGCGATCAGCGTCGACAACCAGCGCTACGCCCTGCCCGGGGTCGGCTCCTACGCGGGCGCCGCCATCGCCGCCGGCGACCTCGGCCGGGTCGGCTGGGCGATCGCCACCATGGCCGTCCTGGTCCTCGGCGTGAACTTCCTGTTCTGGCGGCCGCTCACCGCCTGGGCCGAACGCTTCAAGAACGAGCAGTCCGAGGCCACCGAGGTGCAACGCTCCGTCGTACTCGCCCTGCTGCGCCGCTCCCGGCTGCCCCGCCTGCTCGGCCGGGTGCTGCGCCCGCTCGGCCGGGCCCTGAACCGGGCCGGACGGGTCTTCGGCACCGACGACCGGCCGCTCGCCGTCAGCCGCGCCCGGCAGCGCACCGGCGACCTCCTGTTCGCCGCCGTCTCCGGCGGCATCGTGCTCTGGGGCCTGGTCGACCTCGGCCGCTACCTCGCCGGAACCACCGGCCTCGGCGTCTTCGGCGAGCCCCTGCTGCTCGGCCTCGCCACCCTGGCCCGGGTCGTGGTGCTGGTCGCGGTCGCCACCGTCGTCTGGGTGCCGATCGGCGTGCGGATCGGCTTCTCCCCCCGACTGACCAGGATCGCCCAGCCCCTGGTCCAGGTGCTCGCCAGCTTCCCCGCCAACTTCCTTTTCCCGCTGGTGGTCTGGCTGCTGCTGCGCACCGGCCTGTCGATCGACCTCGGCGGCGTGCTGCTGATGGCCCTCGGCGCCCAGTGGTACATCCTGTTCAACGCCATCGCCGGTGCCATGGCCATCCCGAGCGACCTGCGCGAGGCCATGGACAACCTCGGCGTGCGCGGCCTGCAACGCTGGCGGCGGCTGATCGCCCCCGGGATCTTCCCGGCGTACGTCACCGGCGGCATCACCGCCTCCGGCGGCGCCTGGAACGCCTCCATCGTCTCCGAGGTGGTCGCCTTCGGCGGCACCACCCTCACCGCCACCGGCCTCGGCGCGTACATCGCCCGCGCCACCGAACGCGGCGACCACCCGCACCTGCTCGCCGGGGTCGCGGTGATGAGCCTGTACGTCGTCGCCCTCAACCGCCTGGTCTGGCGCCGGTTGTACCGGCTGGCCGAACGCCGCTACTCGCTCCAGTGAGGTTCCCCCCGATGCGCTTCCCGTTCTCCTCCCGCCCCGCCCCCGCCCCCGCGGTCGCCGTCGCCCAGCCCGCCGTGGCGGACGGCGCGATCCTGCTGGAGACCGTCGGCCTCACCAAGTCGTACGCCGGCGCCGACGGCGAACTCCCGGTGCTCTCCGGGATCGACCTCACCGTCCGGGCCGGCGAGATCGTCGCCCTGCTCGGCCGCTCCGGCTCCGGCAAGTCCACCCTGCTGCGCTGCCTGGCCGGCCTGCTGCCGCCCAGCTCCGGCACCGTCCGCTACCGCGGCACCCCCCTCACCGGCGCCAACCCCGGCACCGCGCTCGTCTTCCAGACCTTCGCCCTGCTGCCCTGGCTGACCGTCCGGCAGAACGTCGAACTCGGCCTGGAGGCCCGTGGGGTGCCCCCGCGCGAGCGCGCCCGGGCCGCCGACCAGGCCATCGACCTGATCGGCCTGACCGGCTTCGAGAACGCCTACCCCAAGGAGCTCTCCGGCGGCATGCGCCAGCGCGTCGGCTTCGCCCGGGCCCTGGTCGTCGAACCCGACGTGCTGATGATGGACGAACCGTTCTCCGCGCTCGACGTGCTCACCGCCGAGAACCTGCGCGGCGAACTCATGGAACTGTGGGACTCCGGACAGTTCCCCACCCGCGCCGTCGTCCTGGTCACCCACAACATCGAGGAGGCGGTGCTGATGGCCGACCGCGTCGTCGTCCTCGGCTCCCGCCCGTACGGCACCATCCGGGAGACCGTCGAGGTCGACCTGGAACGGCCGCGCGACCGCGACTCCGCCGCCTTCGACGAACTCGTCGACCGGGTCTACCGGATCATGACCGGCCGGCCCAAGGACCCCCGGGCCGCCGGCCGGCCCGAACCCGGCCGTACCGAGCCGGGACCCACCGGACCGGACGGCCCCGACTCGGACCGAGTCGACCCGGAGCGCCCTGACCGCCGGACCGTCGCCAACACCCCGCTGCCCAGCGCCAGCGTGGACGGCCTCTCCGGCCTCGCCGAGATGATCGCCCACCGCGCCGGCCGCTGCGACCTCGCCGACCTCGCCGACCAACTCGGCCTCGACATCGACGACATGCTCCCCCAGGTCGACGCCCTCGACCTGCTCGGCTTCGCCGAGATCCACGGCGACGACCTCCTGCTCACCGAGGACGGCACCGCCTTCGCCCGCGCCGACGTCCAGGACTCCCGCGCCCTCTTCGCCGACGCCGCCCTCGACGTCCCCCTGGTCAAGCTGATCGCCAACAGCCTCGGCGGCGCACCCGGCGCCACCGTCCGCGCCGGCTTCTTCCGCGACCTCCTCGCCCACCACTACACCAGCGAACAGGTCGACCGGCAGCTGGAGACCGCCACCGACTGGGGCCGCTACGCGGGCCTGTTCGGCTACGACGCGGCCCGGCAGGAATACCGGTCGGAGGAGGCGTAGGGCGGGGACAATGCCGTGTAATGCCGTGGAACTCCCTTACGTCGACCGGATGGAGCACACCTTGACACTGATCAGGCGTCACTTCCTGGGCGCGGTCGGCGCGGCAGGCGCGGTCGGCGCGGTGGGGCTCGCGCCGTACTCGGCGCCGGTCGCGGCCGCCGCTGCGCCGCAGGACCACGAGCGCTTCATGGCGGCGGCGATCGAGGAGGGGCGCAGGAACCAGCGCTACCCCTTCGGGGCGGTGATCGTCCGCTCGGGCCGGGTGGTGGCCCGGGGCACCGCCTCAGCGGACACCCCGACCCAGCACGGCGAGATGGTCGCCATCGACGACTACGGGCAGCCCTACGGCAGCCCCGAATGGGGCGGCACCGCCCTGTACACCACCGCCGAGCCCTGCCCGATGTGCATGAGCGCCTGCGCCTGGGCCGGGATCGGGCAGGTCGTGTGGGCGACCTCGATCGAGGGGCTGCGCCGCACCGGCCTCGACCAGATCGACCTGTCCGCCGTCGCCGTGGCCAAGGCCGCCGGGTCCTTCTACCACCCGCAGCTGCTGCTCGGCGGGGTGCTGGCGGCCGAGACCGACGAACTGTTCCGCCGCGCCCAGGTCATCCGCAACGGCGGCGGCGAGGACGGGTCGTAGGGCAGGTCGTAGGACGGGAAGGGCCCCGGCTCAGCCCGTCGGGCCGGTCGCCGGGCGGCGGCGCACCCCCCGGACGGCGCGGGCGGCGCGGGCGGCCCGGGCGAAGGGCTGCTCCGCCGTGTCGGCGGCCGGGGCCGCGCCACCGTCACCACCACGGCCGTCACCACCGCTGCGGTCCGGCAGGTCGTTGGCGATCACGGCGGCCTCGATCAGCAGCCCGCGCACCTCGGTGGCGCGGTAGAAGATCCGCGTCCCTTCCCGGCGGGCCACCACCAGCCCCGCCGCCCGCAGCTTCGCCAGGTGCTGCGAGGTGGCCGCCACGTGCGCACCCAACAGCTCGGCCAGCTCGCTGACCGGCAGCTCCCGGCGGCTCAACGCCCACAGCAGCCGGTACCGCGACGGATCGGCCACCGCCTTCAGCACCGCCACCGCCCGCTCGGCCGCATCCGCGTCCCAGGCCTCGTCCTTCGCACCACCCATACGGCGATCGTACCGACGCCCGCCCCACCCCCACCCCCAGCAACCACCCCCACCGCCCCACACCAGAAGTCGACCCCGCCGACTTTCCGTGCCCACCCCACCGGCCCCCGACCCCAGAAGTCAGCCCCGCCGACCTCCAGGCCCAACGGCACGAAGGCCCACCCACAGGCCAGCCCGCCGACCTCCCGCGCCCAGCGACAGAAGCGCCCCGCACCAAAGGTCGACCCCACCGACTTCTCACGCCCAACAGCAGAACGCCAGCCCAACCAACCCTCCGGCCCCGCCAGGCCAACCCGGCCCGACACCAGAAGTCGACCCCGCCGCCTTTCTGTGCCCACCCAACCGGCCCCCGACCCCAGAAGTCGGGCCCGCCGACTTCCCACGCTCAACGGCAGGAAGACCCGCCCCAGCAGTCAGCCCGGGCGGCCCTCCGGCTCCGCCGGGCCAACCTGACCCCGCACGAGAAGTCGGGCCCGCCGACTTTCCGTGCCCAAAGGCAGAACGCCCGCCCCACCAGCCAGCCCGGGCGACCTTCCACCCCCGCCGGGCCAACCTGGCCCCGCACCAAAAGTCGACTCCACCGACTTTCCGTGCCCACCCCCGGCCCTCGACCTCAGAAGTCGGCCCCGCCGACTTCCCACGCCCAACAGCAGGAAGACCCGCCCCAGCAGCCAGCCCGGGCGGCCCTCCGGCTCCGCCGGGCCAACCTGGCCCCGCACCAGAAGTCGGGCCCGCCGACTTTCTGTGCCCACCCAACCGGCCCCCCGACCTCAGAGGTCGGGCCCGCCGACTTCCCACGCCCAACAGCAGAGAACCCCCATCAGAGGCCACCCCGCCGACATCCCACGCCCAGCGACACAAGGGCCCCGCACCAGAAGTCGACCCCACCGACTTTCCGTGCCCAACAGCAGAACGCCAGCCCAACCAACCCTCCGGCCCCGCCGGGCCAACCCGGCCGCGCACCAGAAGTCGGGCCCGCCGACTTTCTGTGCCCACCCAGCCGGCCCCCCGACCTCAGAGGTCGGGCCCGCCGACTTCCCACGTCCAACGGCAGAGAGCCCCCCGTCAGAGGCCGGCCCGACCTTCTGCGCCCGGCCCCTGGACCGGAAGGCGGGCCCGGCGACCTTGTGTGGGCTACTCCGGGCGGGTTCCGTTCAGGTAGGCGAGTACGGCCAGGACGCGGCGGTTGTCGTCGTCGGAGGCGCCGAGGCCGAGCTTGGCGAAGATGTTGGAGGTGTGCTTGCTGACCGCGCCCTCGCTGAAGTGGAGCCGCTGGGCGATCGCGGCGTTGGAGCGGCCCTCGGCCATCATCGCGAGCACGTCGCGTTCGCGCGGGGTCAGCATCGCGAGCGGCTCGTCGTAGGCGTTGCGGGCCAGCAGGCGGGTGATGACCTGGGGGTCCATGACGGTGCCGCCGGCCGCGACGGTGTGGACGGCGTCCACGAACTGGTCGGCCTTGGAGACCCGGTCCTTGAGCAGGTAGCCGACGCCGCCCGCGCCGTCGGCGATCAGCTCCCGGGCGTAGAGCTGCTCGACGTGCTGGGAGAGCACCAGCACCGGTAGGCCGGGCTGTTCCCGGCGGGCCGCCAGCGCGGCCTGGAGGCCCTCGTCGGAGTAGGTGGGGGGCAGCCGGACGTCGACCACGGCGATGTCGGGGCGGTACTCTGCCAGCGCGGCGGACAGTTCCGGCCCGCTCTCCACGGCGGCGACGATGTCGTGGCCGTGGGCGCTCAGCAGGAGTTCGAGTCCGTCCCTCAGCAGGACGAGGTCCTCGGCGAGGACAACACGCACGGCAGCTCCATGATCAGCCTGGTCGGGCCCCCCGGGGGGCTGGTCAGCGTGAGCGTACCGTCGAACACCGCCAGCCTGCGCTGGATGCCCCGCAGGCCGCTGCCGCCCTCCGGGTCGGCGCCGCCCCGGCCGTCGTCGGCGACCTCGGCGCGCAGCAGTCCGGCGGCGTGGGTGAGTTCCACCGTGGCGTGCCGGGCGTCGCCGTGCTTGACCGCGTTGGTGAGCGCCTCGCTGACCGCGAAGTACACCGCCGACTCCACCGGCGCCTCGGCCCGGCCGGGCAGTTCGGCCCGGACCTCGACCTTCAACGGCACGTCCAGCGCGAGCGCCCGGATCCCTTCGGCGAGGCCGCGCTCGGCGAGCACCGGCGGGTGGATGCCGCGCACCAGGTCGCGCAGCTCCTGCAGGGCCTGGGTGACGTTCTCCTGAGCGTCCGTCACCACCTGCTTCGCCTTCTCCGGGTCCCGGTCGATCAGCGGTACCACCGCGCCGAGCCGCAGGCTGACGGCGACCAGCCGGGCCTGGGCGCCGTCGTGCAGGTCCCGTTCGATCCGGCGCAGCTCGGCGGCCTGGGCCTCGGTGGCGTCCAGCCGGATCTCGGTGAGCTGCTCGACCCGATGGGCCAGCCGGGAGCGCTCGGTGGGGCCGAGCAGGGAGCGGGTCCACCGGCCGTGCAGGTGCAGCGCGGGCCCGGCGAGGGCGAGACCGGCGGACACCAGGACCAGGCCGAGCAGCGGTCCGAGCAGCCCGGGCAGCGGCAACAGGCCGTAGCCGGGGCCGGGTTCGGGCAGTACGGGCTGCGCCAGCCCGTACAGGCCGTAGCCGGTCAGCAGGACGGGCGTGGCCGCGATGCCGCCGCCGATCAGCGGGTCGACCAGCAGCCAGCCGGCGTCCCGCCAGGTCGCCGGGTCGTTCCAGAGCCAGCGGAGCTTGAGTGCGAAGCCCGCGAACCAGCGGTTCTTGTGGTAGTCGTGGCCGGTCCAGAACCAGCCGTGCAGGGTGCGTTCCAGCGCCGGGCGCGGCACGTACGGCACCGGTACGGGCACCTGCGACCAGTGGCCGGAGGCCCAGCGGGCGGCCGTGGCGGCGGAGCGGACCACCCGGGTCGTCACCGGGAACAGCGGGACCATCCCGGCACCGACCCAGAGCAGGAACGAGACCAGGAAGAGCACGGCCAGCACGGCGCCGACCGGGATCAGCAGGGTGAAGACGGCGAGGCGGCCGAGCGCCCGGAGGGCGGTGCGCAGCGCCTCGGCGCCTCGGGACTGCGGGGTGCTCACGGGGTGGGCCTCCGGTCGGCTCGACGGTTCTGTGCTGTGCCCTGCTGTGCTGTGCTGTGCTGTGCTGTGCTGGACGATCATGATGGCAGCCCGGCAACCGGCCCGGCTCACCCGCCGGTTGCCCGCTCGGCCGCCTGCTTGGCCCGGATCAGCCGGTACACCCCCACGAAGCACCCCGTCCCCAGCAGGATGAACCCCGACGCGACCGGCACCTGCCAGGCGGGCGGCAGGTACAGGGCCAGGAACCAGCTCCGATCGGCCGGCGCGAGCAGCGACAGGGCCAGCGCCACCCCGCCCTGCGGGGCCGTGCTCAGCACCCCGGCCGTGACCAGCAGCCCGGCGGCCGCGGTCCGGCGGCGGGAGAGGCGGTCCAGCAGGTCCTGCTCCTCCGGCGAGCGGTCCGCGGACCCGGCCGCCCGACGGACGCCCTTGCGCATCACGTCCAGCAGTTCCGGCCCGCGCGTCTCCAGCCGGTGCCGGGCCGCCCGGCCCATCCACCAGGCGTACAGCAGCCCGGTGGCCAGGCCGACCGCCGTCCCGCCCCAGCGCAGCGGCGCGCAGTGCAGCAGCGTCCCGGCCAGCACCACGCCGGTGGCCGGCAGCGCGGCGAACAGCTGGAGCAGCAGGACGGCGAGGCTCTGCATCCGGACCTGGTCGCCGCTCTCGTCGCTGAACCCGTCCAGCGGGTTGCCGCCCGGCCGGTCCGGGAACGGTGCCGGGCCGAGCAGCGACATCAGCGGCACCAGCCCGGCCCCCGCACCGAGCACAGCCGGCAGGGCGGCCAGCAGCCAGGGCCAGGCCCAGCCGTTCGGGGCGGCGACCGTCCCGGCGACGCTGAGCAGCAGCGCGGCCGGGCCGACCAGCAGCAGCCAGGCCGACTGCCGGGCCCGGACGTCGATCCGCTCCGCGCCGGGGGCGACCAGGGTCAGCCACAGGGCTCCGGCATCCAGGCCGTACAGGCTGGAGCCGAGCGCGCCGGCGTACAGCGCCAGGACCACGCCCATCCACGGCAGTACGGTCGGGAAGCCGCCGAGCACCGGCAGCAGGCCGGTGAACAGGCCGGTCCACAGGGCGATCCGGAGGAAGCGGGCCCGGCGTGGGTCGCGCACCCACAGGCGCAGCTCCTTGCCGAGGACGGCGGCCCCGGGGGTGTCCGGGAGGAGCCGCGGGCGGCCGCGCCGACGGACGGCGGGCCGTCCGCCGCCCGCCGTACCGCGCACCAACTGCCGGGCCAGCAGGGCCGTCCAGGCGGCGAACAGCAGCCCGCACAGGGCGAGCAGTCCGCCCAGGCAGGCGCCGACCAGGGCCCAGTCGGAGCGCCGGGCGGCGTCCACGGCGACCACCGACCAGCCGGAGGGCAGGACGCGCACCAGCGTGCCGACGGTCGGGGCCCAGTGGCCGCCCAGCAGGTCGAGGAAGAAGGCGATCCCGAACCAGCCGGTGTTCAGGAACCCGCACACCAGGCCGACCAGCAGCGCCGACAGCTCCCAGCCGAGCCGCGACCGGGCCACTCTGCCCAGGCCCTGCACGCCGAGCTTGGCGAGCACCACCACGAACAGCAGCTGGAGCAGCATGGCGGGCACGGCCACCAGCGCGGGCAGCAGCCCCAGCCCGGCACCGAACACCACCAGCACGGCGAAGGCGACCAGGGCGACCGCCGGGGTGACGCCGACGAACGAGGCGGCCAGCAGGCCCAGCGCGAGCCGACGCGGGGGCTGGGGCACCAGCGCGAAGTACGACAGCCGCAGGGTCGGGTCCCCGCCGGTGAGGGTCGGCCCGACCGCCCAGCCGACCGTCCAGACCAGCAGCACCAGGGCGATCGTGCCCACCCCGGCCTCCGGTACCGGGAAGTCCACCAGGCCCAGCAGCGCCGTGCCCACCGCCGCCAGGGCGCCGCACACCCCGCCCGCGATCAGGCTCGCGGCCCGCGGGCCGGACATCGACCGCCGCAGCACGGCCAGCTTCATCCCGGTCAGCACGGCGGCGGGGTTCGGCACACCTGCGGGGTCGAGCACACGCCCGGGATCCAGGACACCCCCGGACCTCATGACGCCAGCCACGACAGCCCCTCCTCCCCACCGGTCCGGCCACCGACCAGCTCGACGAAGACGTCCTCCAGCCCCCGCCCGGCCCGCACCTCCGCCACCGGCCCGGCCGCCAGCACCCGGCCCCCGGCGATCACCCCGACGTGGTCGCAGAACTGCTCCACCAGCGCCATCACATGGCTGGAGAACACCACCGAGCCGCCCGAGGCGACGAAGCGCCGCAGGATCGCCCGGATCGTCGCCGCCGACACCGGGTCGACCGCCTCGAAGGGCTCGTCCAGCACCAGCAGCCGCGGCGCGTGCAGCAGCGCCGTCGCCAGGCCGATCTTCTTGCGCATCCCGGTCGAGTAGTCGATCACCGGGGTGTCCCCGGCCCCGTCCAGCTCCAGCACGGCCAGCAGCTCCGCCGCCCGCGCGTCCACCGTCGCACCCGGCAGCCCGCGCAACCGCCCCAGATAGTGCAGCAGTTCGGGACCGCTCAGCCGCTCCGGCAGCATCATCCCGTCCGGCAGCACCCCCACCAGCGCCTTGGCCCGCACCGGGTCGCTCCACACGTCGACCCCGAGGATCGCCGAACTCCCGGCGTCCGGGCGCAGCAGCCCGACCGCCATCGACAGCGCGGTGGTCTTCCCCGCCCCGTTCGGGCCGACCAGCCCGTAGAACGAGCCGCTCGGCACCACCAGGTCCACCCCGTCCACGGCCACGTGCGCCCCGAACCGCTTCCGCAGCCCCGACAGCCGCAGCGCCGGCTGCACCGATCCCCGCACGGTGTCCTCCCCCGTCTCACCACCACCCGCCCCGGAGGCGGCTCGTGATCGAATCTAGGGACGCCGCCCCGCCCGCAGAATCCACCTGCACCCCGGACCGGGGTGGGCCTGGCCCCACCCCCACCCGGCAGACGAAAGGGCGGTGCCCCGCCTCCCTGGCCGGGAGGCGGGGCACCGCCGGGTCACGCTCGGCCGCTAGCACTCCACGGGAACGTTGCCGTAGTCCTTTTCCATGGTGATGTCGAGGCGTTCCTCGGCCGACCCGCCGTCCCGCTGGACGGCCACGTGGTACCGGCCCTGGAGGTTCCTGGGGACGGCCACGGTGTAGACGGTGTGGAGCACGCCGTCCACGGGGATCGAGTACCCGGCGCGGACCGGGAAGTCCCGCCCCTGGCACGAGATGTGATCGACCGTCTCACCGTCGGCCATCAGCAGCACCGACCAGTTGCCTTCGAACAGGCTGGCGCCGACGAAGGTGCCGACTCCCGGAGTCGGCCGCTTGGCGATCTCCGCGAGCGGGACACAGCCCCGGGCGAGCACCCGGTCCGACGCCGTGCAGATGTCACCGGTCTTCTCCGCCTGCCAGATCAGCTCCGGCCCGTAGCCGTTGCTGAACCGGAGCTCCGTGAACGCGTCACCGACAGGTGCCGTCCCTCTCTCCTTGGCTGTCCCCAGGATCAACTGCCTGACCTGGTCCGACCGGGCCGCCTGGTCCGACACCGTCGGCGTCGGCGTCGATGTCGGCGTCGATGTCGGCGTCGGCGTGGGAGTCGCCCCGGCGCCGGCGCCGGCCTGCCCGGACACCGTGGTGCACGCGCAGGCGCTGAACGCCAGGCCCGCGACAACGGTGCGAAGCCTCCCGGTGACACCCCTCACACGGCTCATTCTCCTCCTTCGACCTCCTGTGATGCGGTGCCGGCCCACGATCGGCCCGGCACTGCTACGGCTCCTTGACGTCCTGCACCTGTGCCCCGGGCTGGTAGAGGACCGGGGTCCAGCTGTTGACGTAAACGGTCCCCCACGTCTTGGTCGTCGTCCTCCCGTCGTCGTAGTAGTACGTGGTCTCGTAGACCCGTCGGGTCACGATGGGCGACTTGCCGTACAGCTGGTGGAGCACGGTGGGCCGCAGCGTCACCTTCTGGTCCACCGTCACCGAGTCGGTCTTACCCTCGGTCGTCTGCGTCGTGTCCTCGGAGCCCCATTCCCAGTTGGCTTCGGTGTCCGCCCCGATCTCGACTCCGCCGATCTTGAACCCGACGCTTCCGCCGACCTTGTTGCTGTGGGAGAAGGTGTTCTTCTTCGTGACCTGCTTGCTCAACTGGGTCGCCTCCGTCGTGGAGATCCCCAGGACCACCGGATCCAGCGATTCGGCCGAGCCGAAGTCGGTTCCGACGCTGTAGTCGACGGTGGGCTGCGCGTCGTGGCTGACCTCCCTCGTGGAGTGGCCGACGATGACGCCCCCCGGCCCTGCGGGGGCCGTCGGCACCTTCTTCTCCCGGTTGGGGTTCGGCAGGGGCTTCGACAGGCTCCTCTCGACGAACTTGACGTAACCCGCCCTGCGGATCGGTTCCGCCCTCTTGATCTCCGCCACGATCCGCTGGTAGTTCGGCCCGTCCTGCGTCGTGTCGACCACGGTGCCCATGTTGGAGCACTTGGCGAATCCGCTCGCGCACTCCTCCAGCGCCATGCCGGTGGGGTCGGTCTTGTTCACCGGGTCGTTGTTGCTGTAGGCGTACGCGTTCCACTGCTGCGGGTTGTCGGCCAGCATCAGCGGGTCCGGGCTGAGGAAGCGGCCGGTGCCGGGCTGGTACTGGCGGGCGCCCAGGTTGGTGAAGCCGGTCGCGTCGTCCTTCAACCCGTTGACGAAGCCCTTGTCGCCGGCCCACGAGGTCCCGCTGCCGGAGCCGCGCAGGACGCCGAAGGGATCGGCCCAGCGACGGCTCACGTTCGTCGTCGCCGAGTCGATCGACAGGGAGTTGGTGCCGTGGTGGTCGGCGAACTGGTAGGTGAGCTTGGTCGGGCCCTGGCGGACGAGGGTGACGCCGCCGGGCAGGGCGTAGTAGCGGGTGCCGGTGCTGGTCTTGGCGCCGGTGTCGTAGGTGAGTTCGTCGCCGCCGCCGAGGTTGACGGTGACCTTGCCGGGGTTGCGGCGGATCAGCTGGTTGCCGTCCGCGTCGTAGACGTAGGAGGTCGTGGCGCCGCCCTGCTTGAGGGTGGCGAGCTTGCCCTCCACGTCCCAGGTCAGGTCCGCGCCGTTGGCCGCGTCCACGGTGTTCCAGGTGTGGGAGTCCCACTTCGGCACCCAGCCCGGCGCGTACACCATGAACTTGCCGTCGTCCTGGACGACCGCGAAGTACTTGCTGTTCGCCCCGACCCAGCTCTGCGAGGACCACAGCGGCACCCGCTGGGGGTCGTAGACGACGAAGTTGCCGTCGTCCTGCATCGTCGCCCACGCACCCGGGTGGTTGGCCGTGTTCGTCGACCACGTCACCAGACCGGTCCGCAGCGAGGTCAGCACCAGGTTGCCGTCCGACTGCATGGTCAGCTGCACACTGCTGGAGCGCACCGACTCACCCGGGTTGAGCACGAAGCCCGCGCCCAGGGTCTTGTTGGCCCCCGGGTTGGCGATCTTCGTCGTGTTCCCCGCCGCGTCGTACTGGTAACTCCCCGGCGTGCTCCCGTTGTTGGGGAACGTCGACTTCACCGCCGTCGGCACGTGCGAACCGCCGGTGCCGCCGCCCGTGCCCGCCGCCGTGGTCGGCGTGTTGCGCGAACCCGCCGCCGGGAACGACTGGTCGATCGTCAGGTCCTTGGAGGTGTCACCGGTCGGGTTGTGCATGACCAGCTTCGTCCGGTTGCCGACCGCGTCGTAGCTGTAGTCCTGCCAGTACGGCGCACTGCCGCCCACGGTGGTGGTACCCGCCGTCGAAGCCCCGCTGGTGGGCGTCGCATTGGCACACGAGCCCTGACCGGCAAGGGACGGGGTGGGCTGGTTGAGCCGCCCGGTGTCCGACCACGCCGTGGTCAGCCGGCCCAGGTAGTCGTACGTGAAGCACTGCAGGTCCGTCCGGTCCGGGCTGTTGTCCGGAATCGTCCGCACCGCCGTGACCCGACCGGCCGGGTTGTAGGCGTAGGTGGTGTTCTGGACCGTGCCGGTGGTGGCCGTCTGCTTGTCCACGTACTGGGTCAGCAGACGCCCGGTCGACTCGTCGTAGGTGTTCGTCGAGACGACCTGCGTGCCCCAAGGGTTCATCGTGTCACGGATGTTGCGCCCGTACGCGTCCCAGTCGGCCTGCCGCAGATAGGTGTACCCGGCACCGCTGATGTCGTTGAGCTGACCGAACGCCTCGTAGTTGTAGTTCACCGCCTCCTGCGCCAGATCACCCGCCGCGGCACGCGTCTCCGACACCAGCGAACCACTGACCGGGTTGAAGGCGGCCGAGTAGTCGAAGTTCACCTGACCACTGCCGCCGATCTCACTGCCGGGGATCGACACGGTCGACCTGGTCGCCCGGTACGCCGCGTCGTACTCACCGACCGACTTGGTGTAGGCCGAACCACCAGCGCCGCCCACGTACCGGGTCGAGGAGGTCAACTGCCCCTTCGCCACGGTGTCGTAGACGAAGCCGGTCAGCTGGTTCGCCGCGGCCACCGAACCGTTGAACGTGCCGGTCTTGCGGCCCAGCAGGTCGTACGTCATCGCGACCGTCTGACCACGCGCGTCCGTCGTCGTCGCCAACTGCCCCGCACCGTCGTAGGTCCGGGTCGACACGCCCGTGTCCGGGTCGTCGGCCTTCACCTGACGCCCGCGCAGGTCGTAGGTGTAACTCCAGGTGTTCCCGGCCGCATCCGTCCGGGTGGCCGCCTGGCCGCCCGGCGTGTAGGTGTAGTTGGTGACGTCCGCGTCGGCCTGGTTGCCGGTCGCCGCGGCCGTCCGGTACTGCCACACCTGGGTCTTGCGCCCGCGCGCGTCGGTGACCGTACTGGTCGCGGTGGCACCGGCGGGCGGCGAGACGTCCACCCGGTCCGCGCCGGGGTAGGCCGTCGTCGTGGTGGTCTGGGGCTTGCCCAGCGCCACGAACTGCGTGCTCACCACCCGGCCCTGGCCGTCGAACTGCACCACGCTCTGGTTGGGCACCATCGCGCCGTCCGGGATCCACCGGGTCGTGTTCGGCTTGTTGGTGTCCTCGTAGTAGGCGCCGTAGGAACGGCCCACCCGGCCCTGGGAGTCGTAGAAGGTGTCCGAGACGATCCGGCCCTGGTAGGCGGAGATCGCCGGGTCGCCCTGGGTCTGCACGGTGCGTCCCAGGCCGTCGACGATCTGCACGGACTTCCCGTACGCCTTGCCGTCGGGACGCAGCGAGTTGGTCGTCACCGTGGACGGCCCCGAGGTGCCGTTGACGGCGTAGTCGAAGGTCGCGTTCGCGTTGCCGCCGGTGTTCTGCCCCGGGGACCAAACCGCCTTCGCCCGCCCGAGACCGTCGTAGGTCCTGGTCGTGCTACGGCCGTTGGGATCCGTCGAGGTGAGCGCGAGACCGCGCGCCGGGCTGAGCGTGACGGTGCTGGTGCGGGCGGTGCCCGCGTCCGGCGCGCCGGCCGGGGCCGGGGTGCCGGTGACCACCTGGTTCGGCAGCTCGCCCGGGCTGGCCGAGCTGTACGCCGTGGTGGTGACCGCGCCGTTGGGGTTGGCGCTGTCGGTGACCGTCGGATCCGTCACCGAGGTGACCCGGCCGTACTGGTCGTACGTGCTGGTCGCGGTGGTGACGAACTGCGCGGCACCGTTGGCGTCGTAGCCGTTCAGCACCTGCTTGCCCGTCACCTCGGCCTTGGCGCCGGCGCTGCCGAAGCCCTGGCCGTCGTAGAGGGTGCGGGTGTCGGAGACGGTGTTGGAGGCGTTCGCGTCCGCGGTGCAGGCGTTGGCGCCCGAGACGACGAGCTGCTCGGAGACCAGGCCGGTCATCTGGGGGTTGGCGCCGCCCGCGTAGCGGTAGCGGGTGCAGACGTCCGGGGTGCCGTCGGCCGTGCTCAGCGACGTGGTGACCCGGTTGTTGTTCCCGGCGTCCGTGTTCGACACCGTCGTGGTGGTGCGGCTGCCGGTGGTGGTCGCGGCGGTCGCCGCGGTGGTCACCTTGGTGGCGCCGTAGCGGGCGACCAGGTCCGGCAGGCCGGCCCGCTTGTGGGTGGCCGTCACCACCGGGTTCTCGTACGCGTTGACGGTGTACGACACCGGCGAGCCCGCGTCGGCCGAGGCGTCCGCGTAGGTGTCCGACTCCAGGACCTGCCCGGACATCCAGTCGGAGTCGGTCCGGCTGCCGCTCTTGATCCCGGCGACGGAGGCGCCCCTGGGCTTGCCGTCGGCCTTGAGGTCGCCGTCCATGCCCTGGTAGTAGCTGGTGGTCGACATGGCCTGCGGCCCGTCCTTGCCCGAGCCCGTCACCGCGGTCACGCTCGCGAAGCCCCGGAACTGGTCCCAGGTCCGGTAGTCGGACTCGACCAGCGGACTGTCGTTGCGGTGCCAGGCCGCCGGACCGTACGAGTACGAGGTCGTCTGCGGCACCGAACCGGAGATCAGGTTGGCGTTCGGGTCCACGGTCACCGTGTCGACCGGGTAGCGCAGGAACCAGTCGTCCACCGTGGACTGCACCTGGGTGTCGAACCACTTCACGTTGAAGCACGGCTTGGTGTTGTTGTCGGCCGACGGCGGCATCCGCCCGGCCGTACGCGAGCACTGGTCCTGCTTGTACGAGACGAGGATGCTGCCGCCGGTCTCCGTGGTGATCACCGCCAGCCGCGGCCGGTTGTAGCGCGGACGCGCCGGCACCAGGCCGTCCACCCGGTTGGGCAGCAGCAGGTCCGCGAAGGTCACCGCCGGGAGCGCCTGCTCGGCCTGCCCGTTGGCGGTGTCCTTACCGGTCCGCTTCACCGACTGCAGCCACGCGATCGGCGCGTTCTCCGTCGCGTTCTGCGGCGTCTTGAACACATGGGTCAACTCGTACTTGTCCACCGGACGGTACGTGCTGCCGGAACGGATCGAGGTGGTGATCGCGTTCAGCCACTTCGTCGACCAGTACGTGGGGCCGTAGTTGGTGCAGGCGCCGACTTCCTGGCACTGCTTGTCCATCGGCACGTCCGGCCAGTTGGCGGCGTTGGCCGCCGTCCGCTTCGCCGGGTCACAGGTCGCCGCGTCCGAGACGCACCGCTCACCCGAGTCGAAGTCCACCCGCGCCGCCGCCTGGTACGAGCCGCCCGCGCCCAACTGGTCCGACAGCAGCTGGCCGTAGGTGATCGCGGCCAGCACCCCGCCCCGCGTGTACGCGGTGTTCGTGCCCGTGCCGCCGTTCTGCGCGCCACCGCGCGCGTACCAGTTGGTCTCGGGCGTGTAGGAGTACGTGGTCAGATTCCCGTGGGCGTCGACCACGTAGTCCAGGTTCCACCGCCACGCCGTCTGGCACCAGGAGCCCTTGCCCTTGGACCCGTCGTAGCACGGGTCACCCGGGTTCGGCGAGTACACCGGAACCGTCCACGCCGACTTGCTCTCCGGCCCCGCCTTGCTCGGCGAACCGTCCGCCGCCGGAAGCTGGTTGAGCCCGAAGTAGTAGACCGTGCCCGAGGTGTCGGTCACCTTGAGGTACGAGCCGTTCCAGGTGCCGTTGTTCGCACCGGTCAGGAACTCGACCTTCGTCCCGTCGTCGCCCTTGAGCCGCCACTTGCACCGCGACTGCTCGTCCGTCGCCGTCCCGGCGGCACACGAGGAGTCCTCCGGCACCAGCTCACCCGAGTGGCCGCCCAGCGACAGGGTCAGGTTCGGACCGCCCCAACACTGGTCGCCCGAACCGGGAATGCCCGCCTTGTCGCAGCCGCGGTAGCCGCGCTCGACGAAGCCCGCGCTCAGGTCCCAGCCGTCGCCGATCCAGGAGGCCTGGGCGTTGGTCGACGCCGTCCTGCCGTCCACCGAGGCCGAGTCGTAGCCGAGCGCGAGCGTGGGAGCGCCACCGCCCAGGGAGGGCGGCAGCGCGATCGGATAGCTGTACGTGAACGAGCCCGACGTGCTGCCCGCCGTCCAACTCTGGCTGGAGGCCAGCGGTGTGGCGCTGTACGTGCCGGTCCCGCCGGAGGGCGCGGCGTCCAGCGCCAGCAGCACCTGACCCGCGGCTGCGGGCGCTTCGGCGGCGGCCGCGGACTCCGCCCGTGAGCCCTTCGACGTCCCGCCCACCGCCGGCAGGTCGACGTCCGCGACCAGCCGCTTCGACTTCTCGTCGTAGTGCGAGGCCACCGGTGTCCGGACCCGGCAGCCGTCCGCGTCCGGCGTGCTCAGCGCACACTCCGGAAGCGCCACCAGCCGTGCCCGGGAGGCGAGTTCCGCGCCGACACCGATCGCGCCGAGGTCGATCCCGACCTGGACCTTGCCGGCCTCCGCCGCCCCGTCGCGGGTCAGCGTGACGACCGTGCCCTGCACACCCTTCGCGGACTCCGCGGACGGTGCGGCGACCTTCACCCGCACGGGCGCGGCGGGCGCGGCCCCGCCCCCCGGCGCCGGGGCCAGCCAGACCGGCAGGTCACCCGCCTGCCTGGACGCACCGGCGCCGGCGTCCAGCGCGACCTCCGCGCTGCCGCTCTTCGGCTGCGGCAGGGACTTCGGCGGCACCCAGTTCGGCGAACCGGTCGGCGGTGAGGTCGACTTCACCTTGTCCGCCGCGCCGTGCACCGAGGCCGTCTTCGGCAGCGGCGTGCCCGGCGGCGACCAGATCCGGCCGTGGTCGGCGCCGCCGCCCGCAGGGGCCGCTACCGCGGTGCCGAGCGGCGCCGCCAGAACGGCCAGCACCGCAAACGAACCGACCAATGACAATTGGGATTTACGCCATCTCGACGGCGACTGGTCCCACCCGGATTCACCGGGTGGTCGTTCGGGAAAAGAGGACATCTCCACCCCTTTGAGAAGTCCGCACCGCGACTCGGCGCGGACAGTCTCGCTGGAGGGTAGGGGGCTGACGATCCGGTGGTCGAGCGGCTTGAGGATCCCCTGAGGATGTGATTCAAATCACAGTCGAACGAAATCGGCGGACGGTCCGTCAAAGCGGACATCCCGGCCGCATATAGCAATTGACGATCAACCAGCTAATGCGGCAGCTTGCTGAGGTCCTTCACGAACGAACCGGATCCGGTCGCCATTCGCGGCCGGACGGTCTCTCCTCTCCTCGAAGGGGCTTCACCATGTCCGCTCCGTCCGGAGCTTCCTCCGGCATGCGCAGAACCGGGCATCCGCCCCGGCGTTCCCACGCCGTCGCGGTCGCCCTCGTGCTCGCGCTGACCTCCGTCGGACCGATCGCGCCACTGGCCTTCGCCGCCGACTCCCCGAGCGCCCCCGCGGCCTCCACCGGCCAGACCCCCGGGGCGATCCCGAAGGACCTGGCCGACCGGATCGCCGCCGGCGACGCCAAGTTCGCGGGCGAGAAGCCCCAAATCGCCTCCGACAAGGCGATCGCCGAGGCCAAGCGCACCGGAAAGCCCGTCCCCGTAACGGAGTTGACCGACGAGTACAGCGAGACCGTCGCCACCCCCGCCGGGCACCTCTCCCGCACCCAGCACGCCGACCCCCAGCGCGTGAAGCAGGACAACGCCTGGGCCGACCTCGACGGCACCCTGGTGGCCGACGACCACGGCGGCTACCGGCCGAAGACCGCCGTCGCCGGCGTCCACCTCTCCGGCGGCGGAGACGGACCGCTCGGCACCCTCACCAGCCCGGACGGCGAGTCCCTCACCATCGACTCGCCCTTCCCGCTGACCAGGCCCACCCTCGACCCCAAGGGCGAGGCCCTGGTCTACCCCGAGGTCGCCCCCGGCATCGACCTGCGCGTCACCGCCTCCAAGCTCGGCGGCCTCTCCACCGTCCTCGTCGTCAAGACCGCCGAGGCCGCCAAGAACCCGGCCCTCAAGAAGGTCCGCTTCCCCACCAAGGCCAAGGGCGTCACCGTCAAGGCCGACGACGCCGGGAACCTCTCCGCCACCACCAAGGACGGCAAGACCCGCTGGCACGCCTCCGCCCCGCAGATGTGGGACAGCGGCACGACGGGCGCCCCCGCGGTCAAGGGCAGGGCCGCCGCCGCCCAACGCGACGGCGACGGCCAGGCCCCGGAGCAGACCAGCACCGCCGAGGCACCGGGGACGAACGCCAAGGTCGCCACCATGAAGACGGCGGTCTCCGGCGACGCCGTCGAGCTCACCACCGACGACACCGTCCTCGGCAAGGGCCAGGGCCCCTGGTTCATCGACCCCGGCTGGATCTACGACCGCCGCGAGGCCAACGCCTGGACCTGGACCCAGTCCGCCTACCCGGGCGCCGCCAACCTCGGCCGCACCGTCGCCAACACCGGCGACCAGTACGCCCAGCCCGGCGTCGGCTACCAGGGCTGGCGCACCGACAAGGGCATCGAACGCTCCTACTTCCAGTTCGACACCCGCTGGTACAACGACATCGTCATCAACAAGGCCGTCCTGTCGGTCTGGGAGGCCAAGTCCTCCGACATGTCCTGCACCAACAAGTACCAGGTCGACCTCGCCCTCACCGGCGCCATCGACAACAGCACCAGCTGGAACAACACCCCCGGCGTCGTCGCCTGGACCGGCAGCGCCAACGTCGGCGGCGCCGGCCAGAGCGGCTGCGGCGGCAACACCCAGTTCGACTACGACGTCACCGGCGCCTACCAGCAGTACGCCCCCAGCCACGACACCCTCACCTTCGGACTCTTCGCCCACAACGAGTCCGACAAGATGGCCTTCAAGCGCCTCACCTACAACCCCGCCGTCGTCGTCGAGTACGACCGCGTCCCCAACACCCCGACCAACCCGTACGCCTGGCCCGTCCCCTCGACAGCCGTGCCGTGGGCCGAGAACCAGGGCTGTGACGGCAACTCGATCGGCTGGCTCAACTCCTCCTCGGGCTTCAACGGGTCGGTCAGCCTCAACGCGACGGTCAGCAGCAACGCCCAGACCTCGCTGTTCGCCTGGACCCACATCTGGGACTACGCGGACCTGAGCGCCGACGTCGACTCCGGCTACACCCCCGAGGTGACCAACGGAGGGAACGCGGTCTTCCAGGTCAACCCGAGCGTCATCAAGGACGGCCACGTCTACGGCTGGGGCACCATGGCCACCGACAAGCTGGTCCGGATGTCGGCCTCCACCCCGATGTGCCGCTTCGGCGTCGACCTGACCCCGCCGACCCTCTCCGTCCCGGACGCCAACACCGTGCTGTCGGCCGCCGACCTCGCGGACAGGTTCCCGCCGTCCGGCAACGGCCAGGTCACCAAGAAGCACGTCGGCGAGCAGGGCCTGGTGCCCTTCACCGCGACCGACCCCGCGCCCGGCGGCAACGCCTCCGGCGTGGTCTGCGCCCGCTGGGGCTGGGACCCGCAGCTCGCCAACGTCGGCTGGTCGTGCGGCGGTTCGATGCCGCAGGGCGGGATCCCGGTCACCCCCGGCCGCTGGGGCACCAACATCCTGTACCTGCAGGTGATGGACAACGCCCGCAACGTCTCCCCGGTCGCCCAGTACTCCTTCTACGTGCCGTGGAACCCGGACGGCCCGCCGCCGGTCTTCGGTGACGTCACCGGCGACGGCGCGCCCGACATCCTCGCGCCCGACCAGGCCGGCTACCTGCGGGCGTACAACCCGCCGGGCAACCCGAACGCCAAGAGCCCGTCCGTCTCGGCCGTCTCCCTCCCGGCGGAGGCCCCCGGCGGCAAGGGGTGGAACGGCATCCAGCTGACCCACCGCGGCACCCTCACCGGCGGCAACAACATCGACGACGTGATCGCCCACGCACCCGGCGCGGGCGAACTCTGGGTCTACCCGAACCCGGGCAACACCGGCGTCTACGGCCGGATCGACAAGCCCGTCCCGCTCGCCAAGCCCAAGTGCGCCAAGACCGCCACCGAGGACTGCTCCTGGCTGACCACCGCCGGCTACAACGCCAACGACTGGTCCACCACCCTGCGCATCGCCGCCCTCGGCGACCCGGTCAACACCGACCTCGACCCCAAGCTCGGCTTCAAGAACAAGACCGGCCTGCTCACCGTCGAGAGCACCAACAACGGCACGGACGCGGCCCTCTGGTACTACCCCGCGACCAACGCCAACACCCTCGGCAAGCCCGTCCGCCTCGCCGCCACCGGCTGGAAGGACAAGGAGCTCATCACCCCCGGCGACTGGGCCAAGCAGGGCCACCCCGGCCTGTTCACCCGCAACCTCGCCGCCTCCGCCGACGCCGCCAAGGACGACCTCAACGGCCTCACCTTCACCACCGGCACCGTCCAGGCCACCGACAACCAGGGCCAGCCCGTCAACGACCCCACCGGCAAGCCGCTGATGGTCCCCACCCTCACCGGCATCGCCGGCACCACCAAGATCGGCGGGGTGCCCAGCGACACCTGGACCACCCTCGGCTCCGACGGCGACCTCACCGGCAACGGCAACGCCGCCCTCTGGGGTACCAAGGCCGACGGCTCCGTCGACATCTGGTGGGGCAAGGTCACCACTCCGGGCACCCCGACCGCCGGCTACACCTGGCAGGTCGGCCCCAACACCGTCGCCAACACCGCCGTCAACCCGGCCCAATGGGTGCTCGACGGCCGCACCGGCGGCGACAGCGGTGACACCAACAAGCTCTACCGCAACGGCGACGACCCGAAGAACAGCTACCCGACCGGGGCCACCCTCACCGCCGACCACAACCGCACCGCCAACAAGGCCACCGCCTTCGACGGAGCGTCGGTCTACCGCACCACCGCCCCCGTCAACAGCGGTCTCGACACCACCCGCAGCTACAGCGTCTCGGCCTGGGTCAAGGTCAACAACCTCGACACCTTCCAGACCGCCGTCTCCCTCACCGGCGACGTGGCGAGCCCGTTCTACCTGCAGTACTCGAAGTCCTTCCACAACTGGGCCTTCGTCGCACCGAGCAATGACAGCACCAACCCCACGGCCTGGTACTCCGCCTACGACCGCAGCGGCCGCACCAACGCCGCGGTCGGCCAGTGGACCCACCTGACCGGCACGTTCAACGCCGACACCGGGACGATCACGCTGTACGTCAACGGCGCGGCCGTCGGCAGCGCGCAGATGCCCAGCGGCTGGAAGCCGGCCCCCGGCAGCCTGAACATCGGCGGTGTCACCTACAACAAGTCCACCCCCGGTGACCTGCTCAACGGCGCGATCAGCGACGTCCGGGCCTACCCGTACGCGCTGACCGACCAGCAGGCCAACACGCTCGCCACCACCGACTCGGCCATCCAGATCCGCAGCGCGGTCGACAGCCGCAAGTGCCTCGACAACTGGGGTGGCAACGCCGGTGCCCAGCTCCGGATCTACGACTGCTGGAACGGCGACAGCCAGCACTTCGTGATGACCAAGGACAACCGGATCAAGATGCCGATCTCCGGACTCTGCCTCGGCACCGCGGACGCCGCGGCCGTCAACGGCACCCCGGTCGTCGCGCAGGACTGCGGCAGCAACCCGGGCTCGCAGACCTGGACCCGCCGCTACGACAACTCGCTGTACAACCCGGCGTCCGGCCTCTGCCTGGACCTCAGCGCCTGGAACACCACCAACGGCCGGGGCCTGGACGTCTGGCAGTGCGTCGACCAGGGGAACGAGCACTGGATCTTCGAGGCCCAGCAGACGGTGTAACACCCGTTCGACCCCAGCACCGCAGAGCACCGTCCCCCGCCGGGAGTCCATCCGGCGGGGGACGGCGTCGTTTCCGGCGGGGGACGGCGTCGTTTCCGGCGACCGGCGTCGTTTCCGGCGACCGGCTTCGGACCTCCCCGGAGATTCGCCCGGCACCACCCGGTGTGATCAACCTGCTTCTCCGAGTAAGGTCCAGCCACGGCCGGGCTACCGGTCGGTGACGAACCCTCCGGAGCCGAGGAGTGTGACCGTGCCCGAGCAGGACCGGCAGGCAGGCCAGTTCGAGCACCTGCGGCCGCGGATGAGGGCCCTCGCGTACCCGTTGCTGGGCTCGCACGCGGAGGCGGAGGCCGCGGTGCGGGAGGTGTGGGTCAGGCTCGGCCGGATCGATCCGGCGGAGGTGGCGGACCTCGCCGAGTGGTTGACCACGGTGACCGGGCGGGTCTGCCTGGGGCTGCTGGGTGCGCGGGACACCCGGCCCCGGCGGCTCCCGGACGTGCCGGTCGGGCCGGGGCACCCGGTGCCGGCGGACGGGTCGGTCGGGCCCGCGCTGCTGGCCGCGCTGGACGCGCTGGCCCCCGCCGAGCGGGTCGCCTTCGTGCTGCACGAGGTGTTCCGGCTGCCCGTCGACCTGGTGGCGACCGCCCTCGACCGGACCACCGCGGACACCCGCGGGCTCGCCGAGCAAGCCCGCCTCCGGGTGCACGGGGCCCGCTCGGCGGGCGCCGAGGGCGGCCCGGCCGGCCGTCGGTGGCGGTGGACGCCTTCGATCCGGCGCCCCGCGACCGGGACCGGGACCGGGCGGCACTGACGGCCCGCCCGGCTCGACTCAACTGCCCGACTGCCCGACTGCCCGCCTCAACTGCCCGCGGTGTCCAGGCGGTGGCGCTGGTCCGGGTCGAGGGTCAGGTCCAGGGCGGCCAGGCTCTCCTCCAGTTGGGCGACCGAGCCGGCGCCGATCACCGGGACGGTGGGGACGGGGTGCCCGAGCAGCCAGGCCAGGACGACCTGGTTGACGGTGGCGCCGGTCTCCTCCGCGACCTCGGCCAGCGCCGCGAGCCGGGCCTCGGTGCCGGGCCACCGGTACTCCTCGGGCAGGGGGCGGTCGGGGCGGGTGTAGGAGCCGCCGAGCAGCGGCGAGTAGGCGAGCAGGGTGAGGTCCGGCCGGTCCGCGAGGTAGGTCAGCAGGGCCCGGTCGGCGTGCCGCTGGATGCCGAGGTCCGCGCCGGGCCGGGGTTGCAGGTGGCTGTGGCGCTGCTGGACGCACCGGTAGCCGGGCCAGCCCCGCGCGTCGGCGAGGTCGTTGGCCGCGGCGAGGTCGGCGGCGCGGTGGTTGCTGCAGCCGAGGGCGGTGACCTTGCCGTCGGCGACCAGGCCGGCGAAGGCGCCCATGGTCTCCTCGACGGGGGTGCCCGGGTCCGTGACGTGGGCGTAGTAGAGGTCGATCCGGTCGGTGCCGAGCCGGCGCAGGCTGCCCTCGGCCGCGCTGCGCAGGGCGGGGGCGGAGAGGCCTTCGAGGTGTTCGGGGTAGGGCAGTCCGGGGACGGGACGGGCGCCCGCCTTGGTGGCGAGGACGAGCCGGTCGCGGTTGCGGCGGCGGGCGGTCCAGCGGCCCAGGAGTTCCTCGCTCTCGTGGCCGGTGCCGCCGGGGGCCCAGCAGGCGTAGTTGTTCGCGGTGTCGATGAACGTCCCGCCGGCCTCGGTGAACCGGTCGAGGATCGCGGTGGCGGTCCGCTCGTCCACGGTGGTGCCGAAGGTCATCGCGCCGAGGCACAGCGCACTCACCCTCGGTCCGTCAACTCCCAGGCTGCGGTGCAGCATCAGTGTTCCCCTCCCCGGGTCCGAAGGCTCGACCCTACGGCGTCCGCCGTCCGGCCGCGAGCGCGATCCCGGCGCAGGTGCTGCCCAGCAGGGCGCCGGCCAGGACGTCGCCCGGGTAGTGGACGCCGGTGTGCACCCGGGAGTAGCCGACGGCGACGGCGAGCAGGCCGAGCGGGACGGCGGTGGCGGGCAGCAGGGTGCCGACGGTGGTGGCCAGGGCGAAGGCGGAGGCGGTGTGGCCGGAGGGGAAGGAGGCGCTGACCGGCATCGGGACGTGCCGGCCCAGCACCACCCGGGCGGCCTCCCGGTCCGGGCGGGGGCGGCGGACCAGCCGCTTGCCGAGGATGTTGGCGGTGAAGGAGGCGAGGGCGACGGCGGCCGCGCCGGTCACTCCGGCGCGGCGGCAGCGGCCGGGGACGAGGGCCAGGGCGGCGGCGACGGAGAGGTTGATCTTCGAGTGGTCGGCGGCCGCGGAGAGGGTGCGCAGGGCGGAGTCGAGGGCGGGGGTGTCGGTGGCGGCGACGGCGGCGTAGAGCGCCGCGTCGAGCGCGGTGAGGTCGCGCAGGACCGGGCCGGTCACCGGTGGCCTCCGGTGGGCCGGGCCTGCGCCGGGTGCGGGCCCGCGCCGGACAGGGCCAGCCTGGTGACGTCGCGCCAGTCCAGCGGATGGGCGTGGGCCCGCTGGGCCGGGTCGGCGCCGGGGCGCTCGCGCGGGACGCGGACCCGCAGGGCGCGGTGCCGCAGGGTGCAGACGACCGGGGTCGGCAGGGTCAGCGCCTCGCCGTCGACGGCGACGGGGATCTCGGCGGCGTCGGCGTGCACGGTGACCTGCCGCGCCGACAGCAGGGTCAGTGCGGCGGCCCGCTCGCCGAGCAGGACGAGTTCGGCGGCCCCGGCGGCGCCCTCGACCCGGACGCCGACCACGCCCAGCAGGCCCTCGTCCAGCCGGGGGCGGCGGCCGAGGTCGACGGGGTCGGGGGCGGCGTACGGGTTGTTGCTGACGAGCAGGGCCTGCGGGGCGTCGATGCGGTGCCCGTCGGCGCGGGCGGTGAGGGTGGGCCCGGCCTCGCCGGTCAGCAGGTCGGGCAGGGCGTCGAGGGCGGTGGCGGTCTTGGCGTCGCGGTACTCGGGGCTCTGCACGATCTGGGCGTAGGCGCCGAAGGAGACGGTGTTGACGAAGGTCCGGTCGCCGACCCGGCCCAGGTCGACGGTGAGTTCGACGCCGTCGCGGAGGGCGTCGAGGCAGGTGGCGGGGTCGGTGCGGTCGAGGCCGAGGTCCATCGCGAAGTGGTTGCGGGTCCCGGCGGACACGACCAGGAACGGCAGGCCGTGCTCGGCGGCGACGGCCGCGACCAGGGCCTGGGTGCCGTCGCCGCCGGCCACGCCGAGCAGGTCGGCGCCGTCGGCGACCGCCCGGCGGGCGAGCTCGGCGACGTCCTGCTCGACGGAGGTGTCGAGCAGCACCACCCGGGCGCCCAGGTCCTCGGCGCGCCGGACCAGGTCGAAGCGTTCGACCTTCCCGCCGCCGGACTTCGGGTTCATGATCAGGACGGGCTGCCGCGGCGGCGGGGCCTCCCGGGTGGGCATCGGGCGCGGCGGCCGGGCGGCGCGCAGCGCGGCGCGGGCGCAGGCGAGGGCGGCGAGCCAGAGGGCCACGGCGGTCACCGTGAGCGCCAGCACCCCGGCGTCGTAGGCGAGCAGGACGCCGGCGGTCGGCCCACCGACGGCCAGCAGCACGCCGACCAGCCGCCACAGGGCCCGCCGGGTGATCGTCCACCAGACGCCGACGGCCGTCACCACCAGGCCGGCGAGCTCGGCGAGCAGCACCAGCAGCCCGTGCGGGCCGGTGAAGGCGAGCACGACCACGGCGGCCAGTGCGCACAGCAGGGCGAGCCGCGCGAGCCGGCGCGGCCGGCGCCGGTCCACCACGTCCTCCCCCGGCCCTCCGGCCGTCGATCCGTCGGCCCTCGACCCGCTCTCCGTCGGCTCGCCCGCCATCGACCCGCCCGCCATCGACCCGCCCTCCTCCGTTCGGCCCCGTCCGGTCCGGTCACCGTAACCTGAGGGCCCGTTCGGGGCGCGTCGAACGGGCCGGGCGGCACGGCCGGTTCAGCGGCCCGGCGGGCCGCTCCCGAATGTCCAAAAACAATTCCGGGGCCGCCCGCCGGGGGCCCCGCCCCGGAGAATCCGTCCGGAGGCCCCGACAGAGCTGCCACGTGCACGAAGCATCTGCGTCAGCAATGGTCAGACCGGGATCACGTACGATAGCGCGGGGGTTATGGCGAGAATTCGCCGGGCGTACAGAAACCTCCCGCACGGACTGTCCGGTTAATGCTGTGACGGTAGTGTCCACGGGGGAATCTGGTGTATACCAATACGCTGAGCGCGTTTCGGTTGACGGGGAGGAAGGCATGCTGCTACGGCTGCTGGGGTCGGTCGAACTGGTCCATGAGGGGCGCTCGCTGGACCTGGGCGGCCCACGGCAGCGGGTGGTCCTGGCGATGCTCGGACTGAACGTCAACCGGACCGTCTCCACCGAACAGCTGATCGACGCGGTGTGGGGGGACGCACCGCCGACCACGGCCCGCGGCCAGGTCCAGGTCGCCGTCTCCACCCTGCGCAAACGTTTCACCCAGGCCGGTCGGCCGGAGGCGATCACCACCCGCTCCCCCGGCTACGCGCTGGAGCTGGCGCCCGCCGACGTGGACAGCCTGGAGTTCGAACGGCTGGTCGCGCTCGCCCGGGAGGAGGACGGCGCGGGCCGCACCGAGCGGGCGGCCGCCACCATGCGCGAGGCGCTGGCGCTGTGGCGCGGGCCCGCGCTGGACGGGGTGCCCGGCGAGCTGGCCCAGCGGGCCGCCACCCACCTGGACGACCGGCGGCTGACCGTGCTGGAGGAGCGGGTCCGGCTGGACCTGCTGCTCGGCCGGCACGGTGAGCTGGGCGCCGAACTGGCCTCGCTGACCGCCCGCCACCCGCTCCGGGAGCGGCTGTACGGGCAGCTGATGCTGGCGCTGTACCGCTCGGGCCGCCAGGCGGACGCGCTGGAGGCGTTCCAGCGGGCGCGCCGGGCGCTGGTGGAGGAGATCGGCATCGAGCCGGGCCAGGAACTGCGGGAGCTGGAGCGGGCGATCCTGTGCCAGTCCCCCGGGCTGGACCTGCCGGGGCACCGCGCCGGGCACGCCCGGCACACCGCCGCCAGCCCGGCCGCTCCGCCGCTCGCACCCGTACTCGCCCCCGCACCGGCGCCCGTACCCCAGGTGCCCCTGGTCTCCGTGGCGCCCCTGTCGGTGCCGCCCGCCGACCGGGGCACCGCGGACCCGGGCCCCGCCACTCCCCCGCCCGCGCCCCCGGCTCCCGCCGTCCACGCCGCGCACACCACCCACACCGTCCAGGCGACACACACCACCCACACCGTCCAGGCCACCCTCACCACCCACCCGGCACACCCCGCCGCCGAGGCCGCCTTCCGCCTCACCCCCCGCCAACTCCCCGCCAGCATCAGCGACTTCATCGGCCGCCGGAGCCAGCTCGACGAGATCAAGAAGCTGATCGTGCCCTACGCCGGCACCCAGGCCCCCGGCTACGCGGTGCCGATCGTCAACATCTGCGGCCCGGGCGGGGTCGGCAAGTCCGCGCTGGCGGTGCGCGCCGCACACGAGGCCGGCGCCCACTTCCCGGACGGCCACCTCTACGCCGACCTGCACACCCCGAGCGCCGAGCCGGGCGCCCCCGGCGAGGGCGAGGGCCGGACCGGGACGCTGCTCGCCCGCTTCCTGCGGGCGGTCGGGGTGCCGGCCAAGGCGATCCCGGAGGACCCGCAGGAGCGGGCCGAGATGTACCGCAGCCGACTGGCCGACAGCCGGGTCCTGGTGGTCCTGGACGGGGTGACCAGCGCCGAGCAGGTGACGCCGCTGCTGCCGGGCAGCGCCAGCTGCGCGGTGCTCGCGACCAGCCGGGTCCGGCTGGCCCGGGTCCCGGGGATCCACCGGGTGGACGTCGAGGTGTTCGACATGTCCAACGCGCTGGACCTGCTGGCGGGCATCATCGGCAGGCCGCGGGTCCAGGCCGAACTGGACACCGCCGTCGAGCTGGTCCACCTGTGCGACGGGCTGCCGCTGGCGCTGCGGATCGCCGGCGCCCGGCTGGCCTCGCACCCGCACTGGCCGGTGGAGCGGCTGGTCCGGCGGCTGCGCAACGAGCGCCGCCGACTGGACGAGCTCAGCCACCACGGCCTCGAACTGCGCTCCACCATCAGCCTCACCTACCGCGCCCTGCCGCCCTCGGCGCAGCGGCTGTTCCGGCTGTTCTCCCTGGTCCAGCTGCCGGACGCGCCCGCCTGGATCGCGGCGGCGCTGCTGGACTGCGACCCGTGCACCGCCGAGGACACCCTCGACCTGCTGGTCGAGGCCCAGGTGATGGACATCGTCCAGTACCCGAACCAGCCGGGGCCGCGCTACCGCTTCCACGACCTGGTCCGCGCCTACGCCCACGAGCAGTTGGTGGCCACCGAGGGCGTGGGCGAGCAGGAGGCGGCGCTGGCCCGGATGCTGGGCGGCTGGCTGGCCCTGGCCGAGGACGCCCACCGCCGGGAGTACGGCGGCGACTACACCGTCATCCACGGCACGGCCGAGCGCTGGCGGCCGCCGCTGGAGGGCCGCTCGGGCGCGGCCGGGACCGGGGTGGACGGCTGGGACACCGAGCGGCTGGCCCTGGTGACGGCCGTGCGGCAGGCCGCCGCGGCCGGGCTGGACGAACTCTGCTGGGACCTCGCGCTCACCTCGGTCACCCTGTTCGAGGCCAAGGGGCACTTCGACGACTGGGAGGAGACCGCCCGGCTCGCCCAGGAGACGGCGGTCCGGGCGGGCAACACGGTCGGCCAGGCCGCGATGCTCTACTCGCTCGGGACCCTGCACATGTTCCAGACCCGGCACGAGCAGGCCCAGGAGCACTTCGCACTCGCCCGGGAGCTGTTCGAGGCGGCCGGACACGACCACGGCCGGGCCCTGGTGCTGCGCAACGACGCCTTCCTGGACGGGGTGCGCGGCGACGACCTGGCGATGCGGGAGAAGTACGACGAGGCGCTGGCCGTGATGCGGCTGGTCGGCGACCGGATCGGCGAGGCCCACATCCTGCGCAGCCTGGCCGGCTGGTGGATGACGGCGGGCCGGCCGGAGCGGGCCCACGCCCTGCTGGAGCAGGCCCTGGTGATCTGCCGGGCGGAGCACTGTGTCCGGGTGGAGGCCCAGGTGCTGCAACGGTTCGCCGAGCTGCACCTGTCGGCCGGGCGGACGGACCTGGCCGAGGACGCCCTGCGGGAGGTGCTGCGGATCGTCCGGGCCGGCGGCGACCGGATCGGCGAGGCCTACGCGCTGCACGGCCTCGGCACGGTGCACCGCCGGGAGGGCCGGCTGGACGGCGCGGTCGACACCCTGACCCGGGCGCTGGAGCTGTCCCGGCAGGTCGGCGAGCGGGCCGTGGAGGGCCGCTCGCGCTATGCGCTGGCCGAGATCGCGCTCCGCCGGGCCGACCGCGCCCAGGCCGCCGGGCACCTCAAGGCCTGCCGGAAGCTGTTCACCGAACTCGGTTCCAGGCCCTGGCTGGAGCGCACCGAGGACCTGCTGGCCGAGTCCCGGCGCGGCCCCGAACCGGCCGCCGAGGCCGGACCGGCGCTGCGCCTGGGGAGCCGCCCGGACCGCTGCTGACCGCCGGCTCACAGCTCGACCGGGCCTGCCCCGACCCGGCCGACTACCCCGCCGCGAGGGGCTGTTCGTCCGCCGCCCGCCCGATCAGCTCGGCCAGCTCCGCCACGGCCAGGCTGCCGGGCTCGCGGCGCTCCCGCACCCAGCGGTTCACCAGTTCCTGGAACAACTCGTTGACCGGCGTCGGCACCCCGCAGCCGCGCCCCAGCAGCACGATCTCCCCGTTCAGGTAGTCCACCTCGGCAGACCGGCCGCCCCGCTTGAGGCTCTGCCAGGTCGAGCCGTGCCCGGCCCCTGGGTCCGACGGCCGACGCTCGACCGCGCCGAGGCGCAGTTCGGTCAGCTCCTCGGAGGTCGCGAACGCGATGCCCGAACGCTCCAGCACGGCGACGGCCTCGGCCCGCGCCCGGACGGCCAGAGCCGCGGACTCCGCCCCGGGCCGCTGGCCGCACAGCGCGTCGACGGCGTTGGCCAGGTTGTCGACCAGCTTGCCGTACTTCCAGCGCAGCACGTCCTCGACCACCTCGGCCCGGAAGTCGGCCGCGGTGAGGTCGGCGGCGATCTCCCGGACGGTGTCGTCGGCGCCGTCCGGGTAGCGGCCCAGGGCGAGGGCGCCGGTGCGCGGCCCGCACCAGATGCGCACCTCGCCCGGGGTGAGGAAGGCGGCCGGCAGCACCACCATGGCGCCGTACACCCGGCGGAAGTGGCGCAGCGCCAGCCGCTCGTTCTCCACCCCGTTCTGCAGGCAGACCAGCGGCAGCCGGGAGCCGGCCCGGGCGCCGTCCGGGCCGACCGGGCGCTCGGCCCAGTCGGCCAGCGCGGCCGCGGTGTCCTGGGTCTTGACGGCCAGCAACAGGACGTCGCCCTCGCGCAGTTCGACCTCCTGCGGACCGGCGGCCACCGGGATCCGGGCGGTGTCCGCTCCCGCCGGGGAGTGCACCGTCAGCCCGTGCTCGCGCAGCGCCGCGCCGTGCTCGCCGCGCGCGACCAGGACCACCTGCTGCCCGGCCCGGTGCAGCCGCGCGCCGACCACGCCGCCCACCGCCCCGGCGCCGACCACGATGTACCGCTTGTCCATCGAGCCCTACTCCTCCCAGCTGATCCCGTTCGCGTACCACGCGGCCAACTCCTCGGCGTTGGCGGCGATTTCGGCCGCGTCCCGGCCAATGATCACATAGCCGCCGAGGTAGTCCCCGGACTTCTCGCCGCCGTGGTAGCGGTGTCCGACCGTGCCCTTGATCCGCTCCTCGACCACGAAGGACGGCGGCTCCTGCGGCAGTCCGGTCAGCCGGCCCCGCCCGGGGTAGAACAGCACCCAGCCGCCGGAGCCGCCCGGCGGCACCGCCCGCAGCTCCTCGCCCCGGGGGATCCGCTCGCCGAGCTGGGCGGCGAACCAGCGCTGGTCCAGGTCGAAGCCGGTGGCGGCGCGGATCGCCCCGGTGGTACGGGCCCCGCCGGTCCGGCTGGCCACCTCGCAGAGCACCAGGCGGTCGTCGGGGGTGAGGAAGACCTCCAGGTGGAAGTTGGTGCAGTCCGGGGTCGGCAGCACCGTCAGCACCGTCTCGGCGTACTCGATCAGGCGCTCCACCAGCGGCTCGCCCCGGTTCAGCTGGGCCGAGCCGAGGTAGCCGCCGGAGTGGAAGGTGAGGCAGTCGTTGAGGTAGTGCGAGACGAACACGGCGGCCAGCCGGCCCTCGGTGACCAGGCCGTCGACGACGTACATCCGGCCGTCGACGAAGCGCTCCACCTCGGCGTGCTCGGGCAGGCCCCCGGCGAGCAGTCCGGTGAGGTCGGCCTCGTCACGCAGCACCACGGTGCCCTTGGAGCCGGAGCCCAGGGCGGGCTTCACCACCACCGGGTAGCCGTGCTCGCGGATGAAGCCGAACAGGTCGAGCGCGACCCGCACCGGCGCGAACTCCGGTACGTCCAGGCCCTTCTCGCGCAGCATCGTCTTCATCAGGACCTTGTCGCGGAAGGCCAGGGCGCTGTCCCAGTGCTGGCCGGGCAGGCCGAACAGCTCGCGCAGCCGGGCGGCGCGCAGCACGTCCCGCTCGCCGCGGGCGATCACCGCGACGAAGTCCTCCTCGGCCAACTCCATGGCCACCCGCTCGAGTTCGCTGCCGCCGTGGTAGCCGGGGATCGACCGGGCGGCCGGCAGGTGGGCGTACTGCGGGTACTTCTCCTCGGAGACCAGCAGGGTCAGCCGGACGCCGAGTTCGGCCGCCCAGAGGTCGTACGGGGTGTCGGCGTGGTCGCTGTCCACCAGCACCAGGGCGTGCGGGGCGGTCGCCCCGGTGGCCGGCTGCCGCGGCGGTCGTGCTTCCGTCTCCATTGCTCCTCCAGTCGGATGGTGGGCGGGGGGCCGGCTCCCGGCCAGGGATCAGGTCCCGGCCAGGGGTCGGCTCCCGGCGGGGGTCAGCTCCGGGTCAGGGCGGGCCGGGCCAGGGCGGGCCGGGCCACCGGCCGCACCACGCCGTGCAGGTGGACCAGGCTGTCGCCCGGCGCGCCGTGGCGGACCTCCGTGACGGCGGCCGTGACCACGTGGTGGTCGCCCAGGGTGCGGACGTCGTGCCGGGTGCAGACCAGCCAGCTCAGGCAGCCGTCGAGCAGCGGGACCTGGTGCGGCCCGGAGTGCCAGCGGGTGTCCGGGCCGAAGCGGTCGGCGCCCGGCGTGGCGAACAGTCGGGCCAGCTCCTGCTGGTGGGCGCCGAGGATCTGGACGCCGAACCACTCGCTGTCCCGGACCCGCGGCCAGGTGCTGGACGTCTGCGCCAGGGCGAAGGAGACCAGCGCCGGGCTGGCGCTGACCGAGGTGAAGGAGGTGATCGTCACCCCGACCGGCCCGGGCGCGGTGAGCACCGCGATCCCGGCCGCGTGCGGGCGCAGCGCCCCGCGCAGTTCCTTGGCGTCGACGCTCACTCGGCGGCTCCCGGGCCGGCTCCCGGGCCGGGGTCCGGGCTGGCTCCCGGGCCGACTCCCGGGCCGGGGTCCGGGCCGGGGTCCGGGCCGGGGTCCGGGGCGGCGCCGACCAGCCGGTCCGGGCGGGCCGCGATGGTGGCCAGGGTGCGGGCGGGCGGGCCGGTCTCGGCGGGCGCGGTCCGGATCGCGATCCGGGCGGCGAGGGCGCTCGCCCGCTCGGCCGCGTCCCGGCCGTCCCGGCCGCGGGCCAGCACCAGGCCGCAGCGGTCGTAGGACCAGGCGATCGGCACCACGGTGTCGCCCGGGGCGACGCTCACCGAGGCGTCGACGACCGCCGGGTCGGCGAGCACCGCGTCCAGGCCCTCGACCGAGGCGACCACGCCGGGTTCGGCGGTCAGGAAGCGGATCGAGGCGCCGCAGGACGGCTCCCCGGGCCGGACCGGGTCGGTGCGCCCGGCGTACCAGAGGAAGGCCAGGGCATCAATGTCGATCCCGTAGACCTCCTTCACCAGGTCGGTGATCCGGTCCCCGCCGCGCCGGCTGTGCGACTCGACCAGCCGGGGCCCCTGCGCGGTGAGGATCACCTCGGTGTGGGCGGGGCCGTCGGCCAGGCCGACGGTGTCGAGCATCGCGAAGACCAGGTCCTCGACCCGGCGGGCGGTGGCGTCCTCCAGCGGGGCGGGCTGGGCGTGGCCGACCTCGACGAAGGAGGCGAGCTTCTCCTTCGCCGTGAAGGCGAGCACCACGTGCCGGCCGGCGTAGCTGAAGGTCTCCACGCTGATCTCGGTGCCCGACAGGAACTGCTCCATCAGGAAGGAGTGCAGTCCGAAGCCGGCCGCCCAGGTGCCCGCCTCGTCCACGGCGGCGAGGTCCTCGACGAAGCGCACCCCGAGGCTGCCGGAGCCGTAGCGCGGCTTGATCACGGTCGGGCCGTGCTCGGCCACGAAGGCGCGGATGTCCTCGGCGGTGTGCCCGATCCGGGCCGCGACGGCGTCCACACCGCGCTCGGCGAGGAGGGTGCGGAAGGCCAGCTTGTCCTGGAGCACCTGGACGAGGTCCAGCCCGTTGCCGGGCAGGCCGAGCCGGGTGGTCGCGGCGGCGGCCGGCTCCAGGCCGTCCTCGATGATCGAGACCACCCGGACCAGCGGGCGGGACCGGTGCACGGTGGCGAGCAGTTCGGCGACGGCGGCGGGCTCCCGGTAGTCCGTCAGGTAGGCCTCGGCGACGTGCGCCAGGCCGGTCGGGTCCAGCTCCTGCGGCCCGTACACCCAGACGATCTCGAAGCCCGCGGCGCGCACCTTGCGCAGGGTGGCGGGGGTGCCGCCGATCACGGCGATCCGCGGGGCGGGGGTCAGCTCGGGGCCGTTCACGACCGCAGCTCCCGTCCGGCCTCGGACTCCAGCCAGCGGACCAGTTCGACGTTGTCGGCCTGCTCCGGCAGCTTCTCCCGGGCGTCCTCCCAGAGCGCCCGGCAGGCCCGGCCCAGGTCGGAGCGGCCGCCGGCGTCCGCCAGCAGCCGGTCGGCGATCCGCAGGTCCTTGAGCATCAGCCGGAGCGCGAAGCCGGAGTCGAAGGTGCCGGTCAGCACGTGCGCCGGGAACTTGGTCTCGGAGGCGTGGTTACGGCCGGTGGAGGCGTTCACCACCTCCAGCACGACGGCCGGTTCGAGGCCGAACGCCCGCCCGGCGAGCAGGACTTCGGCGGTGGCGGCGAGGCTGACCGAGGACAGCAGGTTGTTCAGCGCCTTCAACGCGTGACCGGCGCCGGACGGGCCGACCCGGTACACCCGGCCGAGCGCGGTGAGCGCCGGCTCGGCCAGGTCGAGGGCCGCCGGGTCGCCGGCCGCCATCAGGGTCAGCTCGCCGCCGCGGGCCGCCGCCGGGCTGCCGGAGACCGGGGCGTCCACCACCTGCACGCCGTACCGGGCGGCCAGTTCGCGCAGTTCGCGGGTGTCGGCCGGGTCGCTGGAGCCGGTGTCGACCAGCACCGAGCCGGCCGCCATGGCCGGCAGCAGCTGCTCGGCGACGGCCCGGACGGCGGCGCCGTCCGGCAGCATGGTGACCACGACCGGCGCGGCCAAGTCGGCGGGCGCGGCGGCGGCGGTGATGCCGGGCTGCTCGGCCGCCCGCTCGGCGGCGGCGGCGTCCAGGTCGAAGGCCGCCACCTCGAAACCGGCCTCGGCCAGGCGCCGGCACATGCCGCCGCCCATCGTCCCGAGTCCGGCGAATCCGATCCGCATGGTCGGTCTCCCTACGTTCGCATCCATCACGTTGTCGTCAATTCGGTTTCCCGGGCGGTGAGTTCGGCGTGCCCGGCGAGCGCCACCCGCTCCGCGGCGGCGCCGGTCAGCGCGAACACCGCGGCCGCGCCGATCCAGCCGACCGCGCCCGAGCCGAGCAGCAGTCCGGTGACCACCACCGGTCCGAGCACCCGCTGGCCGGCCAGGCCGAGGCCGAACACGGCCAGGTAGCGGCCGCGCGCCTCGGGCGGGGCGAGCTCGATGGACAGGCTCCAGGTGGCCGAGGTGCTGACCACCTCGCCCACCGACAGCGCCACGATCGCCAGCACCAGCATCAGGACGGAGGCCGCGCCGTGCACCGCGCCCGCCGCGGCGAAGCACAGGCTGCAGGCGGCCAGCGCCACCCCGCCCCACAGCAGCATCCGGCTGCTGCGCCGCACCTCGTCGGCGAGCCGGCTCACCGGCAGCTGGGCGACCACCACCAGGACGGTGTTGAGCGCGTACAGCACCGACACCGTGGCGTGCGGGGCGGTGGTGTGGTCCAGCACCCAGACCGGCATCGCCACCAGCAGCAGCACGTCGAAGAAGGACAACAGGAAGTTCAGGCCGGTCAGCGCCAGGTAGTGGCGGTCCGGCAGGGCCCGGGGGCCGCCGCCGACGGGGGTGGCGGCGGCGGCCGGTCGGGTCGGGGCGGGCACCCGCAGCACCAGCAGGGCGCCGCCCAGGAACGCCACGGTGATCAGCACCATGGTGATCCGGTACGCCTCGACGGTGTCGAGGGTGAGCGTCACCCCGCCGGCCATGGCGCCGAGCCCCAGGCCGATGTTGCGCACCACGTTGACCAGGCCGAGCAGCCGGCTGCGGTCGCGCTGTTCCGGCAGCGCGGCCGCGACCAGGGCCTGGAGCACCGGCGGGCCGGCCCGGTCGAAGGCCACCGAGAACAGGGTGACCAGCAGGTACTGCCAGAGGTCCGTCACGAACGCGAAGGCGAGGAAGCAGAGTCCGCGCCCCGCGTAGACGGTGGCGAGCACCCGCCGGGCGCCGTGCCGGTCGGCGAGCACCCCGGCCAGCAGCGAGCCGGCCAGGGCGGCGGCGCCGGCCACCGCGAGGCCGGTCGCCACCTGGTTGGCGCTCAGCCCGACGTGCCGGGTGAACCAGGCGATCGAGCTGGCGGTGAACAGGCCGATGCCCAGGGACTGGACGAGTGCGGCCAGGGCCAGTCGGCGCCCTTCGGCGGAGAGCTCCCGCAGACCGACCGGCCGCCGCATCACTCGGCCCCGAAGTCGAAGTCGACCAGTTCGGTCAGCTCCATCTCGCGCACGATCCGGCGGATCCCGGAGAAGTCGCGCACCAGCAGGTTGTGGCCCGCGGCCCGCCGGCAGTCCTCGACGATCTCCTCGGCCCGCTCGAACCCGGCGTGCCTGAGGATGCCGGGCCAGACCGCGAAGTCCTGGGCGACGAAGGCGTTCAGGGCCTCGGGCAGGGCGTTCACGAAGGCCCGCTGCTGCTCCTTGTTCAGGTGGGTGTAGAGGCCCTTGGCCACCTCGACCATCACGGAGGAGTGGGCGGACTCGTCGCGGGCGTGCAGCCGGGGCACCAGCGCGTGCAGCGGCTGGACGGTCTCGTCGCGGGAGAGCAGCTCCAGGTAGGCGTTGACGCTGATCTCCGAGACGGTCGTCCAGACCAGCTTGAGCAGGTCGCGCTCCCACTTCTCGGAGACCTTGGCCTCGGCCTCCAGCAGCCGCCGGTAGGTGACGGTGTGCGGGTAGGCCGGCTCGGCGGTCACCTCGCGCAGCTCCCGGGTGCGCTGCATGGCGACCATGTGCATGTAGGTGTGCCACACCTCGTCGACGTGGGTCTGCTGCACCGCCCGCTTGGTGTGCACGCCGTCGGCGCCGGGGAAGACGCCGTGCATGATCATCGCGAAGGTCGGGTTGGCGACGTACTCCTCGGCGGCGATGACCCGCTCGTTGTAGACCAGCCAGGCCAGCGTCTGCACCGTCCGCCGCTGCTCCGGGGTGGCGGCCAGCCAGAGCGGGTGCTCGGCGAAGGGCAGCAGCCGCTCGGGGTAGTCGGGCAGCGCGGCGTCGTACTCCGCCGGGTCCGGGTCGGTGATCCGGTCCAGGTCGGTGCGGACGGTGGCGCGGCGCGGCCAGGACGCGGCGAGCCGGCGCAGCACCGTCTCGTCGATGCCGTGGGCGTGGTCCTCGGGCCCGTCCGCGGCGTCCGGGGCGACGGGGGTGTCGAGGTCGGGCAGCAGGTCGGTCAACGGTCCTCCTCCTTGCGGGACACCGCGTCGATGACGTCGGCGAGCAGGGTGACGCCGTGCGTCAGCCGGTCCTCGGCGAGCACGATCGGCGGCATGATCTTGAGCACCTGGCCGCGCGCGCCGGTGGTCTCCACCAGCAGCCCGGCGGCGAAGGCGGCCCGCGAGACCCGGTCCGCGAAGGCGGGGTCGGTGAAGCCGAGGCCGCGGATCAGGCCCCGGCCGCGCGGGGTGCAGCCGAGCGCGGCGAAGCGCCGGGCGAGGTCGGCCAGCAGGCCGTCCAGCAGCTCCACCCGGGCGGCCAGGCCCTCGGTGAACGCCGGGTCGGCCCAGCGGTCCAGGACGGCGGCGGCGGTGACGAAGGCCAGGTTGTTGCCGCGGAAGGTGCCGCTGTGCTCGCCGGGGCCGAGCTGGTCCAGCTCCGGCTTGACCAGCACCAGCGCCATCGGCAGCCCGTAGCCGCTGATCGACTTGGACAGGCACACCAGGTCCGGGGTGATGCCGGACTCCTCGAAGCTGAAGAAGGTGCCGGTCCGGCCGCAGCCGGCCTGGATGTCGTCGACGATCAGCAGGATGTCCCGCTCCCGGGCGACCTGCGCCAGCCGGCGCAGCCACTCCGGGGTCGCGGTGGCCAGGCCGCCCTCGCCCTGCACGGTCTCCACCACGAAGGCCGCGGGCTTGTCCATGCCGCTGCCCGGGTCGTCCAGCATCCGGGTCAGGTGGTCGATGGTGTCGACGCCCTCGCCGGCGAAGCCCTCGTACGGCATCCGCACCACGTTGGCCAGCGGGACGCCGGCCGCGTCGCGCTTGAAGGCGGTGGCGGAGGCGGCGAGCGCGCCGAGCGAGAGGCCGTGGAAGCCGCCGGTGAAGGCGACGATGTCGGTGCGGCCGGTGACCCGGCGGGCCGTCTTGAACGCGGACTCGATCGCGTTGGTGCCGGTCGGGCCGGTGAACTGGACCCGGTAGGAGAGGCCGCGCGGGGCCAGCACGACCTCCTGGAAGCGCTCCAGGAAGCGGCGCTTGGCGCCGGTGTGCAGGTCCAGCCCGTGCACCGGGCCGTCCGCGAGCAGGTAGTCCACCAGCGCCTGACGGGCGTCGGCCGGGTTGTGACCGTAGTTCAGCGCGCCGGCACCGGACAGGAAGTCCAGGTACTCGCGGCCGTCCTCGTCCCACATCCGGTGCCCGCTGGCCCGGGTGAAGACCGCCGGGAAGCGCCGGCAGTAGGTGCGGATCTCGGACTCCAGCTGCTCGAAGACCGCGGTGCCGGAGGAGGGGCCGGCGGGGAGGGTGGTCGTCATCGGGCGCTCCAGGGCTCGGTCGCGGAGATCCGCTCGGTCTCCTCGGGGGTCAGGACGGTGCGCGGCGACAGCGGGAAGCCGCCGTCCAGGGTGAGCCCGATCAGCTCGCGCAGGCGGTCCGCGATCAGGTCCGGGGTGTAGCGGGTCGGGGCCTCGGCGGCCTCGATCACCGCGGTCGGCGGGAAGAACCGGCCGCCGCGGGCCGGGCGGACCACCGCGTCCCAGACGTTGAGGCTCTGCCCGCCCCACTCGGCCCGGCCGCTGAACACCGAGTACAGCGGGATGCCGGCGGCGTCCGGGCGGCTCAGCGCCCGGTTGACGGGCTCGCTGACCATCTCGACGATCAGGCCGGCCGCGCCCGCGTCCCGCACCCGGCGGGCCTGGGCGAACATCCGCTCCGCGCCCTCGACGCTGTCGCCGTGCCGGCTCAGCTCGCCGCGCTGCGGGGTGTAGCCGAGGTGGCCGAGGGTGGTGGTGCCGGTCAGCGCGAGCGCCTCCAGGCAGTCCAGGTCGCCGTCGCCGGCCAGTTCGACCTTCACCGCGTCGGCGCCCGCCGCCCGGAACCGTTCGCCGGCGGCGAGGGCGGCCGCGGGGCTCGCGGTCGCGCCGTCCGGCAGGTCGGCCAGCAGGAAGGGCCGGCGGTCGGCCGGGAAGTGGGCGTCGATCGCCTCCCGCACCTCGGCGACCAGCCCGGTCAGGGTGGCCAGCGCCCACTCGCGCTCGGCGTCGTCGGCCAGCGCGGTGCTCGGGCGGCCCAGGTGGGTCATGAAGTAGGAGTCGCCGACCATCACGCACTCCAGCGGGCAGTCGGCCAGTTCGGGCGCCTCCAGCGCCCGGGCCAGGCCCTCCACCTCGTAGCCCCGGTAGGCGTTGACCTTGAGGCCGACGCGCGACGGCGCGTCGTAGCGGCGCAGGAACGGAGCCAGGCCGGAATGCTCCAGGACCACCGTGTCAGTGCTCATCGATGCCCTCCCGGTAGATCTTGTTGATGCGGTCGATCGCCTCCGCCACCAGCGGCGGCGGCGCGGCGGTGAAGCAGAGCCGGGCCCAGTCGGCGCAGTGGGCGCCGAACACCCGGCCGGGGGCCAGCCCCACGCCCAGTTCGGCGCAGCGGCGGACGAAGCGTTCGCCGTCGCCGTACGCGGCCAGGTCGAGGAAGGTGTACAGCCCGCCGGAGACGGCGGTGTGCGGGACCTCCAGCTTGGAGTCCGCGAGCCACCAGGCCGCGGCGGCCCGGTCGCGGCGGCGGGTGAGCTCCTCGGCCGGGGTGCGCAGCGCCTCGTACGCGGCGAACTGGGCCGCGGTGGAGACCGAGTAGAGCGAGTGCAGCGACCACTTGGTGAGCGGCTCGGCCAGGCCGGGCGGCGAGACCAGGAAGCCCACCCGGGCGCCCGGCATCGCGTAGGTCTTGCTGCAGCTGTACACCGAGAAGGTGCGCTCGGCGGCCCGCCCGACGGTGGCCGGGTCGACGAAGCCGGTCCGGGTGAAGTCGTAGTTCTCGTAGGCGTTGTCGGCGATCAGCCACAGGTCGTGCCGCTCGGCCAGCTCGGTGAGCGCCGCCAGCTGGGCGTCGCTGAGCCGGTAGCCGGTCGGGTTGTTGGGGTTGTTGAAGTAGATCGCCCGGGTGCGGGCGGTCACCGCCCGCTCGATCACCGACAGGAAGTCGAAGTCGGCGTCGGCGCTGAGCTCCAGGAAGACCGGCACCTCGCGCGGCACCCCGCCGGCCGCCCACACCAGTCCGGTGGCGAACAGCCACTGCGGGGACAGCACCAGCACCTCGTCGCCCTGGCCCAGGATCGCGTGCAGCACCACCGAGATGGCGTGGGTGCCGCCGTTGCCGACCAGCACCTGCGCGGGCTCGACCGGGGCGCCGCGGCGGGCCGCCAGGTGCTCGGCGAAGGCCTCGCGCAGCTGTCGGACGCCGCCGGGCGGGGCGTGCTGGTGGGCGGCGGTGGCGAACTCCTCGGCGTTCCACGGCCGGGGGCGGGCGCAGGGCTCGAAGACCGTCTTGCCCTGGTGCAGGCCGATCGGGGCCAGGTCGCCGCTGCGGCTGAGCAGTTCCTCCACCTGGACCAGGGGCGAGGGGGGTATCTCTCTGAGGTCTCGTGCCAGTGACGGCATGCTCGGGTGCTCCTCGGGTTCTCGGATGACGTGCGAGCTGTTCAGGCGTGCTCGGTACGGGCGGCGGCGCCGTGGGCGGGGCGGTCCAGGCCGAGGTTCTCGCGCAGCGTGGTGCCCTCGTACTCGGTGCGGAACAGGCCGCGGCGCTGCAGTTCGGGGACGACGAGGTCGGCGAAGTCGGTCAGGCCGTCCGGCAGCACCGGCGGCATCACGTTGTAGCCGTCGGCGGCGCCGCCGGTGAACCACTCCTCCATCGCGTCCGCGATCTCCTCCGGGGTGCCGATCAGCACCCGGTGGCCGCGGCCGCCGGAGACGGACTGGTAGAGCTGCTTGATGGTCAGCCCCTCGCGCCGCGCCTTGTCGTAGACCAGCCGCTGCCGGCTGGTGCTGCCCTGGGTCTCGGGCAGTTCGGGCAGCGGGCCGTCCACCGGGCTGCCGGAGACGTCGACGTCGCCGAGCAGCTGGGTGAGCAGGCCGAACCCGACCACCGGGTCGACGAGTTCCTGCAGGACGGCGTACTTGTCCTCGGCCTCGGCGCGGGTGCGGCCGACCACCGGGAACAGCCCCGGCATGATCTTCACCTGCTCCGGGTCGCGCCCGTGCGCCCGGACCTGCTCGCCCATCGCCCGGTAGAAGGCCTGCCCCTCCTCCAGGGTCTGACTGGCGGTGAAGATCACCTCGGCCCACCGGGCCGCGAAGTCCTGGCCGTCGGCGGAGGCGCCGGCCTGGATCAGCACCGGGTAGCCCTGCGGCGGGCGGGCCACGTTGAGCGGGCCGGCGACCGAGAAGTGCTCGCCCTTGTGGCCGAGCACGTGCAGCTTCTCGGGCCGGAAGAACTGCCCGCCGTCCTTGTCGTAGACGAAGGCGTCGTCCTCCCAGCTGTCCCACAGCCCGGTGACCACCTCCATGAACTCGCGGGCCCGGTGGTAGCGGGCGCCGTGGTCCGGCTGGGAGTCCCGGTTGAAGTTGCGGGCCTCGGCGTCGGTCACCGAGGTGACGATGTTCCAGGCCGCCCGGCCCGCGCTCAGGTGGTCGATCGAGGCGAACTTGCGGGCCAGGTGGAACGGCTCGTTGTAGGTGGTCGAGGCGGTCGCGGCCAGGCCGATCCGCTCGGTGTGCACCGAGAGCGCGGACAGCAGGGTGATCGGGTCGAACTGCAGGAACCGGCCCCAGCGGCTGAGTTCGTCGGCGTCCTGGTACGGCGTGCGGATGCCGACGCCGTCCGCGACGAAGAACATGTCGAACTTGGCCCGCTCGGCCGTGCGCACCAGGTCCCGGTAGTGGCCGAAGTCCAGGCCGCCGTCGGCCCGCGCCGCCGGGTGCCGCCAGGAGGCGACGTGGTACCCGGGGACGAGCATGAACGCCCCCAGCTTCATCATCCGGCGTGTCCCGCCCATGACCTTTTCCTCCCTGTCCGTTGACGATCGGTCCCGACCCCTCGGGTCGCTCACCGGCCGGGGGCGAGCTCCGGCCCGGTCACGCCCCAGTGGGTGTCGTCGGTGACCGGCACCGGTGCGCCCCAGTGGGTGTCGGCCGAGGAGCGCGCCATGCCCCAGTGGGTGTCGTCGCCCGACTCGCCGCCCGCGCCGGCGGCCGACAGGACCACCCCGACCGCCATCGCGCCGGCCGCCAGGCCGAGCACGGTGCGGATCATGATCCGGGTCTTCGTCATTGCGCTCTCCCCCATGTGCTGTTCGCTGTGCCGTTGTGCCGTAGTGCGTCCCTCGTCCGGCCGGGGTGTGGTCCCGGTCCGGTTCCGCCGGGCGGCCCCGGCTGGGACCAGTCCAGACCGGTGCGCTTTCCAACCACCTTTCACGGGGCTCCGCGGCGGCCCGAGCGTCGAAAGGCGATCAGAAGGACTCCAGAAGGGGGTTGCGCTCACGGGCGTGCGGATGGCGCTTCCGCGCGCGGGAACGCCGAAGGGCCGCCCCCGCCGGATGGCGGAGGCGGCCCTCGGGTACGGGCGGCCGGGTGTCAGGCCTTGACGCGCAGGACGAACTTGCCGGTGGAGTCGCGGGCCTCGAGGATCTCGTGCGCCTTGACGGCCTCCTCCAGGGCGAGTTCGGTGGTCTCGATCCGGACGGCGCCGGTGGCGAGCTGGCGGGCGGCCTCCACCAGGTGGCCGTGGACCAGGTCGGGCTGCTGGTCGGCGAGGCCGCCGATGTTGTAGCCGGCCACCGTCTTGGCGGTGTACCACATCTGGTTGGCCTCGTAGGTGTGGTCCTGCTGCGAGGCGTTGCCGAAGACCACGTGGCGGCCGAGCGGGGCCAGCAGGTCCAGGGCCTTGGCGCGCAGCGGGCCGCCGATGGAGTCCAGCAGGATGTCGACGCCGCGGCCGCCGGTCACCTCGGCGAGGCGCTCCTCCAGCTCGTCGTAGGTGAACACCTCGTCGTAGCCGAACTTCTCCTTGGCGAACGCGGCCTTGTCCGCGCTGCTCACCGCGCCGTAGACGGCGCCGGCGCCCAGGTTGCGGGCGATCTGCGCGGCGCCGCTGCCCACGCCGCCGGCACCGGCCAGCACCAGGACGCTCTCGCCCTCGCGGACCCGGGCCACGTCGTGCAGGATCGCCCAGGAGACCGGCAGGTTGCAGGGGAAGGCGGCCGCGACCGGGCCGGGGATGGCGTCCAGCTCGCCGTCGAGGGCGACGGTCAGCCGCTCACGGGCCACCGCGACCTCGGCGTAGCCGCCGCCGGCCAGGGTGAGCGCGGCGACCCGCTGGCCGGGGCGCAGGTTGGTGACGCCCTCGCCGACGGCGCGGACGGTCCCGGTGACCTCCAGGCCGGGGACGTGCGGGGTACCGGGCTGGAACTGGCCGCGGCGGAACATCACCTCGGCGAAGTTGACGCCCGCGTACTCCACGTCGATCGACACCTCGCCCGCACCGGGCTCGGGGATCTCCACGTCGACGAGGGTCAGGACCTCGGGGCCGCCGTAGCTGTCGAAACGAATGGCGCGCATGGGAATGCCTCCTGGCTGCTGTGCTGTCGAACTGCTGCTGCTACTGGTCTGCCGGCGCCGCGGCGAACCGCGTGGACCGCGGCGCACCGCGTGAACTGCCGGGTACTGCGGGGTACTTCGGTGGACCGGGCCGGTCCGCTTCGAGCCGCTTCGCGCCCTTGCGGGGCGCGTCGAGCCGCCGAACAGCGGACCGGGTCGGTCGGGGGGCGCCCGCCCGGGCCGGGGGGACCCGGGCGGGCGCGGGGGGTGGGACGGTCGGTCGGTCAGTGCTGTGCCGCGCCGTGGCCGAGGCCGGGCAGCCGGCTCCAGCCTCCGCGGTCGGCGTGCTCGGTCAGCACCGGGTCGTCGCCCACCACCGTGGGGTGGCCGACGAGTCGGAGCAGGTCGAGGTCGGAGGAGTGGTCGCCGTAGGCGTGGCACTCCTGCGGGTCGAAGCCGCCCCGGTCGAGCAGCTCGCGGGCGGCGACGGCCTTGGCCGCGCCGATCATCGGCTGCTCCAGTTCTCCGGTGAGGATCCCGTCGGCCACCAGTGGGCGGCTGCACAGGACGGTGTCGGCGTCGACGTACCGGGCGATCGGGTCCAGGCAGCCGGGGAAGGACCCGGAGACCAGGACGGTGTGGTGGCCCTGCTCGGTGTGCCGGCGGAAGGCGGCCAGGGCGGGGGCGTGGAAGAGCTCCCCCTCCCCGGTCCGCTCCTTGAACCACTGCTCGCCCTGCTCGGCGAGGTCGGCCTCCCGTACGCCGGTGAACAGCCGGTAGTACGCCCGGTTGACCTCCTCGCGCGGCACGCCGCCGTCCGCCAGTCGGCGGAGGGCGCCGTGGTCCCGCGCGTAGTCGGACTCCGGGCGGCCCTCGACCCGGTACCGGAAGGCCAGGAAGTCGAACATGCTCTTGACGTTGATCAAGGTCTCGTCGACGTCGAAGAAGGCCGCGGGGCCGGTCGGGCGGGTCACTGGGTGCTCCTGGTGTTCGTCATGGCGTCCGGGGTGCGTTCCGGGTGCGTCCCGGGTCCGGTCGGGATCCGATCGGGATCCGGTCGGGTCGGTCAGCGCGAGCCGGCGGAGGCCAGCTCGCCGTCCCGCTCCTGCTCCTGCTCGGTACGGGCGAGGCGGACCTGCTCGACGGTGCGGGCCGCGCGCTTGCCCTCCTTCTGCGAGATCACGTCGCTCTCGAAGGCGGTGAACTCGACCCGGGAGAGCGAGGCGCGGGCGCCGCCCTGGTGGACGGCGATCTCGACGCCGAAGGACAGCCGCTCGGGGTTGTCGATGCTCGCGCTGAGGATCTCGTAGTCGACGGTGGCGTCCAGCGGGAACAGGAAGTTCTCGAAGTCCGTGTCGAAGCTCTTGATCACGTAGTAGTACTGCCGCTCCGGCCAGGCCGAGGCGTAGAACCGCTCGGTGACGGCCAGGAACATCTGCCGCGCCGCCTCGATGATGATCATGCCCTGGATGTGCTGGCCGGTGGTGTGGTCCAGGAGCAGTTCGTTGTCGTTGTCCAGTCTCAGGTCCGCCTGGTAGCGCAGCGCGTCGATCTGGCGCAGGCCGGCGATCAGGACGTTCTGCTCGCGGTGCTTGTGCGCCTCGTCCCGGCAGGCCAGGCTCGGCTGCAGCTCGGGCACCGAGATGCGCTCGGCCGCACCGTAGCGGGCGATCTCACGAGCCACCCAGTCCCACTCGTAGGAGCTCATGCCCTGGCCGTTGATCAGCGTCAGACGGAGCTCGGGGTCACTGTAGCGCCCCGCCCGCAGCTCCTTGACGAACCCACCCGCGGTGGCCACTCCGTCGTTCGCGGCCAGTGCGCCGAAGCGGTCGCCGACCAGGTACAGAACATCGGTTCGATGCGTCATGTCAATGCCCCCATCACATGAAGTGCGCGTGGCGCGCGTCTCTGAACAGGCAAAAGGCTTGAATTGCAGCCCTCTCCCGCCTTCCTGACGGGAGGCCAGCTGCCAGGACAGTATCAGTATTCGTAGACAGCTTACGACCCTGTCTCATATCAAGACTTCACCAAGAATCCCGATCCCGGACGACCGACCGTCTTGACGCCCGCCGCGGCGAACCTATAGCGTCCTCTGTCATGAGTAAGAACCCTGATACCGAACAGGGTTCTTGCTGCTAATCGAACTCATCGACACCATCGACATCATCGGAGTCCTCGACCCATGAAGAGCTACCCACGCACCACGCTCGCAGCGGTGTGCATCGCCGGCGGGCTGCTCCCCGCCTCGCTCACCGGCGCCTCGGTGGCCCTGCCGAAGATCGCCACCGATCTGGGCGCGGGCCTCGGACCGCTCCAGTGGGTGGTCAACGGCTACAACCTGACCTTCGCCAGCTTCATGCTCGCCTGCGGCGCCATCGCCGACCTGGTCGGCCGCCGCAGAATGCTGGGCATCGGCATCACGCTCTTCGGCCTCTGCTCCCTGGTCAGCGGCCTGAGCAGCAACATCTACCTGCTGGACGGCGCCCGCCTGCTGGCCGGCGCGGCCGCCGCCGCGGTGCTCACCGCCGGCAGCGCGGTGCTCGCCACCACCTTCTCCGGCCCGGCCCAGGCCAAGGCCTTCGGCGTCCTCGGTTCGTCCTTCGGCGTCGGACTCGCCCTCGGCCCCTCCACCTCCGGCCTGCTGGTCTCCTCCTTCGGCTGGCGCTCGGTCTTCCTGCTGCACGCGGCGATCGACCTGGCGCTGCTGCTGGCCCTGCCGCGGATCACCGAGTCCCGTGACCCGGGCGCGCGCGGCGTCGACTGGGGCGGCACCATCACCTTCACCACCAGCCTCGCGCTGGTCACCCTCGCCATGGTCGAGGGCCCCCAGCAGGGCTGGACCAGCCCCGTCGTGCTCGGCCTGCTGGCCGGCTTCGTGCTGCTGCTCGCGCTCTTCGTGGTCGTCGAACTGCGCCAGGAGCGCCCGATGTTCGACATGACCCTGTTCACCCAGGGCCGCTTCGTCGCGATCTGCTTCGTCCCCGTCGCGCTCGCCTTCGGCTTCGTCTGCCTGCTGGTCTTCCTGCCCTCCTACTTCATGGGCGCCAACCGGTTCAGCAGCTCCGAGGCCGGTGCCGTGATGCTGCTGCTCACCGCCCCCGTGCTGGTCTTCCCGATCATCGCCGGTCGCCTCGCCCAGAAGATCTCGGTCCGCACCCTGCTGGCCGTCAGCCTGCTGCTGGTCGCCGGCGGCGCCGCCTGGCTCACCACCATCCACCCGGGCATCGGCGTGGCCGGCCTGATCGGCCCGTTCCTGATCATCGGCACCGGCGTCGGCATCTCCTTCGGCCTGCTGGACGGCGCCGCGATCGGCTCCGTCCCGCCGGAGCGGGCCGGTATGGCCGCGGGCATGTTCAACACCATGCGCCTGGCCAGCGAGGCGATCGCCATCGCCGGTATGGGCTCCGTCCTGGTCAGCCTGGTCAGCTCCAACGTCTCCACGAACCTCGACTCCTACGGCAGCGGCTTCACCGGCAACCCGGACGGCCTCGCCGCCAAGGTCGCCCAGGGCAACCTGGCCGACCCGGAGTCCGGCGTCGCCGAGGCCGGCCGCCAGGCCTTCCACACCTTCCTCGCCGACGGCTACACCGACGCGCTGCGCACCGTGCTGTGGATCCTGGCCGGCGTGGCCGCGCTCAGCGCCCCGCTGATCGCCGTGATGCTCCGTGACCGCAAGGCCGCCGCGGCCGCGGTGACCGCCCCGGAGGCCGACCAGGCCCCCGAGCCGGTCGGCGCCGGGCGCTGACGCCCACCGCGACGGAACTGACCGCCAGACCCGAGCGACCGGTCCGGGAGGGGCGCGGTGAACCCGCCGCCCCGCCCGGACCGCTCCGCCTCCGCACCTCCCGCACCTCCCGCACCTCCCGCACCTCCCGCACCCGCTGGACCCCCTGCACCCCCGCCCCCGAACCACCGCGAAGGAAGAGATCATGCACAGCCGCCACCTCGGCCCCACCGGCCTCGACGTCGGAGCCATCGGCCTCGGCTGCATGGGGATGACCGACTTCTACACCACCGGCGGCTACGACGAGGCCGCCTCGGTCGAGGTCGTCCACCACGCCCTCGACCAGGGCATGACCCTGATCGACACCGCGGACGTCTACGGCCCCTTCACCAACGAGGAGCTGCTCGGCCGGGCGCTGGCCGGCCGTCGCGAGCAGGCCGTGCTGGCCACCAAGGTCGGGCTGGTCCAGGAGCCGGACCGGCCGATGTACCGCAACGGCCGCCCCGAGCACATCCACGCCTCGATCCGCGCCTCGCTCAAGCGCCTCGGCACCGACCACGTCGACCTGTACTACCTGCACCGGGTGGACCCGGACGTCCCGCTGGCCGAGTCCTGGGGCGCGATGGCCGAGCTGGTCGAGGCCGGCCTGGTCCGCGGCATCGGCCTCTCCGAGGTCGGCGTCGAGGAGCTGGCAGCCGCACAGGCCGTCCACCCGGTCGCCGCCGTGCAGACCGAACTGTCGCTGTGGAGCCGGGAGGTGCTCGCCGACGTGCTGCCCTGGTGCGAGGCCAACGGCGCCGCCTTCGTCCCGTACTCCCCGCTCGGCCGCGGCTTCCTCACCGGCGGCTACACCAGCCCGGACGCCTTCGCGCCGGACGACTACCGCACCGCCAACCCGCGCTTCGCCCGGGAGGCCTTCGCCGCCAACCTCGCCATCGTCGAGACCCTGCGACGGGTCGCCGAGCGGCACGGCGCCACCCCGGGGCAGGTCGCCCTCGCCTGGACCCTCGCCCAGGGCGAGCAGGTCGTCCCGATCCCCGGCACCAAGCGGCTCGGCCACCTCGCCGAGAACGCCGGCGCGGCCGACCTGCGGCTGTCCGACGCCGACCTGACCGAGCTGGACTCCGCGCCGGCCCCGGTCGGCTCGCGGTACTGACGCCCGGTCACCCACCGTCTGCCCCAAGCGGCTTCACCACCCCCGCCCCCACGCCCCCCGCGAATCCGCACCAACCACAAGGAGAGACTTCATGGCACAGCAGCGCACCCTGGGCGCCGAGGGACCGGCCGTCGGCCCGATCGGCCTCGGCTGCATGGGGATGAACTGGGTCTACACCTCCCAGCTGCAGAGCACCGAGGAGTCGATCGGCGCCATCCGGCACGCCGTCGACCTCGGCATCACCCTGCTCGACACCGCGGACCTCTACGGCCCCTTCACCAACGAGGAGTTGCTCGGCGAGGCGCTCCGCGGCGGGCTGCGCGAGCAGGTGGTGCTCGCCACCAAGGGCGGCCTCAAGGCCGGCCCGGAGTCCCACCTCGGCTCGGTGCAGGTGTCCGCCGACGGCCGGCCGGAGCACCTGCGCGCCGCGGTGGAGGGCTCGCTGCGCCGGCTGGGCACCGACCGGATCGACGTCTACTACCTGCACCGGGTCGACCCGAGGGTCCCGCTGGTGGAGAGCTGGGGCGCCCTGGCCGAGCTCCAGCAGGCGGGCAAGATCGTGCAGTTGGGCCTGTGCGAGGTGTCCGCCACCCAGTTGGACGCGGCGCACGCGATCGCCCCGGTCGGCGCCGTGCAGTCCGAACTGTCGGTGTGGAGCCGGGACCCGCTGGCCGAGGTGCTGCCCTGGTGCAAGGCCAACGGGGCCGCCTTCGTCCCGTTCTCCCCGCTCGGCCGGGGCTTCCTGGCCGGCCGCTTCGACGGCGAGAACGCGCCGGACCAGGACGACTTCCGGGCCCGGCTGCCGCGCTTCCAGGAGGAGGCGCGGGCGCAGAACCAGCGGATCTCGGACGGCATCCAGGAGGTCGCCGCCCGGCACGGCGCCACCCCCGCCCAGGTCGCGCTGGCCTGGACGCTGGCCCAGGGCGAGCACGTCGTGCCGATCCCGGGCAGCACCCGCCGACTCCACATCGAGCAGAACGCCGCGGCCGCCGAGGTCCTGCTGAGCGCCGACGATCTCTCCGTGCTGGACTCCCTCCCGGCTCCCGTCGGAACCCGCTACTGACGTGCGCCACAAACGAGTTCGTTCTCCGAGTTGTAACTCAGGGCTCTACGAAGTATTAAGGTTCTGAGTAGCACTTCAGGTTCCGACCACAGAGGAGGCCCCGTGGCTCCCCCCGACCAGGACGTCCCCTCCCGAAGGCTGGGACACCTCCTCAAACAGTGTGAGCAGACCATGATGGCCGCACGCGGCCGGGCGCTGCGGACGGTCGGCCTGACCGTGCCGCAGTACCTCACCCTCCGGGTGCTGGCCGAGCACCCGGACGCGTCCGGGGCGCAGCTGGCCCGGCACTGCCTGGTCACGCCGCAGACCATGGCCACCCGGCTCGCCTCGCTGGAGGGGCGCGGGCTGGTCCACCGGCAGGTCTCCTCGGTCCACTCGCACGTCTTCACCGCGCGGCTGACCGAGGAGGGGCGGGCCCTGACCGTCCGGGGCGAGGCGGCCGAGCACACGGCCGAACAGCAGCTGGTCAGCTCGTTCCTGGCGGAGGAGGTGGTGGCTTTCCGCTCACTGTTGCGGCGCGCCGTGGCAGCGGTGTCCGCACCGGAGGCCGACCCGTCGGCGCGGATCAGTTCGTACGTAGCGACTGATCAGCCCACTGATGTACCTTAAAGTCCGAATAATCCGCCGTGGGGGGCAGCCAGGGATGCGATCACTGTGACCGATAACAGCTCCAACCAGCCGAACTCAGCTCCGCTCGATTTCCACGACCGCCTGGGCCATGCCATCAAGCGGGCCGAGCAGGCGCTGATCGGCGAGAAGACGCGCGCGCTGCGCACCGTCGACCTGACGGTTCCGCAGTACGTGACCCTGCTCGTGCTCCAACAGTCCTCCGGGATGTCCGGGGCGCAGCTGGCCCGGGAGTGCATGGTCACGCCGCAGACCATGACCACGATCCTGACCAACCTGGAACACAAGGGCCTCATCACCCGTGAGACGTCGAGCGTGCACCAGAAGGTGCTGGTGGCCAAGCTCACCCGCTCCGGCCGCACCTTGGCGAAGAAGGCCGACACCTTGGCCCGCGGGGTCGAGAAGCGACTCACCGACGCCTTCGACGACTCCGAGCAGGCCCAGCTGCGCGAGTTGTTGGAACGCTCCGCGGCGGCTCTGCGCAAGACCGACTGAGCCGCACCGCGGCAGCACTGCGAGGCAGGGCGGAAGGCCGCCCCCTGGACGCCCGATCACCACCCGGGGCGCCGAGGGGGCGGCCTTTCCCTTTTCCGGGGCCGGACGCCCATGCTTCGGATACAGCCGATGGTTCACCTACTCATTAACATTGCGATACTGGACAAGGCATTGACCTAAGTCAGGCCTCTGATACTGTATCGATCATGCAGACAGCGCAGCAGCACGCGACGTCCATCGGCATCCTCGGCACCGGGTCGCACCTGCCCGCGAACGCCGTCGACAACACCCTGGTCGGCTCCCGGGCCGGTGTGACCGCCGAGTGGATCCACCGCAAGACCGGCATCAGCGAGCGGCGCTACGCCGCCGAGGGCGAGGCCACCTCCGACCTCGCCGCGCACGCCGCCCGGGCCGCCCTCGCCGACGCCGGGATCCGCCCCGGCCAGCTCGACCACATCGTGGTGGCCACCTCCACGCCCGACCACCCGCAGCCCGCCACGGCCGCCATCGTGCAGGACCTGATCGGCGCCGAGCAGGCCGCGGCCTTCGACCTGAACTCGGTCTGCAGCGGCTTCGCCTTCGCCCTGCACACCGCCCACCGCCTGATCGCCGACGGCGGCCACGCCCTGGTGATCGGCGCCGACGTCTACTCCCGGATCATCGACCCCACCGACCGCCGCACCGCCGTCCTGTTCGGCGACGGCGCCGGCGCCGTCGTGCTCGGCCCCGTCCCGGCCGGCTACGGCATCGAGAGCTCCCTGCTGGAGACCTTCGGGCAGCACCACCGCACCATCCGGGTCCCGGCCGGCGGCAGCCGCAGACCCGCCTCGCCCGAGAGCCTGGCCGAGGGCGCCCACTGGTTCGCCATGAACGGCCGCGAGGTCCGCGAGTTCGTCACCGAGCGGCTGCCGTTCACGGTCAAGGAACTGCTCCGCCGGGCCGACCGCACCGGCGCCGAGGTCGACCACTTCGTGCCGCACCAGGCCAACGGCCAGATGCTGGCCGAGATCCTGCCCTCGCTCGGCCTGGACCGCGCCCGCACCCACCTCACCGTCGCCGAGTACGGCAACACCGGCGCCGCCTCCGTCCCGATCACCCTCGACGCCGCGAACCGCGCCGGCGCCCTGCGCGACGGCGAACTGGTGCTGCTCTCCGGCTTCGGCGGCGGCATGTCGATCGGCAGCAGCCTGCTGCGCTGGCACGCCGCCGCGTAGCCCAGGCGCCCCACCGGGGCACACCGCCCACCCCTGACGACGACGGGAACCCGCACCGCAACCGGCCGGCACCCGCCCGACACCCGTACGAGAGAAGAGACGTGACCAGCAGCGCCGACCCCACCGCCCCCCGTCCCACCGGCAGACGGCCCGTACTGATCGTCGGCGCCGGCCCGGTCGGACTCACCTCCGCGGCCGAACTGCTGCGCCGCGGCGTCGACATCCACCTGGTCGACCGCGCCCCGGCGCCCTCCCCGCTCACCAAGGCCCTGCTGGTCTGGCCGCGCACCCTGGAGGTGCTGCGCCGGCTCGCCGACCCGGCCGGCACCGCCGCCCGCAGCCTGCCGGTCGACGCCTTCCACTACTACTCCGAGGGCCGCCCGATCGCCACGCTCGACCTGACCGGTCGCGCCCAGCCGGTGATCCTCCCGCAGCCCGAGATCGAGGACCTGCTCGGCGCCGCCGTCACCCGGCTCGGCGGCGAGGTCGAACGCGGCACCTCGCTCACCGCGCTGGAGCAGCACCCCGACCACGTGGTCGCCGTGCTGCGCGGCGCCGACGGCACCGAGCGGAGCGCCGAGTACGCGTACGTCCTCGGCTGCGACGGGGCCGGCAGCACCGTCCGGGAGCTGCTCGGCCTCAGCTTCGAGGGCCTCACCTACCCCAACACCTTCATGCTGGTCGACGCCTACGTGGACGGCCCGCTCAAGCACGACGCCGCCCACTACTTCTGCTCCTCGCGCGGCGTGCTGGTGATCATCGGCCTGCCCGGCGGCCGCTCCCGGGTCTTCACCTCGCTCCCGCCCGGCCTCGCCCCCGAGGACGCCACCCTGGAACTGATGCAGCAGGTCGTGGACGAGCGCGGCCCGGGCGGCCTCACCCTCCGCGACTCCGCCTGGACCAGCACCTTCGCGGTGCACGCCCGGCACGCCGAGCGCTACCGCGAGGGCCGGGTGTTCCTGGTCGGCGACGCCGCGCACATCCACAGCCCGGCCGGCGGCCAGGGCCTCAACACCGGCGTCACCGACGCCCAGAACCTCGCCTGGAAGCTCGCCCTGGTCTGGCGCGGCGAGGCCGGCGCCCCGCTGCTCGACAGCTACCACACCGAGCGCACCCAGGTCGCCCGCGCCGTCGTCCGCCAGGCAGACCTCCAGACCCGCGCCTGGCTGCTGCGCAAGCCCGCCCAGGTCACCGCCCGCGACCGGGCCGCCTCGGCCGCCTCCCGGTTCGGCCTGTTCGACCTCGACTACATCCCCTGGCTGGCTGGCCTGCGCACCGTCTACGGCGAGGGCCGGGAGACCAGGCTGCGCAGCTGGAAGCTCTGGGGCCACCGCTTCGTGCCCGGGGCGCTCACCCCCGACCGGCAGGTCTGGGACCGCCGGCTCGGCCGCCGGCTGTCGCTGCGCGAGGCCGTCTCCGACCTCCAGCACACCCTGCTGGTCGAGCTGCCCGGCACCGCCCTGCCGCCGCGGGTCGCCCGCGCCCTGGCGGAGGCCGAGAAGCGCCACCCCGGGCTGCTGGACGTCCGGGTGCTGGACGCCACCGGCACCCTGCACGACGGCGCGCCGGCCGAGCCGGGCCCGGGCACCCGGCCGCACGGCGCCGGGCGCGGCGCCGGGCGTACGGCCGGTCGCGGCTCCGGCCGCGGCTCCGTGGTGCTGGTCCGCCCCGACCAGCACGTCCACACCCGGCTCCCGCTGCACGAGGCGCACCGGATCACCGCCCTGCTGGACGAGGCCCTGCACCACCCCGCCCGCTGACCCCGCCCGCCGACCCTCCCCTAAGGACCGCCCCGATGCGCTTCGACCCACCGCCCCGGATCGCCGCCGTGGTCGACTGGCTCCCCCCGACCACGGACACCGCGGCGGCGGCCGTCGCCGGAGGCCGGGTCACCGCCGAGAACGCCGCCAAGGACGGCTACCTCGAACTGCCCGTCAGCGACGGCCCGTCGGGCCCCGAGATGGCCGTCCTCGCCGCCGCCAAGGCGATCGGCGAGGCCGGCTGCCCGCCCGAGTCCATCGGCCTGGTCGTCCACGCCTGGATCTACCACCAGGGGCACGACTTCTGGTCCCCCGCCCACTACGTCGCCCAACACGCGGGCGCCGTACGGGCGGTGCCGCTCGGCGTCCAGCAGATGTGCAACGGCGGGGCCACCGCCGTCGAGCTGGCGGCCGTCCGGCTGGCCGCCGACCCGGCCCTGGAGCGGGCCCTGGTCACCACCGGCGACCGCTTCGCCGCCCCCGGCTTCGACCGCTGGCAGGGCGACTACGGGGTCGCGTACGGGGACGGCGCGACCGCGCTCGTGCTGGACCGCGAGCGCGGCCCGTACCGGCTGCTCGCCGCGCACACCGCCGCCGCCCCCGACCTGGAGTCCATGCACCGCGGCCACGACGCCTTCTCCGCCGCACCCCGCGCCAACGGCGAGACCCTCGACATCCGGCGCACCAAGAAGGCCTTCCTGGGCGACGGCCTCGGCCCGCACTTCGCCGCCACCGCGGGCGAGGGCGTGGCCCGGGCCGTCCGCGGCGCCCTCGCCGACGCCGGCCTCGGCCCGGACGACCCCCGGCTCAGCCACCTGCTGCTCCCCCGGCTCGGCCGCACCGTCCTGGAGACCGCCTACCTCCCGGCCGTCGACCGCCTCGGGCTGACCGGCGTCGAGGTGCTCGACCTGGGCACCCGCACCGGCCACCTGGGTGCGGGCGACGCCGCCGCCGGCCTGGCCCACCTGCACGCCCGCGGCTTGCTCGAACCCGGCCGGATCGCCGTCCTGCTGAGCGCCGGTGCCGGCTTCACCTGGACCGCCCTGCTCGTCGCCGCCGAGTGAGCGACCGGCCGCCACCCGTCACCGACTGAACCGACCACCGAGGAACCCCGATGCCCGACACCCCCGCCCTCACCCCCGGCACCGTCCTGGTGCTGGTCGACCTCCAGCAGTGGATCGTCAGCCGCCCGGTCGCCCCGCTCAGCGGCCCGGAGGTGGTCCGCTCCGCCGCCCGGCTCAAGACCGCCTTCGAGGCCGCCGGCCGGCCCGTCGTCCTGGTCCGCTACGCCCGGATGGACGGCAGTGACGGCGGACCCGACTCCGCCTTCAACCGCTTCGCCCCCGAGGTCGCCGCCCGCCCCGGCAACGAGGTCGTCACCAAGTACGGCATCGACGCCTTCGCCGGCACCGACCTCGCCGACCGGCTCAACCGCCTCGGCGCCACCGACCTGGTCGTCGCGGGCATCGCCACCGAGTACGGCGTCGGCGAGACCGTCCGCACCGCCGTCAACCTCGGCTACCCCACCACCGTCGTCGAGGACGCCGTCGCCGCCCTCTCCCCCCAGGGCCACACCGCCGCCGTCGACGCCTTCCACCGCATGGGCGTCACCGTCACCCGCACCGACTCCCTGCTCACCCCCGCGGTCTGACCCGCCCGCGCGTCGCCGCCGAGCCCCCGCCCGGGGGCCGCAGCGGTGCGCGGGCGGTGTCCTACCGCCGTTGATCACTTCGTCCGAGCGCTCGGCCGGGTTTCCCGGCCGAGCGCTTCTGCGTCGGCGGCCTCGTCCAGCGGCCTCGTTCGGCGGCCGTCGTTCGGCGACGACAATGCCCGCCGTTCGGCGACGACGATGGCCGCCGTCCGGGGACGGCGGCCATGAATGCCTCAGGTACTCCGCGAATCCTCCACCCGCGCTCCGGGCCGGATCGCGCCCCGGCCCCCCGGTGCGCAGTTGTCCGGATGTGGTCGGCGCCGTCCGACCGCACCGTCAGAGGTGGGGCGAGGAGGGGTCGCCGCCGAGGCGCAGCTCGCCGACGGCGTCGAGGATGCGTTCGGCGGAGGCGACGTGCCGGCCGGCCGTGACGACGTCGCGCAGGCAGCGGTCGAGCGGGGTGCGCTCGGTGTAGACGGCCGCCGCGCCGACCAGGTCGTAGAGGTGCTGGACGGCCTCCCGGCAGGCGCGGTGGGCGTACTGGCGGGCGAGGGCGGCGGTGCCGCGTTCGGGGGCGCGGCCCGCGGCCTGGGCGGCCCAGGCCCGGTCCAGGGTGGTGTAGACGTAGGCGTCGGCGGCGCCGATCAGGGCCTCGGCGTGGGCGAGTTCGGCCGGGGCGGAGGGCCTGGGCAGGGCCGGGCCGCGGGCGGTGAGCAGCTCCCGGGCGCAGCTCAGCGCGGAGCGGGCGATGCCCAGCGGGACGCCGGCCATCTTGAGGGCGAGGTTGTCGGCGCGCAGGTGGAGCGGCTGCGGGGCGCCGGCCGCCGGGGGCGTGAAGGTGTGCCGGTCCGGGACGAACAGGTCGGTGACCTCGAAGTCATGGGAGCCGGTGCCGCGCAGCCCGGTGGTGTGCCAGGTGTCGAGCACCCGGACGTCCGCGGCGTCCAGGACGGCGACCCGCGGGGCGCCGTCGGGCGTCAGGAAGCCGGCCAGCACCCGGTCGGCGTGGGTGATCCCGCTGGCGGACGGCCACCGGCCGGAGAGCAGGTACCCGCCGTCGTGGGCGGCGGACCGGCCGAGCGGCGGCAGCACGGTGGCGGTGATCAGGTCAGGGTCCGGGAACAGCTCGGCGAACACCTCGGCGGGCAGCGAGACCACCGCGAGCGAGGCGTTCAGCGCGACGGCGGCGCACCAGCCGACCGAGGCGTCGCCCTCGGCCAACAGGTCGACGGCCCGGGTGAGTTGCGGCGCGGTCAGCTCGACCCCGCCCAGGGCGGGCGGGAGGGCGGCGCGCAGCAGCCCGGTGGCCCGGAGGCCGTCGAGCAGGTCGGCCGGGATCCGGCCCTGCCGCTCGACCTCCGGCGCGCGGGCCGGCAGGGTCGCGGCGTAGGCCCGGACCCGCTCCAGTACGTCGTCGGCGGTGAGCCCCGACTCGGGGGCCCGGGGCGGCAGTTCGACGACGGTCATCCGCTCGTCCTCCAAGCTCGGCCGGTCCGGCCGGTCCGTCGGCTTCGTCCGGTTCATCGGTTCCGTCCGGTTCATCCGGTGGGTGTCGGTCACAGGTCGTTCAGCGCCTTGTCGAGCTCGGCCGCCAGGGTCTGGAGGTGGGGCGGGCGCATGACGCTGTAGTGGTCGCCGGGCAGGTCGACGGCCTCGGCGCGGTCGCCGAGCAGGTCCAGCCACTGCCGGGTGGTGCCGGTGGTGGCCCCGTCCATGGCGCGCAGCAGCCTGACCCGGCCCCGGTACGGGGTGGGCCGGTGCTCGGCCAGGGCACGGCTGAGGTGCAGGAAGCGGCCCGCGAGCCGGTCCAGGGTGGCGGGGTCGACGTCGTCCGGGAGGACGGCCGCCTGCCGGGCCCTGGTGAGCAGTTCCTCGGTCGGGGTGCGGTCGCCGGTGGGCTCGAAGTCCTCCGGGCCGGGGTGCCAGTCGCGTCCGGCCAGCCCCGCGAGGTCGCGGGCGAAGCGGGCCAGCAGGGCCACGTCGGACTGCGGCCCGGCCGGGCCGGGCGGCTCCAGCAGGTCGACGGCCGCGACCAGTTCGACGGTGGCGCCCCGGGCGGTGAGCAGCGCGGCGGCCTCCAGGGCGAGCACCCCGCCCATGGACCAGCCGCCGAGCCGGTACGGGCCGTTCGGGAAGCGCTCGGTGATCGCGTCCACGTAGTGGGCGGCCAGCTCGGCCACGCTGCGCGGCGCGGGATCGGGGTCGGGGTACTGGAGGGCGTGCACCGGCTGCTCGGTGTCCAGCAGGGCGGCGAGCCCGGCGTAGCAGAGCACGTCGCCGCCGACCGGGTGGATCAGGAACAGCGGCGGCCGGCTGCCCGCGGCCCGGACGGGGACCAGCGCGGCCCGGGCCTCGTCGGCGGCCGGGCCGGGCCGCTCGCGCAGCACCTCGGCGAGCGCCGCGACGGTCGGGCGGGCGAGCAGGGTGGCGACGGGGAGCGAGCGCCCGGTCGCCCGGTGGATCCGGGCCATCATCCGCACCGCGAGCATCGAGTCGCCGCCGAGGTCGAAGAAGTCCTCGGTGACGCCGAGCTCCCGGGCGGCCGTGCTCGGGAAGAACTCGGCCCAGATCCCGGCGAGTTGACGTTCGACGGCGTCGCGCGGCGGGACGGTCGCGGCGGAGCGCGGGGCGGACTCCGGCGGCGCGGGCAGCCGGCGGCGGTCCACCTTGCCGTTGTCGGTCAGCGGCAGTTCGTCGAGCCGGACGATCCGGGCGGGCACCATGTAGCCGGGCAGTTCCCGGCCGAGTGCCGTGCGCAGTTCCTCCTCGAAGCCTTCGGAGTCCTCGGCCGGCGCGGTGTCGGCCACCACGTACCCGACCAGCCGTCGGGGCCCGCCCCGCTCGCCCTCGGCCACCGCGGCCGCCGCCCGGACGCCCGGGAGGCGCAGCAGCGCGGCCTCGACCTCGCCGAGCTCGATCCGGTGCCCCTGGATCTTCACCTGGAAGTCCGCGCGGCCCAGGAACTCGATCTCGCCGTCCGGCAGGTAGCGGCCGAGGTCGCCGGTGCGGTAGAGCCGCTCCCCGGTGACCGGGTGGTGGAGGAAGGCGGCGCGGGTCCTGGCCTCGTCGCCGAGGTAGCCGCGGGCCAGGCCGGTGCCGGCGATGTACAGGTCGCCGGGGACTAGGGCCGGGCGCGGCCGCAGCGCCTCGTCCAGCACGTGGAAGCGCTGGTTGCGCATCGGCCGGCCGTACGGGATGCTCGCCCGCTCCCGGTCCGTCCGCTCGACCGGGTGCTGGATCGACCAGATGGACGCCTCGGTCGCGCCGCCCAGGGCGTGGACCCGCGTGCCGGGCAGCAGCTCGGCGACGGCCTCGGGGAGGGTGACCGGGATCCAGTCGCCGCTCAGCAGCGCCAGGCGCAGCGGGGGTGTGCCGCCGACGGCCCGCAGGTGTTCGGTGAACATCTCCATCAGCGCGGGGACGCTGTTCCAGACCGTCACCCGGTGCCGTTCGGCCAGCTCCAGCCAGGCGGCGGGTTCGCGCCGCGCGGCCTCGTCGGGCAGCACGACGGCGCCACCGGCGGCGAGCAGGCCGAAGACGTCGTAGACGGAGAGGTCGAAGTTGAGCGCGGACAGCGCGAGGACGCGGTCCTCGGCGGTCACGCCGTAGCGGTCGTTGACGTCCCGGATCGTGTTGACGGCGCCGGTGTGCTCGATCATCACGCCCTTGGGGACGCCGGTGGAGCCCGAGGTGAAGATGACGTACGCGAGGTCTTCGGGCCGGGCCGGGGAGGGCGGCAGCGGGAGGCCGTCGCCGGTGCCGACGCCGTCTGCCGACTCGGTGTCGACGTTCAACGAGCGCGTGCCGTCCGGCAGTTCGAGGGTGTCCGCGAGCGCCGAGCGGGTCAGCACCAGCCCGATGCCGGCGGTCTCGACGATCATCCGGAGCCGGCGGGCCGGCATCGCGGCGTCCACCGGCACATAGGCGGCCCCGGCCTTGAGGACGCCCAGCGCGGCGACCACCTGTTCCCAGCCCTTGTCCGTCACGATGCCGACCGGCACGCCCGGGCCCGCGCCGTGCGCGATCAGCCGGCGGGCGATCCGGTCGGAGCGACGGTCCAGCTCGCCGTAGCTCAGCGTCCGGTCGGCGGTGATGACGGCGGGGGCGGTCGGCCGGGCCGCGGCCTGCCGCAGGAAGCCGTCGTGCAGCAGCTCGGCCGGGACGGGGGCGTCGGTGGCGTTGACGGCCCGTCGCAGGGCCAGGTCGGTGGCGGGCACGGGCACGGCGGCCGGTCGACGCCACGCCCCCTCGCCGCACAGCTCCCGGACCAGCTCCCGGTAGGCCTCCCACATGGCGTCGACCACGCCGTCGGGGAACACCTCCTCGACCACGTCCCAGTTCAGGACCAGTTCGCCGGCCTCCTCCAGGGCCTGGTGGTCGAGCCAGACCTGCGGGGTGCGGACGGAGCTGGAGGCCAGTCGGCCGGAGCGGCCGAGCCCGGTCAGCGCCGTCAGGGCACCGCCGCCCTCGCCGGAGGCGTCCTGCGCCGAGAAGCCGATGGTGCTGGTGAACACCACGGGCATGCTCGCCAGGCCCGTCCCGCCCCGGGTGCGGTTGAGCTCGCGCAGCACCTCGACGCCGCTGACGTACCCGTGGTCGAGGTCGGTCAGCAGCTGGTGCTGGAGCCGCAGGGCGCCGGTGGCGAAGGACTCGGCGGGGGCGGCGTCGACCTCCAGCAGGGTGGTCGTGCTGAGGTTGCCGAGGACCCGGGCGACGTCCTCGTGCAGCGGCCGCCGGTGGAACGCCAGCAGGTTGAGCGTGAAGCGCGGCGACTCGCTCCAGGCGCCCACCACCTGCGCGTACGCGGCGCACAGGGCTGCCGAGGGCGAGACGCCCGCCGCGTCGGCGTTCGCCTGGAAGCGCTGCCACTCGGCCGGCTCGATCCGGGCCGTGCGGTGGGTGAACACCGGTCGGCGCGGTAGCGCCCCCGGGCGCAGTGGCAGCCGGGGCGCGGACGGCAGGGTGGCGAGGCGGGCCTGCCAGTAGGCGAGCGAGTCCGCGCGCCGCTCGGCGTCCGTCCGGGCGGCGGCGAGCACGTAGTCGCGGTAGCTGACGCCGGGGGCGGGCGTCGCGGGGGCGCCGTCGCGGTAGGCCTGCGCCCACTCCCGGAACAGCACGCCGGAGCTGCGGCCGTCGACGATCAGCGCGTCGAAGGTGAGGTGCAGCCGGGTGGTGCGGTCGTCCAGCAGGCTCGCCCGGACGTCGAACAGCGGCCAGGCCTCGGTGTCGAAGACCCGGTCGCGCAGCTCCCGGTGGGTCTCGGCGAGGCGCTCCGCCCGCTCGGCCACGTCGAGGGCCCGCAGGTCGACGGTGGCGATCCGGTACGCGGGGACCTCGGCGAGCACCCGCTGGTAGCCGTCCCGGGAGACCACCGCGCGGAGCATGTCGTGGCGGTCGATCAGCTGCCGCAGGGCGGCGGCGAGCCGGTCGAGGTCGGTGTCGGTGAGGTCGAGCTCGACCAGGAAGGAGGTGGCGACGTTGCCCAGCTCGAAGGCGTCGGTCCGGCCGACCAGGTAGGCCTGCTGGAGGTCGGTGAGCGGGAACGGCTCGTACCGGGCCGCCGGGTCGGCGACCAGCGCCGCACCGGGCCGCTCCGCCGGGGTGGTGGCGGCTGCGCCGCCGTACGAGGCCTGGACGCGCTGCGCGAGCTCGGCCACGCTCCGGCCGTCCAGCAGTTCGGGCAGCGGGAGGTCGACGCCGAGCCGCCGGGCGAGGGTCTGCCGGATGTCCATCGCGATCAGCGAGTCGGCGCCGAGGCTGCGCAGCGGCCGGTGCAGGTCCTCGCCGGTGACGGCCGCGCCGCGCGCCCGGCCGACGATGCCGACCACCAGCTCGGCGACGTCGACGTCCTGGTCCCCGGGCGCGGGCTGCCCCGGTACGGCCTCGCTCGGTACGGACTGCTCGGGGCGATCGGCACCGGGCACCGGCTCCAGCCGTACGCCCTCGGCCAGGGCCACCGGCGTGCCGTCGGCGCCGACCAGCCGCACCTGCGCGACCAGCGGCCCGCCACGGCCGTGCGCCGGCGTCCCCTCCGGCCGGGGGCTGCCGTTCCAGAGCCAGTAGCGCTCGCGCTGGAACGGGTAGCCGGGCAGCGGCACGGGCGGGCCGACCGGCTGGCCGTGCACCCGCGCCCAGTCGATCCGGGCACCCCGGACGTACAGCGCGCCGAGGCCGTCCAGCAGGGTGCGCCGGGCCTCCTCCCCCGCGCGCAGCGACGGCAGGAACCCGGCGTCCCCGGCCTCCGCCCGGGCCCGGTCGAGCAGCGGGGAGGCGGGGCCGAGCAGCACGAAGCCGCGGTGCCCCTCGCGCAGCAGCGCGGCGAGGCCCTCGGCGAACCGCCGGTCCGCGTCGGCGGCGGAGACGGGGGCGGTCGCGCGCGCCGCCCGCAGCGCCTCCGCCGGGCTCACGGCGCCGATGCCCGCGACGCAGGCGGCCACCGCCTCGCCCTCGGCGCCGTACCCGAGGACGGCGGCGGGCTGCACGCCCCAGGACCGCCACAGCTCGGCCAGCGCGTACTGGACGGCGAACGCCGAGGGCCGGGCGCCGGGCTCCTCCGCGCACCGCTCCAGGGCGTCGCGGAAGACCGGCTCGGTCGCGGCCAACTCGGCCGCCGCATCGGCGAACTGCCCGTCCGGGCCGCCGGTGAACAGGAACACCGGCCCGCGGGCGCCCTCCGGGGTCCGGGCCCCGCGGCGGACCCCGGCGGGCAGCGCCCCGTCCGGGCCGGTCCGGGCGAGCAGGCCGCGCAGCTCGGCGGTGGAGGAGGCGACGGCGGTGAGCCGGTGGGGGAAGTGCGCCCGTCCGAGGCCGGTGGTCCGGCAGAGCGCCGCGAGCGACCGGCCGGCGGGATCGGTGTCGAGCAACTCGACGTAGCGAGCGACGAGTTCGGCGAGGGCGGCCGGGGTCTTCGCCGACAGGGTGAGCAGCTCCGGACGGTCCGGCGCGGTCCGCTCGCCCGCCGCGGGGGCGGCCGGGGCCTCCTCGATGATCACGTGGGCGTTGGTGCCGGTGATGCCCTGCGAGGACACCCCGGCCCGCCGGGGCCCCGCGCTCGGCGGCCAGTCGCACGCCTCGGCGACCAGCTCGACCGCGCCCGCCGACCAGTCCACGTGCGGGGTCGGCTCGGCGACGTGCAGGGTGGCGGGGAGCCTCCCGTACCGCAGCGACAGCACGGTCTTGATCACCCCGGCGACGCCCGCCGCCGCCTGGGTGTGCCCGATGTTGGGCTTGAGCGAGCCGAGCCGCAGCGGCTGCCCTGGGTCCCGGTCGCGCCCGTAGGCGGCCAGCAGGGCGCGGGCCTCGATCGGGTCGCCGAGCGGGGTGCCGGTGCTGCTCGCCTCCACCACCTGGACGTCGCCGGGCGAGAGCCGCGCGTCGGCCAACGCCTGCCGGACGACCCGCTGTTGGGCCGAGCCGCTGGGCGCGGTGAAGCCGTTGCTGGCACCGTCCTGGTTCACCGCGCTGCCGCGCACCACGGCCAGCACCGGGTGGCCCAGCCGCCGGGCGTCCGACAGCCGCTCCACCAGCAGCACGCCCACGCCCTCGGCGAGCCCGCTGCCCGCGGCCTGCGCCGAGAACGGGCGACATCGGCCGTCCGGCGACAGCCCCTGCATCCGGGTGAACTCGGTGAACAGCTGCGGGGTGGACATCACCGTCGCACCGCCCGCCAGCGCCATCGTGCACTCGCCGCGGCGCAGCGACTGCACGGCGAGGTGCAGCGCCACCAGGGAGGACGAACAGGCCGTCTCCACGGTCAGCGAGGGGCCGCGCAGGCCCAGCGTGTACGAGATCCGGCCGGCGGCGGCGCCGCCCACCGAGCCGGTGGTCAGGAAGCCCTCCGCCTCCTCGGGCACCTCGCCGCACCCCTGCCCGTAGTCCAGGCAGGACAGCCCGGTGAACACCCCGGTCTCGCTGTCGCGCACCGAATCCGGGTCGATCCCGGCGTCCTCGAAGGCCCGCCAGGCGGTCTCCAGCAGCAGCCGCTGCTGCGGGTCCATGGCCAGCGCCTCGCGCGGGCTGATGCCGAAGAAGGCCGCGTCGAAGTCGGCCGCGTCGCGCAGGAAGCCGCCGGAGCCGGTCAGGCTCGGACCCCGGCCGTCGGCGGGGTCGTGCAGGCCCTCCGCCCAGCCGCGGTCCCGGGGGAACGCGCCGACGGTCTCCCCACCGGAGGCCAGCAGCCGCCACAGGGCCTCGGGCGAGTCGATGCCGCCCGGGTAGCGGCAGGCCATGCCGACGATGGCGATCGGCTCCCGGCCGCCCTCCTCCAGTTCGCGCAGGCGCTCGCGGGCCTGGTGCAGGTCGACGGTGAGGCGCTTGAGGTAGCCGAGCAGCTTCTCGTCGGCGGCCGGCGCCGGTGCCACTGTCGGCGCCGCTGCCGGTGCTGATGCTGTTGCCGGTGCTGCTGCTGTTGCCATGGCGGATCGGTCCTTGCGTGGGGGGGGAGAGAGAGGGGAGGAGGCGAGGGGTCAGGCGAGCTGACGGTCGATGAAGGCGAACAGCTCCTCGGCGGTGGCGGCTTCGATCAGCGCCGTCACGTCCTCCGCCGGATCGGCCGTGTCCGCCGCCGTCTCCGCTGTCGGCTGCGGCTCCGGCTCCGGCACCGCTGCCATCGGCTCGGCTGCCACCGGCTCGGCCGGTACGAGCGCGGCGTCCAGCACCGCGACCAGCTCCGGCAGCGTCGGCGCCTCGAACAGCAGGGTGACAGGCAGCTTGACCTCGGTCGCCGCGCCGAGCCGGTTGCGGAACTCGACCGAGGTGAGCGAGTCGAAGCCGAGCTCGCCGAACGGCCGGTCGGCCGGGACGGCCTCGGGACGGCAGCCCAGTACGGCCGCCATCTGGGTGCGGATCAGCTCGGCCAGCAGCTCGGCGCGTTCGTCGGCGCCCAGCCCGGCCAGCCCCTCCCGCAACGGCCGGTTCCGCCGCCCGGGGGCGTGCCCCGGCCGCTGCGCACCGGCGGCCGCCAGGACCTCGCGCAGCACCGGCGGCAGCTCGCCGCCGAGCTCGCGCAGCGCCGCCCGGTCCAGCCGGGCGGGCAGCAGGGCGGCATGCGGGGACGGCAGGGCCGCGTCCAGCAGGGCGAGGCCCAGCTCGGGCGCCATCGCGACCAGTCCGGCCCGGGCGAAGCGGGCGCGGTCGGCGGCGCTCAGCCCGCCGAGCATGCCGTCCGGGTCGTCCCACAGGCCCCAGCCGAGGGCGAGCCCGGGCAGGCCCTGGGTGCGGCGGTGCCGGGCGAGCGCGTCCAGGAAGGCGTTGGCGGCGGTGTAGCCGCCCTGCCCGGCGCCGCCGAGCGTCGCCATCACCGAGGAGATCAGCACGAAGGCGGTGAGCGGGTGGCCGATGGTCAACTCGTGCAGGTGCCAGGCGCCGTCGGCCTTGGTCCGCATCACCCGGTCGATCCGGTCGGGGGTGAGCGAGGTGATCGGGGCGTCGTCCACCACGCCCGCGGCGTGCACCACCGCGGTCAGCGGGTGCCGCTCGGGGACGGCCGCGATCATCGCGGCCACGGCGGCCCGGTCGGCGACGTCGACCGCCGCGAACCGCACCTCGGCGCCCGACTGCGCCAGTTCGGCGGCGAGTTCGGCCGCGCCGGGCGCCGCCGCGCCGCGCCGTCCGGCCAGCAGCAGCCGCCGGGCGCCGTGGGCGGTGACCAGGTGCCGGGCGAGGGCCCGGCCGATGGCGCCCGTCCCGCCGGTGACCAGGACGGTCCCGTCCGGGTCGAGGACCGGCGGCACGGTCAGCACGACCTTGCCGACGTGCCCGCCCCGGCTCAGCAGCCCGAAGGCCTCGGGGGCGCGCCGCACGTCCAGGTCGGTCACCGGGGCCCGGCCGAACGCGCCCTCGGCGAACAGCTCGACCACCCGGCGCAGCAGCCGGCCGAGGTGCTCGGGCGGCAGCTCCAGCAGGTTCATCGCCCGGTAGCGGGCGCCGGGGTGGGCGGCGGCCACCTCGGCGGGGTCGCGCCGGTCGGCCCGGCCGAGTTCGACCAGCAGGCCGCCCGGGCGCAGCGACCGCAGCGACTCGTCGACGAGCTCCCCGGTCAGCGAGTTCAGCACCACCGCCATCCCCCGTGCGCCGGAGGCAAGTTCGGCGAACCGCTCGCCGAAGCCGGGCTCCCGCGAGGAGGCCAGGTGGTCGTCGTCCACCCCGAGGGCGCGCAGCGCGGGCCACTTCGCGGGGGCGGCGGTCGCGAAGACCTCCGCACCCAGGTGCCGGGCGAGTTGGACGGCGGCCGTGCCGACGCCGCCCGCCCCGGCGTGGATCAGCACGGCGTCGCCCGCGCGCACCCCGCCCAGTTCGACCAGCGCGTGCATGGCGGCCAGGTGGGCGACCGGCACGGCGGCGGCCCGGGTGAAGGACCAGCCCTCGGGGATCCGCACCAGGGTGCGGTGGTCGGCGTGGGCGACGGTGCCGAAGGCGGCGGGGAACAGGCCCATCACCCGGTCGCCGACGGCCAGCCCGGTGACCCCGGGACCGGTCGCGGTGACCACGCCCGCGCCCTCCAGCCCGAGCGGGCCCGGGTCCCCGGCGTGCAGGTCCAGCGCGCCCAGGACGTCGTGGAAGGTGAGCCCGGCGGCGCGGACCGCGATCCGGACCAGGCCGGGGCCCGGTGCCGCGGCGGCCTCGGGGCAGGAGCGGAGCTCCAGGGCGTCGAGGGTGCCGGGCCGGGACAGGTCCAGCCGCCAGGCCGCCGCGTCCGCCGGTACGGTCAGCGCGCGCTCCCCCGCCGCGGATCGCAGCCTGGGCACCAGGACGGCACCGTCCCGGACGGCCAGCTGGTGCTCCTCCGGCGCCAGGGCGGCGGCCGGCACCCCGGCGGTACCGAGCGCACTGGCAGCACCGGCCGGGTCGGCCGGGTCGGCCGGGTCGGCCGGGTCGGCCGGGTCGGCGGCGAGGTCGACCAGGACGAACCGGCCCGGGTGCTCGACCTGGGCCGTCCGCACCAGCCCCCAGGCCGCCGCCTGGGCGAGGTCCCGGACGGTCTCGCCGTCCCGGACGGCGACCGCCCCACGGGTCACCAGCACCAGCCGGACCCCGGCGAGCCGCTCCTCGGCCAGCCAGCGGCCGAGCAGGTCCCGCGTCCGACGGGTCACGGTACGGGCCGCCGTCGCCGGATCGGTCCCGTCCGTACCCGCCGGACAGTCCACCAGGACGTGCACGGTCGGCTCGGCCGCCGTGCACAGCGCCTCCAGGTCGAGGTCCTCCCAGCGGACAGTCTGCTGATGTTCAGTCAACTCCGCCTCGGACGGCTTCAGTTGCTCCCAGTCCAGCGCGAACAGCGAGTCCCGCGCGGCGGCCTCGGGATCGACCGAGCCGCCGGTCTCCGCGACCGGACACAGCTCCACCGACTCGACCAGCCCCACCGCGGCCCCCGAGGCGTCCCGCAGGGTCAGCCGGAAGCCGCCGTCCCCGGCGGGCTCCGCGTGCACCCGCAGGGCCGTCGGGCCGGCCCCGCCGGTCAGCGACACGCCGCGCCAGCGCAGCGGCTGGGTGCGCCGCCCCTGCCGCTCCAGCGCTTCGGCGATCAGCCCGTGCAGGGCGGCGTCGAGCAGGGCGGGGTGCAGCTGATGGGCCCCGGCGGCCTCGGCGGCCGGCTCGGGCAGGACGGCCTCGGCGAACTGCTCACCGTCGCGCCGCCAGGCGGCCCGCAGCCCCTGGAACACCGGCCCGTAGGCGTGGCCGTGCAGGGCGAGGTCCTGGTACGCGCGCTCCGGCGGCACCGGCACGGCACCGGCCGGCGGCCACTCCCCGGCCTCCGGCGCGGGTACGGCGGCGGGGCTCGCGACCGCGAGGGTGCCGGTGGCGTGCTCGGTCCACTCCCCGCCGGTCGCCCCGCTTGTCGCCGCGCCGGTCGCCCGGCTGGAGATCCGGCAGGTCCGCAGCCCGGCCCCGTCCTCGCCGGTGATCCGGACCCGCAGGTCGACGGCGCCGTCCGCGGGCAGCACCAGCGGTGCGGTGACGGTCAGTTCCTCGATCCGGGCGGCCCCGGACCGGGCACCCGCGTGCAGGGCCAGGTCCAGGAAGGCACTGCCGGGCAGCACGACCGTCCCGGCGAGGGCGTGGTCGGCCAGCCAGGGGTGGCTGCGGACGGCCAGCCGTCCGGTGAACACCGTCTCGCCGTCGCCGAGTTCGACGGCCGCGCCGAGCAGCGGGTGGTCGGCCGGGGCCTGGCCGAGGTCGGCGGTGCCGGTCGGTCCGGCGGTGGCGGTGAGCCAGTAGCGGCGCCCCTGGAAGGGGTAGGTGGGCAGCTCGGGGCAGTCGGCGGCGGCAGCGGTTCCGGCGGCGGGGCCGGTGAGCCGGTCCCAGGCGACCGGCAGGCCCCGGACGTGGGCCTCGGCGGCGGAGGTGAGGAAGCGGCGCAGTCCGCCGTCCTCGCGGCGCAGCGAGCCGGTCACCGTCCCCTCGACCCCGGCCTCCTCCAGGATCCGGCCGATGCTGCCGACCAGCACCGGGTGCGGGCCGACCTCGACGAAGGTGGTGTGGCCGGCGGCGATCAGCGCCTCGACGGCCTCCTGGAAGCGCACGGTGTGCCGCAGGTTGGCGTACCAGTAGGAGGCGTCCAGCCCGGCGCCGTCCTGCCAGTCGGCGGTGACCGAGGACATCAGCGCCGTGCCGCCGCCGCGCGGGGCCAGCGGCGCCAGCCCGGCCAGGATCCGGTCCCGGATCGGTTCGACCGCCGGGCAGTGCGAGGCGAAGGCGGCCGGGATCACCCGGGCCTCGACGCCCTCGGCCCGGTAGCCGTCGACCAGTTCGGCGATCGCCGCCGGCGGCCCGGCCACCGCCGTACTGCCGGGGCCGTTGATCGCGGCGACGGCCAGCGGTTCGACGAGCCGTTCCCGCACCCGCGCCGCGGGCAGCGGGACGACGGCCATCGCGCCCTTGCCCATCAGCTCGATCGCCACGCTGCTGCGCAGCGCGATGGCGCGGGCGCCGTCCTCCAGCGAGAGCGCCCCGGCCACCACGGCGGCGGCGATCTCGCCCTGGGAGTGGCCGACCACGGCGTCCGGGACGACCCCGGCGGAGCGCCACAGTTCGGCCAGCGACACCATCACGGCCCACAGCGCGGGCTGCACCACGTCGATCCGGTCCAGCAGCGGCGCCCCGGCCAGGACGTCGGCCAACGACCAGTCCACGTACGGCGCGAGCGCCCGCTCGCACTCGGCCAGCCGGGCCGCGAAGACCGGGCTCTCGGCGGCGAGCGCCGCCGCCATCCCCTGCCACTGGCCGCCCTGGCCGGGGAAGACCAGGACGGTCCGCCCGGGCTCGCCGGCCCGGCCGGTGACGACGGCGCGGTGCTCCTCGCCGCGGGCCAGGGCGTCCAGCGCCCGGTCGGCCTCCGCGCGGTCGGCGGCGATCACCACGGCGCGGTCGTCGAAGGCGGTACGGGCGGTCAGGGCCGGTGCGGCCGCGGTCGGGTCGAGCGGGGCGGCGGCCAGCCGTCGGGCCTGCTCGCGCAGCGCCTCGGGGGTGCGGGCCGACAGCACCACGGGCACCACGGGCGGGCGCTGCGGCCGCTCCGCCGTCCCCGGCGCGTCCGCCGTGTCCGCAGTACCGGCCGCGACGACGGGCGGCTCGGCGAGAATGACGTGCGCATTGGTGCCGCTGATCCCGAAGGAGGAGACGCCGCCGCGCCGGGGCCCGCCGGTCTGCGGCCAGGGCCGGGCCCGGTCGAGCAGGGCCACCGCCCCGGCCGTCCAGTCCACGTGCGGGGACGGCCGGTCGACGTGCAGGGTCGCGGGCAGGGTGGCGTGCCGGATCGCCTGCACCATCTTGATCACGCCGCCGATACCGGCCGCCGCCTGGGCGTGCCCGATGTTGGACTTGAGCGAGCCCAGCCAGAGCGGCCGCTGCCCCGCCCGGTCCTGCCCGTAGGTGGCCAGCAGGGCGTTCGCCTCGATCGGGTCGCCCAGGGCGGTGCCGGTGCCGTGCGCCTCGACGGCGTCGACCTGCCGCGGGGCGAGCCCGGCGTCGGCGAGGGCGTCCTGGATGACGCGCTGCTGGGCGAGGCCGTTCGGCGCGGACAGCCCGTTGGAGGCGCCGTCGGAGTTGACGGCGCTGCCCGCGACGACCGCCAGCACCGGGTGGCCGTGGCGGCGGGCGGCGGAGAGCCGCTCGACCACCACCATGCCGGCGCCCTCGCCCCAGCCGGTGCCGTCCGCCTGCGCGGAGAACGCCTTGCAGCGGCCGTCGGCGGCCAGCACCCGCTGGAGGGAGAGCTCCACGAACATGCCTGGGGTGGCCATCACGGTGACGCCGCCGGCCAGGGCGAGCGTGCACTCCCCGGAGCGCACCGAGCGCACCGCCTGGTGCAGCGCCACCAGCGAGGCCGAGCAGGCGGTGTCCACGGTCAGCGCGGGGCCGTTCAGGCCGAGCAGGTAGGCGATCCGGCCGGAGACCACGCTCACGCTGGTGCCGGTCAGCAGGTGCCCGGCGACGCCGGGGCCGGCCGTCTCCATGCCGGGCCCGTAGTCGGCGTGCATCGCCCCGGCGAACACACCGGTCCGGCTGCCCGCCAGCGCCGTCGGGTCGATCCCGGCGCGCTCCAGCGCCTCCCAGGCGACCTCCAGCAGGATCCGCTGCTGCGGGTCCATGGCGAGTGCCTCGCGGGGGCTGATCCCGAAGAACTCCGCGTCGAAGTCCGGCGCGTCCCGGACGAAGCCGCCGCGGCGGACGTACGAGGTGCCGGTCCGCTCCTGGTCCGGGTGGAACAGTGCGGCCAGGTCCCAGCCGCGGTCCTCCGGGAAGTCCCCGGTGGCGTCCGTCCCGGCGTCGACCAGGCGCCACAGGTCCTCGGGCGAGCGGACCCCGCCGGGGTAGCGGCAGGCCATGCCGACGATGACCACGGGGTCGTCCTCGTCGGGGTCCGGCGAACTGTCCGGCTCCGGCGCTCCGGTCAGGTCCGTCTCCGGCGCTCCGGTTGGGGCCGGTGCCGGGGGCTGCTCGACCGGCGCCGGGTCGGGCCGGAGCGCCCCGATCGCGGCGGCCAGGGCGAGCGGGCTCGGGTGGTCGTACAGGACGGTGCTCTCCAGCGTCAGGCCGGTCGCGGCCGACAGCCGGTCGCGCAGTTCGAGCGCCATGGCGGAGTCCAGGCCCAGTTCCCGGAAGGTCCGGCCGGGCCGGACCTCGGCGGCCGAACCGGCGTCCAGCACCACGGCGGTGTGGCTGCGGACCAGCTCCAACAGCGCCCGCTGGTCCACGGCGGGGGCCTGCGGTACGGCGGGGAACTGCGGGGCGACGGGCGCCTGCGACACGACGGGGGCCCGCGGTACGACGGGCGCGGCCTGGAGTACGGCGGGCCGAACTGCCGCCTCCGCCAAGGCTGTTCCCACCTCGGGCGTCGCCCCCGGCAGCCCGGCCGGCCAGCAGGAGCGCCGCTGGAACGGGTACGTCGGCAGGTCGACCAGCGGCACCGAGCCGGGCAGCAGCGCCGCCCAGTCCACCGCGACGCCCCGGACGAAGGCCTCGGCCGCCGCCGTGAGGAAGCGGCGCCGGTCCCCGCGCCCGCGCCGGAGGGTGCCGAGCACCGCGCCCGCGCCGCCGCGCGCGTCGATCGCCTGCCGGACGCCCAGCGCCAGCACCGGGTGCGGGCTGATCTCCAGGAAGGCGGTGTGGCCCGCGTCCAGCAGCTGCTCGACGGCCGGCCCGAAGCGCACCGGCTCGCGCAGGTTGCGGTACCAGTAGCGGGCGTCCAACTCCGCGGTGTCCACCGGCGCCGCCGTGACGGTGGAGTGGAACGGCACGTCGACGGCGCGCGGGGCGATCCCGGCGAAGGCGGTGAGCAGGTCCTCCCGCAGCTCCTCGACGGCCGCGCTGTGCGAGGCGTAGTCGATCGGCACCCGGCGGGTCCGCACCCCCGGCCCGTAGTGGGCGGCCAGCGCGTCGAGCGCAGCGGCCGGGCCGGCGACCACGGTGTGCGCGGGGCCGTTGACGGCCGCGACCGACAGCGCCCGGTCCACCGTCGCGAGGTCCGACTCGACCTCCCCGGCCGGCAGTTCGACGGACAGCAGTCCGCCGCGGCCGGCGATCCGGTTCAGCAGTCGGCTGCGCAGCGCGACGATCCGCGCGCCGTCCGCCAGCGACAGCGCGCCCACCGCGGTGACCGCGGCGATCTCGCCCTGGGAGTGGGCCACCACGGCGGCGGGCTCCACCCCGGCCGAGCGCCACAGCGCGGCCAGCGACACCATCACCGCCCAGAGCGCGGGCTGGATCACCTCGTCGCCCGCCAGGGCCGGCGCGCCCTCGGCGCCGCGCAGCACCTCGGTCAACGACCAGTCCACGTAGGGGCGGAGGGCCTGCGCGCAGGCCTCGATCCGCTCGGCGAAGACCGGCGAGTCGTCGAGCAGCTCCGCCGCCATGCCCGCCCACTGGGAGCCCTGGCCGGGGAAGACGAAGACCGGGCGGATCGGCGGCCCGTCGTGCCGCCCCTCGATCACGGCCGCCGAGGGCTGCCCGGCCGCCCGTGCCGCCAGGGCGGCGAGGAAGGCCGCCCGGTCGTCCGCGACGACGACGCAGCGCTGTTCGAAGGTGCTGCGGGTGACGGCGAGCGAGCGGCCCACCGCGGCCGGTTCGAGCTCCGGACGCTCCGTCACCCGGGCCCGCAGCCGCTCCGCCTGGTCCCGCAGCGCGCCTTCGTCCCGCCCCGAGAGCACCCAGGGCAGCGCCCCGGCCGCGCCCCGGCCGCCCGCCGGTGCGGGCCCGCCCGCGCGCCAGTCGGCCAGCAGCACGTGGCAGTTGGTACCGCCGATGCCGAAGGAGCTGACCCCGGCGAGCAGCGGGCGCTCCGGCGCCGGCCAGTCCCGGAGCCCGGTGTTGACCGCCAGGTTGAGCTCGTCCAGCGGGATCCGCCCGCCGGGCCCGGTGTGGTTCAGGCTTGGCACGAGCTCGCGCGCGCCGACGCACAGCACGGCCTTGATGAACCCGGCGATCCCGGCCACGCCCTCCAGGTGGCCGATGTTGGTCTTGACCGATCCGACCAGCAGGGGTTCGCCCGCCGCCCGGGCGGTGCCCAGTGCCGCGCCGAGCGCGGCGGCCTCGACCGGGTCCCCGGCCCGGGTGCCCGAGCCGTGCAGTTCGACGTACTGGACCTCGCCCGGCTCGACGCCCGCGTCGGCGCAGGCCGCGAGCAGCACCCGCCGCTGCGACTCCCGGCCGGGGGTGGGCAGCGTCTCGGTGGCCCCGTCGTTGTTCAGCGCGCTGCCGCGGATGACGGCGTGGATCCGGTCGCCGTCCCGGACGGCGGCCTCCAGCAGCTTGAGGACGACCACCCCGCCGCCCTCACCGCGGACGTAGCCGTCGGCGCGGGCGTCGAAGGTGTGGCAGCGCCCGGCGGGCGAGAGCGTCCCGGCCCGCTCCAGGGCCAGGGTGCTCTGCGGCGCCAGGATCAGGCTCACCCCGCCGGCCAGGGCGAGTTCGGACTCGCCGCTGCGCAGGCTGGCGCAGGCCAGGTGCACGGCGGTCAGCGAGGAGGACTGTCCGGTGTCCACCACCAGGCTCGGCCCGTGCAGGCCCAGCGCGTAGGAGATCCGGTTGGCGGTCACCCCGCGTTGCAGTCCGGTCAGGGTGTGCCCGGTGACCGCGTCGGGGCCGAGGCCGTGCAGCAGCGTGGCGTAGTCGTCGGCGATCACGCCGAGGAAGACTCCGGTCCGGCTGCCGGCGAGCCCGGCCGGTCCGGTCCTGGCGTCCTCCAGGGCCTCCCAGGCCAGTTCGAGCGCCAACCGCTGCTGCGGGTCCATCGCGACGGCCTCGCGGCGGGAGATGCCGAAGAACTCCGGGTCGAAGCCGTCCACCCGGTCGAGGAAGCCGCCGCGGGCCGGCCCCCGGTCGCCGGGGCGCTCGGTGACGGCGTCACCGCCGGCCCGCAGCAGCCGCCAGAACGCCTCCGGCCCGTCCGCCTGCGGGAAGCGGCAGCCGATCCCGACCACCGCGACCGCCCGGGGCGGGAGACCGTCCGCTTCGCGCCCAGCCATGCCCTGCATCGATGCACCCCCGTGTACCCGGACTGTCGGACCGCAGGCGACCGGGCACGGCACAACGGGCCACTCCCTCAAGTGGCCTGATGCACCGTCACCCGGTCCAGCTCCGGCCCCCGCCGACCCCGTTCCCCGTAGTCGGCACGCACCCCTGAGCTGTCTGCGTGATCGACACAGTATCAGCGTCCTTAGTCGCGTCAATACCTCATTGAGTATCGGTACCGTCAGGAATGGACGCACTCGGGCCGTCAGGTCGGGATCTCCGGACACTCCGCCGCCCCGCACCGTCCGTGACGCCGGTCACGCCGGGAGGCCGCCCGGGCGCTCGCCCGCCGCACCGGGAGCCGGCCGCCACCGTACGAATCCGGCCACTGCGTGGACCGGAGCCTCCGAGTTCGGGAGACTGGGGATTACCCGAACAAGCGGCTGGTCATGCGGCATTGTAAGGACCGTGCGTTCTGTTGAGGCAGACATGTCTATTCGGGAGGGGTCGGTTCCGGTGCTGGACCTGCGGGAGGTACGGACACTGTTGACGCTCGGGGAGGAACTGCACTTCGGGCAGGCCGCCAGGAGACTGCGCGTGTCGCAGTCCAGGGTCAGCCAGACGCTGCGGGACGTGGAGCAGCGCATCGGCGGCCAGCTGTTCGAGCGGACCAGCCGTCAGGTCAGGCTGACCAGACTGGGGGTGGGCCTGGTCGACCGGTTGCGGCCGCTCTACCAGGAGATGACCGCCGTGTACTCCGAGACGGTGGCCCAGGCCTGCGGCGTCGACGGACAGCTGCGGCTGGGCTTCACCGGCGCGGCCGGCGGGTCGTACGCGGCGGGCCTGATACGCGCCGGACAGGCGTACGCCCCGGAGTGCGACATCACCCTGCACGAGGTGGCGTGCAGCGACCTGCTCGGCCCGCTGCGCCGGGGCGAGGTGGACGCGCTGGTGGCGCGGCTGCCGATCGAGGAGCCGGACATCACGGTGGGGCCGGTGATCGGCCTGGAGTCGCGGATGCTGGCGGTCGCCCTGGACCACCCGGTCGCCGAGCGGCAGTCGATCTCGATCGAGGAGATCGCGCACGAGACGGTGTTCGCGCTGGCCAACACCGCGCCCGACTACTGGCGGGACTTCCACCTGCCGCTGGCGACGCCCGCCGGGCGCGTGCTGCGCCGGGGGCAGGAGGTGCAGACCTGCCAGGAGATCCTGTCCCTGGTGGCCGCCGGGAAGGGGGTGGCGCCGCTGGCGGAGTCGGTGGCCCGCTACTACGCCCAGCCGGACGTGGCGTTCGTCCGGATCCACGACCTGCCACCGGCGCCGGTGGCGCTGATCTGGCGCACCGCCGAGGAGAACGCCCGGATCCGGGCGATCGCGGACTGCGCGGCCCGGATGGCGGAGGCCGCCGTTCCGGGTCAGGTCCGCCGACGGGTCCCGGTCCCCGCGCCGGTCTGACCGGGCTTCGGCGGGCCGGACGCGCCCGGCTGTTGCTCACCGGGCTGCTGCTGACCGGGCTGCTGCTGACCGGGCTGCTCCTGGCCGGGCTGCTCCTGGCCGGGCTGCGACTCCCCCGGTTTCGGCCGCGCCCACGCCCCCGGCAGGACCGCGGCCACCACCGCGGCCGACAGCAGGAAGGCCCCACCGACCCCGACCAGCCGGGAGGCGACACCGACCAGCAGGGAGCCGGCCCCGGTGCCCACGTCGTACGCCATGTTCCAGGCGGTGCTGGCCATGCCGCGGCGGGCCGGTCCGGTCCGGGCGAACACCAGCACCAGGGTCTCGTTCTGCAGCGCCCCGAACCCCGCCCCGCAGAGCACGGCCGCCAGGGCCGCCGGGACCGTCGCCGCAGCGGTGAGCAGCACCGCCGCGGCGATGCCGCCCGTGCCGAGGGCCGCGGCGATCACCGCCGGGACCAGCGTGCGGCCCTCGCCGATCCGGTCGGCGAGCCCGCCCGCCGCCAGCCGGCCCAGGATCATGGCGGCGGACAGTGCGAACAGCACCACGGCCGCCGCTCCCGGGGCCGGCAGCGCGAAGGCCAGGAACGAGGTGACGCCGCCCACCGCGGCCGCGCTCGCGGCCAGCAGCGCCAACAGGCCGACCAGCGGCGCGAATCCGCCGGCCGGCGGGTGCGGCGGAGCCGTCGGCGGCAGCACGGACGCCTCCACCACGGACGCCTCCACCACGGGCGCCTCTGCCACGGACGCCTCCACCGCGGCAGGCTCCACGGCCGGCCCGCCGCCCGGCGCCGCGGACGGCACCACCAGCGCCCACGCGAGCGGCACCGCGAGCCCGCCCAGCACCGTCGCGCCCAGGAACACCGCCGGGAAGCCGAAGGTCTGCGCGCACCACACCCCCAGCGGCAGGCAGATCACCTGCGGCAGCCCCGCCGCGGCCCCGTACCAGCCGACCACCGAGGCCCGCCGGCCCGGCGGGGCCAGTTCGGCGGCCAGCGCGCTGCCCGCCACGGCGGCCATGCCGAACCCCGCGCCCCGGACGGCCGAGACGGCCAGCACCCACCCCAGCGCGGGCGACAGCAGGTAGGCCGCCGTCGGCAGGCTGAGCAGCAGGGAGCCGGTGATCAGCAGCCGGCGCAGGCCGAGCACCCGGACCAGCCGGCCCATGCACAGCTGCACCAGGATGCCCGCGCCCATGGTCACCCCGGTGGCCGCCCCGGCGCCGACGCCCGAGGAGCCCCCGGTCGCGGACCAGAGCGGCACCACCGAGACCAGCGGCGCGTAGTCGGAGAAGACGGCGAAGGAGGCGGCCAGCAGCAGCGGGAGGTCGCGCGCGCGGGTCACGCCCCGGCGCCCGGCTCCCCCGGCGCGGCGGAGCCGGAGAGCGGCGCACCCGCTCCGGCCGCGTCGCCCGGCTCGGCCGGCCAGCGGGGCGAGCGTCCGAGCATCGCCAGGATCCGGTCCAGCCGGTCGGTGCTGCCGGTGGGCAGCCCCGGCCGGAAGGAGGACCCGGGCTGGAGCCGGTTGCTCCCGTCCGGCACCTCCTCGACGTACGGGAGCACCGCGTCGAGCAGCTCGGGCTCGTACCCGGCGGGCACCCCGATCGCGGCGGCCACGTCCCAGCCGTGCACCACGTAGTCGACGAAGTGGAAGCCGATCGCCGTACGGGCCGGGAACATCTGTCCGCCGCGCACCTCGGGCAGCCAGAACTCGCCGTCCAGCACGCCCTCGCGGGCGAAGGCCCGGCTCACCCGGGCCGAGGAGGCCCGGAAGGCGCCGGCCCAGTCGTCGCCGAACTCGCGGTCCGCCCAGTCGGCGCGCTCGGTCCGCACGCCTTCGGCGGCGGCGGCGAAGCCGTGGTTCTGGCCGATCATGTGGGCCAGCAGCTTGTGCAGCGTCCACTCCGAGCAGGGGGTCGGCCGGTCGAGGTCCTCGGCCCCGACCCGGTCGATGATCTCCTCGGTGACCTGGAGCGCCCGCCGGTCCCAGGGCCGGATGTCGGGTGTGGTGTTGATGGGGATCACCGGTCCTTCGACTGCGGGCGGGAGGAGGAGACGGGCTGGCCGGGCAGCGACTGGCTCTGGCCGCGGAACTCGGCGATCACCTTGCCGTCCGCCCGGCGCACCGTGACGTCGTAGATCCCGCTGCGGCCGAACCGGGAGCGCTCCACCGCTTCGGCGGCCAGCTCGTCCCCGGCCGAGGCCGGGCGCAGGAAGGTCACCTGGGCCGCCTGGGCCACGGTGGCGACGCCATGGGTGTTGCAGGCGTAGGCGAAGGCCGCGTCGGCGAGCAGGAACAGGTATCCGCCGTGCGCCGTGCCGTGGCCGTTCACCATGGTGTCGGCGAGCTTGAGGCGGGCGGTGGCGCGGCCGGGGCCGACCTGGTCGATGGTGATGCCGAGCGCCTGACACGTCCGGTCGTCGGCGTACATGGCCTCCGCGCAGCGCCGGGCGGTTGCCTCCGCCTCCGACGCCGCCGAATCACTGGTCATGGGTGGGCTCCTGGGGCTGTCGGGTCCTGGGCACGGGTGGGTGCCGGTACCGCGATCGGTACCGGCACCCACCACGGCGATGTGACGATATATCAGTCGCTCGGGGCCGGTCAGTCGACCGGAGCGATCTCCTCCGCCGCCCGCAGGCCCGAGCGGATCGCGCCCTCCATCAGCCCGAAGAACTCGGTGCTGGTCTCGGTGCCGGCCCAGTGCACCCGGCCGAACGGCTCGGTCAGCTGCGGGCCCTGGGCCAGCCAGTCGCCCGGCCCGAACAGCGCGGCGTAGCAGCCGCGGCTGTACTCCTCGTTGATCCAGTCGGTGACGTGGTAGCCGATCGGCTCGGGCAGCTGCGGGAACAGCCGCCGGGCCTGGGCCAGGACGGCGCTGCGCTGCTCCTCGGCGGGAAGCGCCGCGAAGGTCCGGGCCTCGCTGCCGGTGACGAAGCCGGTCAGGATGCCGACGCCCTCACCGGGGGGCGAGTCGTCCACGGTGGACAGCAGCGGCCCGTCGGAGCTGACCGACCAGCCGGACAGCCCGTGGTCGCGCCAGAGCGGCTTGGGGTGGATCAGGTGGACCTTGACGGCGCAGCCCCGGGCGGTGGCCGAGCTCGACCGCGGCGCGGGCAGCCCGGGCCGGAACTCGATGGTGTCGGCCAGCAGCGGCGGCAGCGCGATGACCACGCTGTCGCCCTCGTGCACGCCCTGGTCGGTGTGGACCCGGACCCGGTCGCCGATCTGCTCGACCAGGCGCACCGGCCGGGAGAGCAGCACCCGGTCGCCGAGCTTCTCCGCCAGCAGCTCGCTCAGCCGGTGCGCACCGCCGTCGACCCGCTCCTCCTGGGCGCCGCCCTGGAAGGCGTTGAGGTAGCGGATGCCTCCGCCGGAGTTCAGGTAGAAGGCCATGTGCAGCACCGACACGTCGGCCGGGTCGGCAGCCATCATCTCGCCGAGGAACAGCGGGAAGAACAGCTTGGCGTCGGGGTGCTGGACGTTCTGCTCGACCCACTCGGCCACGGTGAGCCGGTCCAGCCGCTCCGCGTCCGGGGTGAGGTGCGGGGCGTCCGCGCGGACCGCCTTGGTGACCTCGTCCAGCAGGTCGAACATCTCGCCGAGGGCGATCGGGCTGAGCGGCGGGAAGCGGCCGTCGGTGCTCTCCGGGTCGCCGCCCAGGGAGAACCGGCTCTGGCCGAGCATGGTGGTGGGCGCGGTGGCCAGGCCGAGCCGCTCGATCAGCGCCTTGAGCTCGGTGTGGCGCTCGCCGAGGTAGGCGGCGCCCGCGTCGGCCCACTGGCCGGGGGCGACCTCGATGCCGTGGGTGCGGCCGCCGACCCGGTCGCGGGCCTCCAGGACGGTCACTTCGACGCCTCTGTCGGCGAGTTCGGTGGCGGCGGTGAGCCCGGCCAGGCCGGCGCCGACGACGATGACGCTCATCGGGCCGCACCTTCGATCAGCTTGGCCAGGGCGGCCGGGGTCGGGGCGTCGATGAACTCGGCGATGCCGAACTCCGCGCCGAACTCGCGGGCGACCCCGCTGAGCACCCGGGTGGCGAGCAGGGAGTCCCCGCCCAGGTCGAAGAAGTCCGAGTCGGCGGTCACCTGGTCGGATTCCAGGACCCGGCCGAAGATGCCGATCACGCTGTCGACGGTACCAACGGTGGACACGGTCGTTCTCCTTGGCTTCAGTTGCTGGTGGCGTACATCTGGTGGGTCCGGCGCCGGTCGACCTTGCCGCTCGCGGTGAGGACGAGTTCGGGCACCACGGTGATCCGGGACGGTACGAGGTGGCTCGGCCCCGACCGGCGCAGGTAGCGGGCGAGCCCGGCCGCGAGGGTGTCGGTGTCGGCGTGCGGACGGGGTGTCACATAGGCGACCAGGACGGTGTGGTCGCCCAGCGCGGCGCCGGTGGCGGCGGCCGCCGCCACGTCCGGGTGGGCGCAGATCTGGGCCTCGACCTCGCCCGGGCTGACCCGGATGCCGCGGACCTTGAGCTCGTCGTCGAGGCGGCCCTGGTGGACGAGGACGCCGTCCGGCTCCCGGCGGACCCGGTCGCCGGTGCGGAAGTAGCGCCCCGGCGCACCGGGCAGGTCGAGTTCGGCGAACCGTTCCGCGGTGACCTCCGGCAGACCGCGGTAGCCGAGCGCCAGCCCGTCCCCGCCGATCAGCAGTTCGCCCTCCTCGCTGAGCTGCTCCCGGACGTGCGGCAGCGCCCGGCCGATCGGGACGACCCGGCCGGCCTCCGGGGCGAGGGCCGGGGCGGCGAACGGTCCGTGCAGGTCGATCGCGTGGGTGACCAGGGTGGTCTCGGTGCACCCGTAGGTGTTGACCAGGCGGACCGCGTCGGCGCCCGGCAGCGCGCACCAGTCGTCGATCCGGGCCGGCCGGGCCGCCTCGCCGCCGATGACGACGGTGCGCAGGCTCTCCGGCAGGGCGGCCCGCTCCTCGGTCTGGTCCTGCTCCTCGGTCAGGTCCCGTTCCTCGGTCAGGTGGTTGACGAACTCGTGCCAGAACGCCGTGGGCAGGTCCACCAGGGTGATCCGGTGCCGCTCGACCATCCGCAGGAAGCGCGGGAAGGAGGCCGAGTAGGCGTCCGCGTCGAAGACCAGGGTGGCGCCGACGGTGAGCGCGGGCAGGATCTCCTCGAAGCAGGTGTCCCAGTTGAGCGAGGCGAACTGGAGCACCCGGTCGCCGGGGGCGACCGCGAACAGGGTGGCCAGCGAGGCGACCGAGGCACCGATCGCCCGCCGCGGGGTGACCACCGGCTTGGGCTGCCCGGTCGACCCCGAGGTGAACAGCAGGTAGGCGGGGGCGGCCGGATCGGGCTCGGGCAGCCAGCCGGCCGGGAAGGCCTCGGGCTCCCCGGTGCCCGCGGCGTCGGACGGGTCCAGCACCGGCACCCCGGCGGGCAGCCGGCCGGGGTCCGCGGCGATCGCGCTGCGCACCCCGGCGGCCGCCAGCAGCGCGGCCTTGCGCTCCAGCGGGAACGCGGGGTCGATCGGGCAGTAGGTGCCGCCGGCCGCGAGCACGCCGAGCAGCGCCGCCACGGTGTCCGCGGAGCGGGAGGTCAGCACGGCCACCGTGCCGCAGTCCGGGCCGAGCCGGGCGGCGATCCGCCGTACCCGCAGCTCCAGTTCGCCGTAGCTCACGGTCGACGTGTCGTCGACGACGGCGACGGCGTCCGGGTCGCGCCGGGCGGTCAGCAGGAACCGGCGCAGGACGTCCACCTCGACCGGGTCGTACCCGGTCGGCCGGTTGTCGTCAGTCATGGGAAGCACCTCAGGTAGGCGGGGACGTGGACGTGGACGTGGAGGTGGACGGGGAGCCGCGCTCCGGTCAACGGCGCGCCGAACCGGAGACGGGCACCGGCTCGCTCCCGCTCCGCCGCAGGCGCTGCTCCTTGCGCTGCTGCACCAGCAGCCCCGCGGTGGCGGCCACCGCGAGCACCATCACGGCGATGCCGTACACCGTCGCGGTGGACTTCAGCCCGATGTGGCCCACGGCCACCCCGGCGGCGACGGCCGGCAGGCTGAACCCCAGGTAGCAGACGACGTACATGCTGGCGATCAGCTCGGCGCGGACGTCCGGTCCGGCCAGCGGCCCGACGGTCTGGAAGGCGCTCAGGAAGCCCGTCCCGAAGCCGTACCCGGCGATCACCGTGCCGACGAAGAACAGCGGGGTGGAGGCCGCGGCCAGGGCGCCCAGGGTGGCGCCGACCCCGACGAAGAAGGCCACGAAGCCGAGGGTCATGGTCTGCCGCGGCGGGTGGTTGCGGCGCAGCAGCGAGCCGACCGCCCCCGTCCCGGTCAGCGCGAAGATGACCAGGCCGCCGATGACGTGGTTGGAGATGTGCAGGATGCCGGCCGCGATGGACGGGCCGAGCGACATGTAGAGGCCGCCCAGCGCCCAGACCGCGAACAGGCAGGGCACCACCACCAGGAACATCGGCCTGGCCTCGCGCGGGATGCCCATCCGCGGCGTCAGCGAGGCCGGCGCGCCCGGGCGGCGCGGGGAGGTCTCGGCGAGCGCGGGGACGGCCAGCGCGCAGAGCACGAAGGCCGCGAGCAGCAGCGCGTACACCAGGGTCTGCGGGTGCGGCGCGTACTGGACCAGCAGGCCCGCGCCCAGCGCGCCCAGCGCCAGCCCGACGATCGGCGCGGCGCTGTTGACCAGCGGGCCGAGCCTGGGCCGGTGCTGCGGGGCGAGGTCCAGCATCGCGGCGCTGGTCGCCCCGGTGGCGGCGCCGGTGGCCAGGCCCTGCGCCACCCGGGCGGCCATCAGCCAGGCGACGCCGTCGGCGCGGATGAACAGCGCCATGCTGACCACCTCGACGACGAGCGCGGCGAGCAGCACCGGCCGCCGGCCGATGTAGTCGGACAGTCCGCCGACCACCAGCAGCGCGACCAGCAGCGCCAGGGCGTAGGCCGCGAACACCTCGGTCAGGGTGATGGAGGAGAAGCCCCACTTGGCCTGGTAGACCACGTAGAGCGGGGACGGCGCGCTGGAGGCGAACAGCAGCAGGCACTGGGTGGTGGCGATCAGCCAGAACGCCACCGGACCGCGCAGCCCGCGGGGGCGTACCGCCGGGGAGAGGTCACTCATGCTGGCTCCTTCACGCGTGGTTCTCCTGGTGGCGCCGCAGCACGCGGTCCACCAGCTGTTCGGCGGCACCCAGGTAGCCCTCGGGGGCCAGCAGGTCCTGGACGGTGACGCCGGCCGGCAGCTTGGCCACCAGGTCCGCCCGGGCCTCCATCACCTCGGTGAACGAGCCCGCGCCGGAGGCGGACCGGCGGGCGCACTCGGCCAGCAGCTTCTTCGCCTCGGCCTTGCCCAGCAGTGGGGCGAGGGCGACGTTCAGCCGCTCGGAGACGATCGAGCCGCCGGTGAGCGCCAGGTTCTCCCGCATCCGCTCCGGGAAGACCTCCAGGCCCTCGGCGAGCTCCACGGCCGTGTACGCCGCGCCCGAGGCCAGCCGCAGCGCCTCGCGCAGCGGCTGCCACTCGGCGTGCCAGGCGCCGGGCGCCCGCTCGTCCTCGGCCACCATGCTCTGGGCCAGGATCATGGCCTGGGCGGGCAGTTGACGGGCGGCCGCCATGATGAGGGTGGCCAGCACCGGGTTGCGCTTCTGGGGCATCGCCGAGGAGACGCCGCGGCCCGCGGCGGCCGGTTCGGCGACCTCGCCGACCTCGGTGCGGGACATCCCCTGGACGTCCAGGGCGAACTTCCCCAGCGTCCCGGTGACGGAACTGAGCACCCAGCCGAGGTCGTTCAGCGGGACGCGCAGGCTGTGCCAGGGGGCGGAGGGCTCGCGCAGGCCGAGTTCGGCGGCGAAGCGCGCCGCGAGCTCGATCCCGTGGCCGGGCCGGTCGGCCGGGGTGGCCACGGCGTACTCCTGGTAGGCCGCCATCGTGCCGGCCGCGCCGCCCAGTTGGGCGGGCAGCAGGGCGGCGGTGCGGTCGACCCGCTCGACGGTGTCCAGTACCGAGTCCAGCCAGCCGGCCGCCTTGAGCCCGAAGGTGGTGGGTACGGCGTGCTGGGCCAGGGTGCGGGCGGCCATCGGGGTGGCCCGGTGCTCGTCGGCGAGCTTCGCCAGCGCCGCGGCCACCCGGGAGAGGTTCTGCCGGATGTCCGCCAGCACTCTCGCGCCGAGCAGCATCGCGGCCGAGTCCAGGATGTCCTGGCTGGTGCTGCCGAGGTGCACGTACCCGGCGGCGGCGGGGTCGACGGCGGCGACCGCCGCCGTCAGCTCCCGGACCAGGACGACGACCGGGTTGGCGGCGCCGCGGGCCTCGGCGGCCAGCTCCACGACGTCGATCCGGGCTCTCGCGGCGCCCTCGGCGATCGCTCCCGCCAGGTCGGCGGGTATCACGCCGAGGGACGCCTGGGCACGGGCCAGCGCGACCTCGGTCTCCAGCATCGCGGCGACCCATGCCTCGTCGCCCAGGGTTCGGAGCGCGTCGGTGCCCGCCCAGACCGGTGAGAGCAGTCCGGCGTCGACGCTCACCGGTGCGCGGTCACTGCCGCTCGGTCGGCGGACGGTCGAATCGGACGCGGTCTGGTCGGGCACTGCGCGGTCCTCCTTCTGGATGTTCAACTCAGGACTTTCTCAAGGTACTTGTCGGTACGACCGGTGGCCGGGGCCACCGGGTGGTGCGGTTGCGCCCGCCCCTCAGAGGGTGACCCGCACCCGCACCGCCGACGGCGAGCGCTGGCCCGGTTCGGCCGACAGGCAGGCCCGGGCGATCGCGTCGGCGTCGCCGAGGATCACCGAGTCGACCCCGGGCCGGATCCCGGCCGCGGTCGCCCAGTGCACCGTCTCGGTCGGCACCCCGAAGGCGTAGCGGTACGGGTGCACCCGGCCCGCCGCGTCGACCAGCCGGTACGGCCGCTCGGTGACCGTCAGCCCGCCGGTCTCGACGTGCCCGTCGGTGCCGGTGGGGATCAGGTACGGCCGGCAGGCCCGGCGCTCCAGCAGGTTGCGGACCAGCGGGTCCTCGGTGGTGCGGATGTCGACCTCGGGCAGCCGCGCCTCGATCAGCGCGGTCACCTCGACCTCCCCACCGGGAACGGACGTGGAGTCGACCGTGAACCCGGCCCCCGCCGGTGCGGGCGTGACCCGCATGCCGGGGGCGAGCATGGTCACCACGCCCGCCTCGACCAGGGCGATCAGCTCCTCGATCCGTCTGGGCGGCGGACCGATCGAGACGTAGGCGTTGAGCGGCGTGTACCAGGCCTGCAGCTCGTCGCGGTAGGACTCGCCGGTGATCCCGGCGTGGTCGACCAGCAGCCGGACTTCGTTGCGCAGGTCCCGCATGACGTCCAGGGCCGCTTTCAGCGCCCCTCGGACGTTGCCGCGCCGGGCCTCCACCAGGTCCTGCCGCAGGTGGCCGAGCAGCCAGTCCTGGAACTCGACCCGGCTGAGGAACTTGCGGTCCCCGTACGGCCGGGCGATCGCCTCCCAGTCCCAGCGGTCGGCCGGCCCGAGGCCGAACCGGCCGAGCAACTCCTCGTCGTCCGCGCCCGGCAGCCGGTCGCCGTACTCCCGCAGGAAGGCGTCGGCCTGCTCGCCACCGAGCCGCTCGGAGATCAGCGCGTGGTAGTAGACCCCGGTGACCTCGCGGTCGACCAGCGGCCAGATGTGCCGGGTGAACTCGACCTCCGCGCCCTGCCGGCGCTGCTCGCGCAGCACGTTGATCCGTTCCATGGTGCGGGAGTTGGGCCAGTGGCGCCCGAAGGCGCCCTTCTGGTTCTCGCCGCGCGCGTGGTACGGGATGCCGCGCCGGGAGCCGGCGTACATCAACGGCTCCCGGCCGGACGGGCGGTAGCGCAGCCGCTCGCCCTCCCGGACGAAGGTGCCGCCGCGGCCGGTGGTCAGCAGCGTCAGGTAGTCGAAGAAGTTGAGCCCCAGTCCCCGCAGCGCGACCGGCTGGCCCGGGGCGACGAAGTCCAGGTCGGCCTCGGCCGGGTTGGTCGGCGGCAGGTAGCCGAGGCCCTGCGCCCGGGCGTAGCCGTCCAGGCCCAGTTCGCCGGCGCTCGGCGGCATGTCCAGGTGCCCCTGGGCCAGGACGACGCTGTCCAGCAGCAGTCCGCTGCCGTCGTCCAGGGTGACGATCTGCGAACCGTCCTCGGCCTCGGTCAGGCTCACCGCGGTGTTGCGGTGCAGCCGGATCGAGACGTGGTCGGGGGCCGTGCTGACCAGGCGGTCGAGCACCCAGACCAGGTAGTGGCCGTAGAAGGCCCGGGAGGGGTAGGAGTCCGGGCCGAGCTCCGCGGCCTCCTTGCTCACCCACTCCGGGTACTCGAGGGGCTCCAGCTCGATGTCCAGCTTCGCCCACTCGTACAGGCTCGGTCCCGGACGTATCGGGCCTTCGCAGGTGACGCTCGGGTCGGTGAACATGGTGACCTGCGAGGCCACCGTGTTCATCAGCAGTTCGGTCGGCTGCGTGACGTCCCAGACCCGGCCGCCGCTGCCGACGTACGGATCCACCACGTGGATCACGACCGGGTGGCCGCCCTCCGTCGCGTTGACGGTTAACCGTTCCACGACGGAGAGACCCCGGGGACCGGCGCCGATGACGCCGATCGCACGTGTCTGCTTCTCTCCTGACATAGCTCTTCCTGGTAGCCGTGAAGGAGTGGAGGTGGAGCCGGACTACTGCTGGGCGGCCTCGGCCGTCAGCGCCGTGGCGTGCCGGGTGCGCAGCTCGCGCTTGAGCACCTTGCCGGTGGGGCCGGTCGGGAAGTCGCCCTCCTGCTCGGCCACGAAGACCGCGGCCAGCTCGGCCAGTCCGGCCGCCGCCAGGGCCTTGTTCGCCGCGTCGAGGATGGTGGCCGGCTCGGTGCCGGCCGCGCCCTCCTGGAGCCGGACCACGGCGATCGGCTGCTGGCCGTCACCGCGCGCACCGGGCACGCCGATGACCGAACAGTCCATCACCAGGTCCTCGCAGTCGGCGATCAGCACCTCCTCCAGCGGGAGGCTGTAGACCGGGCCCGTGGCGGTGTTGATCACGTCGACCGTGCGGTCCAGGTGGTAGAACCGGCCGTCCTCGGTGCGGCGGGCGATGTCGCCGGTCAGCCAGTAGCCGGCCAGCTCGAAGCTGCGGGTCAGCTCCGGGTCGTTCCAGTAACCCGGGGTGCGGGACGGGGTCTTGACCGCGAGGTAGCCGACCGTGCCGTCCGGCACCTCGTTGCCGTCGTCGTCCAGGACGGCGGCGTGCTCGACCACCTCGACCGGCAGGCCGACGCAGCGGTCGTCGCGGGGCGTCTCCGGGGTGGTGACCTGGCCGAACAGCGCCATGCCCATCTCGGAGGAGCCCAGCCCGTCGACGAACCGGGAGCCGGGCAGCACCGCCTGGCCGGCGTCGCCCTCGGGGAGCAGCCAGGGCTGGATCAGGCCGGAGGGGCGCTCGCCGAGCCGCACCAGCCGGCGGATGTGGCCGTAGTGCGCCGAGTCGCCGGTGTTGAACCAGGTGTGCACCTTGGCGGCGGCCTCCACCGGCGCCTCGCCGGTGGCGAGTTCGACGAAGGTGCGGGCGAAGGAGGCGACCATGGTGGGCTGGAAGGCCTTCATCACCGGCTCCACCGCGGTGCGCCGCCAGTCGCCCATGGTCAGGGTGGGCAGGCCCAGCAGGATCGTGGTGAGCAGGTAGCTGAGACCGCCGGCGTGGGTGTGCGGCATCAGCGACAGCAGCCGGTCGTACGGCTCGGCCGGGAAGCGCACCATGCGCGTCTCCTTGCCGACCCAGAACTGACGGTGGGCCACCATGGTGGACTTGGGGGTGCCGGTGGTGCCGGAGGAGTGGATCAGCCCCACCACGTCCTCGGCGGCGTGCCGGTACGGGTAGACGTCCGGGAGCGTGCCCGACTCGGGGTCGTGCGCGCGGATCTCCGCGGACGGCACGATGAACCGGGGCCGCGGCTGGCCGGGCTTGTAGGCCGCCGAGATCAGCCGCGGGTCGTCCGCGACCAGGCCGACCACGCCGACGTGGTCCAGGTAGCGCTTGGCCGTCGGGATCGGCATCGCGTCGTTGACCAGCGCCGGGACGGCACCGAGCGCGGTGAGCGCCAGGAAGTGCAGGATCGGCTGCAGGCCCTCGGCGATGTAGAGCGCGACCGGGTCGCCGGGCCGCACGCCGTTCGCCCAGTACCAGCGGGCGTACTGGTCGCGGATGGCCTCCAGTTCGCGCAGGCTGTACCCGCGCAGCGCCACCTGCCCGCGCTCGTCCGTCCGGTGGCTGTAGACCAGCGGCACGTCGGTGTTGGGGTTGTACTTGAGGGCGTACTGCAGGAAGTTGCCGGCCCCCAGGTCGGGCTCGACCAGGAACTTCTGCCGCACCGAGAGCGGCGCGATGGGGCTGAGGTCACTCATGGGAGCTCCTGGTGCTCGGGACGGTTTCCGACACTGCGACGTGGGAGCGCCACCACTCGCGCCCCGCCTCGCCGAGGGTCTGGATCGGGTCGTAGTACTCGTACGACTTGGCGAGCGCGTACGGGTCGTCCTGTTCCAGTGAGGTGACGTAGTTCTTGGACCAGTACGAGATGCCGCGCTCACGGTCGTAGTGCTCGGTCTGGTGCACCCAGCGCTTGCCGACGAACGGCACGTCGCAGACCAGCCGGGGCGTGGCGAAGCCCGGCAGGTACCCCATGACCGCCTGCTGCAACGCCTGGGTCTCCCACAGGGCGAGGCGCCAGTGCTCGGCGTTCGGGATCATGTCGCAGAGGTAGAAGTAGTACGGCATCACCCCGGCGCCGTCGAGCAGCGCGAAGCACAGGTCGAGCAGCGACTCGGGGGTGTCGTTGACCCCGCGCAGCATGACGCCCTGGTTGCGCACGTCGCGCACGCCGAGGTCGAGCATGCTCCGGGCGGCCCGCGCGTTCAGCGGGGTCACCTGCTGCGCGGAGTTGGTGTGGGTGTGCACGGCCAGGCTGACGCCGCGCTCGCGCGCGGTGGCGGCCAGCCGGCCCATGGTGCGCTGGGCGTCGTCGCTGAGCCAGTGCTGCGGCAGGTCCATCAGCGCCTTGGAGGCGAGCCGGATGTCCCGGATGTGGTCCAGCTCCAGCAGCGCCGAGACGAAGGACTCCAGCCGGGGCCACGGCACGTTGGCCACGTCGCCGCCGGAGACCACCACGTCGCGGACGGTCGGCGTCCGGCGTAAGTAGTCCAGCATGGCGTCGTGGCGGTCGGCCTGCTTGACCGTGAACTTCAACTTGAGGATCTGCGGCGTCGAGTTGCCGACCAGGTCCATCCGGGTGCAGTGCCCGCAGTACTGGGGGCAGGTGGAGACCAACTCGGCCAGCACCTTGGTCGGGTAACGGTGGGTCAGGCCCTCGACCACCCACATCTCGGCCTCGTGCAGCGAGTCCCGCGAGGCGTACGGGTGCGAGGGCCACTCGGGGTCCCGGTCGGAGAACACCGGGAGCATGTGCCGGCGCACCGGGTCGGCGTACATGCTCTCGGCGTCCGGCTCGGCGTGCGGCACCATCATGCTGAGCACGTACGGCGGCAGCAGCAGCGACATGGTCGCCCGCTCCGCCTGGTCGCGCTCCACGTCGAGGTAGAACTCCTCGGACAGCAGGTCACCGTAGACCGACCTGAGCTGGCGGACGTTCTTCACGCAGTGCACCCGCTGCCACTGCGGATCGTGCCACTCCTGCTCGGTCACCTCGCGCCAGCCGGGGATCCGCCGCCAGTCGGGCTCCACGAGGGCTCTGTACCGATATGAGTAAGGCTGTTGCAACACACTTCCCCCGCAACATCGGTGTAGTGGGAAAAACCGGCGCGGTCGTGACATGGGAACGAGCGGCCCGAAGCCGCCCGTCGGATAGCCCGTCAGGAAAGTGAGAAAAGTCGTCCGGAGCCGAGGAGATACGGCCCGCTCAGTCCCCCGTGTCACGGCACGGCTCGGTGCCTTGCCGGGATCGATCCTGCGCCGTTCGGGAGCGGCGATCAAGCACGATTCCCGAATCGATCCATCCGCCCACCAGATCGTTGCAGGTCAGCCGTTCTGCGCCGTTCCCCCCTCCGTGATCGACGGCACAGACTGTTCACATTCGCCCCGCTCCCCCGCTCCCGGGGAGCCCCCGACGGGCAGCGCACCAGCGGCCCCGGGTGGCCTACCCGTTCGGGTACCCCCGTGGTGCAGCCGGCCCGGGCGCACCATCGACGTGCCCGAACACGCCTGTTCCGCGCCGGCGGCGACCAGAAGACTCCAGCTGTCAGGTCAACGGCTGACCGCCGGATGCGGCGGGGCGGTGAGGAGAGGGCGGCATGGTGACTGCGGGCGGGGCCTGGTGGTCGGACGCGGGCGGCTACGTGCCCGAGGTACTGGCGGCACTGGCGGAGCACCCCGGCAAGGTGGTGCTGCGCTACCCGGGTACGGAGCTGACCGCGGAGGACTACCTGCGGGCCGTCACCGGCACCTACCGCACCCTGCGGGCCAACGGCGTCGGGCGCGGCACCGTGGTCGCCGTGCTCACCGCGCCCAACAGCCCGGACATGCTCAGCGTGCGGCACGCCGCGCACCTGGCCGGCGCCGCGGTCTGCTACCTGCGCTCCACCAACCCGGGCACCAGCACGGCGATGCTGCCGCTCACCGACCAGCTCGGCATCGTGCGGGACACCGGTGCGACCGTGCTGTACGCCGACCGGACCAGCGCGGCGCGGGCCGCCGAACTGGCCGAGCGGTCCGGGGCCGTGCTGGTGGGCCCCGGGCAGGACGGGTCCGCCGGGACGGCGCCCACCGACGACCCCGGGGCGGTCGCCCCGGGGCGCGGGGAGCCCGACGACCTGGCGGTCATCATGTTCACCAGCGGCAGCACCGGCCGCCCCAAGGGCATCCGCAAGTCGCTGCGGTCCTGGGAGGGCACCGTGCGGATCGCGGTCGACACCCCCGCGGAGGCCGCCGAGATCACCGCCCTGTACAGCACCCCGCTGAGCCACAGCGCCGGCCTCCTGGTCGACGGCGCCCTGGCGGTGGGCGGCAGCGTCGTGCTGCTGCCGGAGTTCGACGCGCCGCAGGTGGTGCGCGCCGTGATCGAGCACCGCGTCACCCGCACCTTCATGGCCACCACCCAGCTGTACCGGCTGCTCGACCACCTCGAGGACCTGGGGCACCGCGACGCCCGGTCGGCCGGGCTGGCCGGCCTGCGGAGCCTGAGCTACAGCGGGACGTCGGCGGCGCCCAGCCGCCTCGCCGTCGCCCACGAGGTGTTCGGCCCGATCCTGCTGCAGCTCTACGGCACCACGGAGAGCGGCCGGATCAGCTACCTCGACCCGGCCGGGCACGCCGACGCCGGCCTGGCCGCCACGGTCGGCCGGGTCTTCCCCGAGGTCGAGCTGGAGGTGCGCGACCCGGACACCGGGGTGCCGCTGGCCGACGGCCAGGTCGGTGAGATCCGGATGCGCTCCCCGCAGCTCATGGACGGCTACCTCGACCCGGCCCTGGACGCCGGCGTGCTGCGCGACGGCTGGTACCGCACCGGCGACATCGGCTACCGCGACGACCGCGGCTACCTCCACCTGCTCGACCGGGTCTCCGACGTGGTCAAGGTCGACGGGGTCAAGATCTACCCGGCCGTGGTCGAGCGCGAGCTGCTGACCGTCCCCGGCGTCGCCCTCGCGGCCGTCTACGGGGTGCGCGACGCCGACGGCACCGAGCACCTCCACGCCGCCCTGACCTGCCGCCCCGGCACGCTCGTCGAACCCGAGGCGGTGCGCAAGCACATCAGCGCCAACCTCTCCCCGGCCCTGGCCCCCGAGCGGGTCCTGGTGCTCGACGAACTCCCCATGAACCCGACCGGCAAGCCCGACAAGGCACGGCTGCGCGAGCACAGCGCCGCCGCCACCGCCTGAGGCCCCGCGTCAACCCGAACTCCCGTACCGGTCAAGCCATTTCGCATTTCGTGTCGAACGAGAGGAACTCCCATGCCCCGGCACCTCGACTACTTCACCGAGCAGCTCACCGAGGAGCAGCGCCGTACCCGCACCTTCCTGGAGATCGGCCGCCGCGCCGGCAGCTTCCCCAGCGCGATCGCCCGCACCGCCGACGAGGACAACGAGATCACCGTCTGGTGCAGCAACGACTACCTCGGGATGGGACAGCACCCCTCAGTCCTGGCCGCCGTCCACGACGCCGTGGCCCGGTTCGGCGCCGGCTCCGGCGGCTCCCGCAACATCGGCGGCACCAACCACCGCCACGTGGAGCTGGAGCGCGAACTCGCGGACTGGCACCGCAAGGACGCCGCGCTGCTCTTCGCCTCCGGCTACACCGCCAACGACGGCGCGCTCGCGGTGATCGCGGGCAACCCCAAGGGCACCGTGGTCTTCTCCGACGAGCTGAACCACGCGTCGATGATCGACGGCCTGCGGCGCAGCGGCGCCCAGAAGCGCATCTTCCGCCACAACGACGTCGCGCACCTGGCCGAACTCCTGGCGGCGACCGACCCGGAGGCGCCCAAGCTGATCGTGCTGGAGTCGGTGTACTCCATGTCCGGTGACGTGGCGCCGCTCGCCGAGATCGCCGACCTGGCCGAGCAGTACGGCGCGACCACCTTCCTCGACGAGGTGCACGCCATCGGCATGTACGGCCCCGAGGGCGCGGGCATCGCCGCCCGCGAGGGCATCGCCCACCGGTTCGACGTCATCATGGGCACCCTCGCCAAGGGCCTCGGCACCGCCGGCGGTTACATCGCCGGGCCGCAGGACCTGGTCGACGCGGTGCGCACCATGTCGCGGGCGTTCGTCTTCACCACCTCGCTGCCGCCCGCGACCGCGGCCGGCGCCCTGGCCGCCGTGCGCCACCTGCGCGGCTCCGACGCCGAGCGGGAGAGCCTGGCCCGCAACGCCCAGCTGCTGCACCGGCTGCTCCAGGAGGCCGACGTGCCGTTCCTGTCGACCGACTCGCACATCGTCTCGGCGCTGGTCGGCGACGACGCCCTGTGCAAGGAGGCCTCGGCGCTCCTCCTGGACCGGCACAAGCTGTACGTCCAGGCCATCAACGCCCCCAGCGTCCGCGCCGGCGAGGAACTGCTGCGGATCGCCCCGTCGGCGACCCACACGGAGGCCGACGTGGAGAAGTTCGCCCAGGCCCTGGCGGGCATCTGGCAGGAGCTGGGGATCGCCACCGCGTCCGACCGCGCGGCCGGGCACACCACCGCGAAGGAGCTTGTGTGACCCGCTCCCTGGCCGCCGTGCTCGCCGATACGGCGGCACGGCGGCCGGACCGTCCGGCCCTGGTCCAGGACGACACCGTCGTCACCTACCGGCAGCTGTGGGACCGGGCCCGCCACTACGCCGCGGTGCTGCGCCACCACGGCGTCGGCCCGGGTGACCGGGTGGTCCTGATGCTGCCCAACTCCCCCCGCTTCCCGGCCGCGTACTTCGGGGTCCTCGCCCTGGGCGCGGTCGTGGTGCCGATGAACGCGCAGTCCCGCACCGCCGAGGTGGAGTTCGTGCTCAAGGACTGCGACGCGCGCGCCCTGGTCTGCGAGGGCACCGTCGTCGGACAGGGCGGGCCGGCGGCCGCGGCCGCCGGGATCGAGCTGTTCACCGTGGCGGACGAGCGCTCCGGCGGGATCGACCTCGACGCCCCCCACCCCGGGCAGCCGGTCACCGAGTTCGTGGCGGTCGCCCCGGAGGACCTCGCGGCGATCCTGTACACCTCGGGCACCACCGGCCGCCCCAAGGGCGCGATGCTCACCCACCGCAACGTCGTCACCAACATCGAGGTGACCGCCGTCTCCCCCTTCGCGGTCCAGGACGACGACGTGCTCTACGGGTGCCTGCCGCTGTCGCACACCTTCGGGCAGGTCTGCGTCATGGGCACCTGCTTCCTGGCCGGCGCCACCCTCGTCCTGGCGCCCCGGTTCGCCGCCGAGCAGGCCCTCCAGGAGATGGCGCGCCACGGCTGCACCGTCTTCATGGGCGTGCCGACCATGTACCACGCGCTGCTGGAGGCGGTGGCCGCGGGCGCGCCCGCGCACCGGCTGCGGCGCGCCTACAGCGGCGGATCCGCCCTGGCGGTCGCGGTCCTGACGCAGGTCCGGGAGGTCCTCGGCTGCGAGGTGTACGAGGGGTACGGCCTGACCGAGACCTCGCCCTGCGTCTCGTACAACCACCCGGGGACGCCGCCGCGGCCCGGCACCGTCGGGCTGCCGGTCACCGGTGTGGAGGTGGCCGTCGCCCGCGCCGACCTGGAGGGCCGGGTGGAGCTGCTGCCGGTGGGCGAGGTGGGCGAGGTCGTCGTCCGGGGCCACAACGTGATGGCCGGGTACCTCGGCCTGCCGAAGGCCACCGCCGAGGTGCTGGTGGACGGCTGGTTCCGGTCCGGGGACCTCGGGCGCCTGGCGCCGGACGGCTACCTCACGCTGGTGGACCGGAAGAAGGACGTGATCATCCAGGGCGGCTACAACGTCTACCCGCGCGAGGTCGAGGAAGTGCTGCTGCGCCACCCGGGCGTCGAGCAGATCGCGGTGGTGGGCGTCCCGGATCCGGCCCGCGGCGAGCAGGTCTGCGCCGTCGTGGTGCGCCGGGACGGCTTCGGCACGGACGCCGAACTCGTCGATGGCCTGGACGAGTTGGCCCGCCGGGAGTTGACCGGCTACAAGCGGCCGCGCCGGGTGGAGTTCGTCGAGCGGCTGCCGCTCGGCCCCAGCGGCAAGGTCCTCAAGCGCGAGCTGGTCACGCTGCTGCCGGCTTCGCCAGCAGGCCGAGTTCCATCGCCCTGACCACGGCGAGGGTGCGGTTCGGGCTGTTGAGCTTGGCGAGGATGTTCCCCATCAGCCGCTTGACGCCGTTCTCGGAGATGCCCAGGGAGCGGGCGGCCTGCTTGTTGCTGAGGCCGCCCGCGACCAGTTCCAGCACCTGGGTCTCCCGCGCCGTCAGCGCGACGGCGGGGCCGGGGTCGGCGGGCACCAGCAGGCGCCGCGCCAGGCTCGCCGACACGTGGAAGCGCCCGGCGGACACGTCGGAGACCGCCTCCCGCAGCAGGCTGAGGTGCAGGGCCGACCGGTCCACGAAGCCGTGCACGTGCGGGGCCCAGGCCGGGGTCATCCGCTCCTCCGGGCCGACCAGGACCACCAGGCGCACGTCGTGGTCGCGCAGCCGCCGGGCCGGCGCCGCGTCCGGGGCCTCCGCCAGTTCGGCGGCGGAGGTGAGCAGCAGGTCCGGCGAGAGCTTCGGGGCCGCCGCCGCGGCGTCGGCGACGGTCGGGTAGCTGAAGATGCTCGCGATCGACTCCAGGGAGTGCAGCATCCCTTCGAGCCCGTAGCGGTGGATGTCCTTGCGGACCGCCAGGGCCACGGTGAGGCCCGGCGAGGACCGGGAAATCTGGGAGAACCGCGAGGGCTGGAAGGGCTGGGAGGACTGGGAGGACTGGGAGGACTGGGACGTCGGAAGGGACATGATCTCCTTCTCCTGTACGAGGGTGGGGTCCTCGGGTCGTGCGAGGGTGGCCGCCCCGGCCGGGGCGGCCACCCTGCTGCTCCGGTCGGCGGCGGTCAGTCGGTCAGGACCGGCTCACCCTCGGGCCGGGGAACGGCCGTCGGGGCGTTCTGCGGGGCGACGGCCGCGGGGGCCTGCTGCCGCACCAGCCACAGGCCGGTGAACACGGCGCTCACCAGGGTGACGACCCCGGCGGTGAGGAACGCGGTGTTCAGGCCGCTGCTGTAGGAGGCGCCGTGCTCCTGGCGCGTGCGCACGATGGCGCCGAGCACCGCGACCCCGAAGACCGCGCCGATCTGGCGGGTGGTGCTGCTGATCCCCGAGGCGAGGCCGCCCTCCTGGGCGCTGACCGAGGAGATGGCCGCCCCGGTCAGCGGGGACATGGTGAGGCCGAAGCCGACCCCGGTGACGGCCAGGCGCCACCACACGTTCAGGTACGGCGTGTCGGTGTGCACGGCGGCCATCGTCACCAGCCCGGCCCCGGCCAGCACCAGGCCCACGGTGACGACGCTGCGGAAGCCGAACCGCGCGGCGATCCGGGCGGCGTACGGGCTGCACGCCACCATCGCGAGCGTGCAGGGCAGCGTCTCCATCGCCGAGCGCAGCACCGAATGGCCCTGGACGGTGGCGAAGAACTGGGTGAAGAAGAAGCCCGAGCCCATCAGGCCGAAGCCGACCACGACCATCGCCGCGTTGGAGACGGTGAACAGCCGGTGCCGGAACAGGCGCAGCGGCAGCATCGGCCGGGCCGACCGGGCCTCGACGACCAGGAACAGCACCAGCAGGACGACCGTCGCGGCGAAGCAGGACAGGATCAGCGGCGCCGTCCAGCCCTTGTCACCGGCTTCGGTGAGTCCGAAGGCCAGCGTGCCGACGACCAGGAGCGCCAGCACCTGGCCGGGCACGTCGAGCGGCGGCGCCTCGGGGTTGCGCTGGTCCGGCAGGATGCGCGCACCGACGAGGAGCGTCACCACACCGATCGGGATGTTGATCAGGAAGATGGCCCGCCAGTCGAAGGCCTGGACCAGCAGGCCGCCGGCCGCGGGCCCGACCGCGAGGCCGATGCCGCTGAACGTGGCCCACTGGCCGATCGCCTTCACCCGGTCCCCGGGTACGGGGTAGCCGGAGGCGAGCAGCGCGAGGCTGGCGGGGCTGAGCGCGGCGGCGCCGATGCCCTGGAGGATGCGGGCGGCCAGCAGCCAGCCGACCGAGGCGGACAGGCTGCACGCCAGCGAGGCGAGCGTGAACACCGCCATGCCGCCCAGGAAGATGCGCTTGCCGCCGAAGCGGTCCGCGAAGACGCCGCCGGCCAGCAGCAGCATCGCCACCGCGAGCACGTAGGCGTTCACGATCCACTGCAGCCCGGTCAGGGTCGTGTCCAGGCGCTTCTGCATGTCCGGCAGCGCCGCGCTGGTGATGGTGTTGTTGAGGAGGACCATGAACTGCCCGATGCAGGTCACGGCGAGCAGGGCGACCCTGTTGTGGGGACGGATCCCGTCGGACACAGGGGTGGCTCCTTGTCGAGAGTCGGGGTAAGGGGACGCGGGGAAGGAAGGGTCGAGGGCGGACGGGTGGTCAGGTGCTCGGGTGCTCGGCCGGTCGGGGTGTGCGGAGGGTCGGGACGGGCGGACTCGGGTCAGTCCGCGCCGTACATCGACTCGATGGCGTCCGCGTGCAGCTCGGCGATCGCCGTCCGGCGCAGGCTGAGCTTCGGCGTCAGTTCGCCGCTCTCCGGCGTCCACGGGCCGGGCAGCAGGCGGTACTTCTTGATCTGCTCGACCCGGGCGAGGACGGCGTTGGCCTCGGCGACGGCCTGGTCGAGGGCGGCCCGGACGGCCGGGTGGCGGGCCGGGTCGGTCAGCCCCGCCGGGTCGACCCCGTTGGCCCGTGCCCAGGTGGGCAGCGCCTCCTCGTCCAGGACGAGCAGCGCGGTGACGTACCGTCGGCGGTCGCCGATGGCGGCGGCCTGGCCGATCAACGGGTGGGCGCGCAGCAGGGATTCCAGTCTCGTCGGGGCGATGTTCTTGCCACCGGCGGTGATGATCAGCTCCTTCTTCCGGTCGGTGATGGTGACCAGGCCGCGGTCGTCCACGGCGCCGACGTCGCCCGTGGGCAGCCAGCCCTCGGCGTCGGTGGCGGGGTCGAGGCCGCCGTCGGCACGCAGGTAGCCTGCGCACACCACGGGGCCGCGCAGGAACAGCTCGCCGTCGGCGCCGGTCCGGACCTCGATACCGGGCCCCGGACGGCCGACCGCGCCCAGCGCGAAGACCTCCGGCGTGCTGACGGTGGCGGCTCCGGTGGTTTCGCTGAGCCCCCACACCTCGTACACGGACAGCCCGAGACCGGCCAGGAACTCCAGCACGGCAGTGGGAATGGGCGCCGCGCCGCTCAGGGCGCGGTGACAGTCGTCGAGCCCGATGGCGGCTCGGATCGGCTGCAGCACGACATCGTCCAACTTTTCATACTGGGAAGCAAGTTCGTCCGGGACTGGCTGCCCGGCCGAGCGCAGCCGGTACACCTCGACGGCGGTCTCCCGCGCCTCGTCGACCGCCGCGGCCTCCTCGGGCGGCAGCTCCGCGAGCCGGGCGCGCGCCGCGACCGCCAGCTTCTCCCACACCCGCGGCACCCCGAAGAGCGCGTGCGGGCGCACCACCCGCAGCGCGGACGCCAGCTGCGCCGGGTCGTCGCAGATGGTGACGTGGCCCGCGTTGCAGATCGGCATGTAGATGCCCAGCACCCGCTCGGCGATGTGCGCCAGCGGCAGGTGGGCGATGGTGCGCGGGTGCGCGGGCACCGGGACGAGACGGTCCTGCATCATCGACTCGTGGATGACGTTGCGGTGCGAGAGCACCACACCCTTGGGATCCCCGGTGGTGCCCGAGGTGTAGACCACGGTCAGCGGCGTGTCGGGCGTCGCGGCGTCGGTCAGCTCGTCGAAGGCGCGCTCGTCGGGCAGTTCGCGGGTCAGCTCGGCGTACGTGACGTAGCGCGGGTCACCTTCGGGGGCCTCGGCCGGCTCCACCAGGACGACCGCGCGCAGATCCTGCATCTCCGTCAGCACCGGCTGCCAGCGCCGCAGTTGCGCCGCGTCCTCCAGCACCACCACCGTGGCCGCGCTGTGCCGGGCCACGAAGCGCAGCTGTTCGGTGCTCAGCGTGTCGTAGGGGGTGCAGGCCAGCGCGCCGAGGTGGACGGCGGCCAGGTCGGCGACCCAGTGCTCGGGCCGCTTGGACATCCCGATCAGCACCCGCTCGCCGCGGCACAGGCCGAGCCCGGCCAGGCCGTGGGCGAGCGCGGCGGTCTCGGCGCGCAGCCGCGACCAGGTCCAGGTGGTGGCGTCGGGGCCGGGGCCGCTGGTGAGCGCGGGGCGGCCGGGGTGGGCGCGGGCGTTGCGGCGCAGCAGCCGGGTGACCGTCAGGTCCCCGGTGTCCAGGGACGGTTGGGGCGGGGTGGCCGATGCCACGGCGGGCTCCTTCGGTTGCGAGGGTCGTTCCGGCTTCACTCGGCGCCGCCGCGGCCGCGCGGGCGCACCACCAGGGGGAGGCTGCGCGGGTACGGCAGGGAGCTCGTCGCCATCCGGATCCGGGCGCCCGGAGCGATGCGCAGCTGCCAGCGGGTGGCGAGGGTGGCCAGGGCGACGGTCATCGTGGTCGCGGCGAGGTGCTCCCCGATGCAGCGGTGCGCTCCGACGCCCCAGGGGACGTAGGCGCCGGGCGGCGGGGCCTGGTCGGGGTCGGCCGCGGCGCGCTCCGGGTCGAAGCGGTGCGGGTCCGGGTAGACGGCCGGGTTCCGGTGCACGGCGCGCGGGCTGTAGCCGACCTCCGCGCCGGCCGGGACGAGGGTCCCGGCGAGGACGACGTCGTGCCGGGCGCGCCGGGTGGACAGCATCGGCGCGTGCAGCCGCAGCGTCTCGTCCACGACCTTCCGGGTGTACGAGAGCTCCCTGACCCGGTCGTAGCCGAGCGGCTGCCCGTCCAGGACGCGGACGGCCTCGTCGTACAGCCGCTGCTGCACCTCGGGCCGGACGGCCGTCTCGAAGACCGCCCAGGTCAGCGTGGTGCTGGTGGTCTCCAGCCCGGCGAAGACCAGGATCAGGGCCTCGCCGCGGATCTCGTGGTCGGTGAAGGGGCGGCCGGTGTCCGGGTGGGTCGCCTTCAGCAGGATGTCGAGCACGTCCGGTACGGAGCCGGGGTTGGCCCGCCGGTCCCGGATCAGCGCGTCGATGACGGCGTGGAAGCGGCCCATGGCGGCCTCGAAGCGCCGGTTGGCGGGCGTGGGCAGGGTCGTCAGGGCCGAGGGGAAGACGGTCCCGGCGAGCAGCTTGCCGGAGATCAGGCTGAGGGTGTGCCGGATGTCGCGCACCACGGCCGGGGCCAGCTCCGCGCCGAACAGGGAGCGCAGCACCACGGCGGCGACGAAGTCGGAGATCTCCTCCTCCGCCCGTACCGGTGTTCCGGGCCGCCAGGCACCGAAGCGCCGCTGCGCCTCCTCGACGATCGCCCGGGTGTGGTCGCGCACGCTGGTGCGGCTGAACGCCGGCTGGAGGGTGCGCCGCTGGTGCCGGTGGTGCGCGCCGTCGGAGGCGATCGGCGGGTTCCCGAAGTGCCCGGCCAGGACGTCGAAGAAGCGGCCGCGTTCGAAGGCGTCGGTGTCGACCTGGATGCGGTGCACCAGGGCCGGGTCGTTGGCCAGGTACAGGCCGACGGGCCCGAACCCGACCCGTACCAGCGGGTCCTCGGTCCTGGTGGACTCGAAGAAGGACAGCGGTCGGCGCAGCAGTGCGGGCACGTGGCCCAGGACGGGAACCCGCCCGGGGGCCGGCGGGCAGGGGGCGGTGGTGGTCGCTGACATGGCGCTACGGGCTCCTCGTCGTTGCCTGGGCGGCGGGTGCCGCGGTCAGTGGGAAGGGCCGGGCACGGTGCCGACGGCGAGCACGTTGCCCTCGCTGATGTAGCCGTCGGGGTCGTCCAGCGGGTGGGCGGGAGCGGCCGGGTCGGCGAACCGCCGCCACCCGCCGTCGAGGCCCAGGGCCAGGGCCTGCCCGGCCAGTTGGGCGCAGGCGGCCTTGTAGAACTCCTGGGCGGCGGGGGCCAGTGGGGCGTGGTGCTCGATCAGGACGGTCCACTGGCGCACCTCGGTGAGCCCGGCGCGCCTCAGGTGGCGGTGGAGCTCGCGGCTGCGCAGCAGCTGCCGGGCGTAGCCGGGCCGCGCGCCCGCGGCGCGGAAGAAGTCGGTGAACAGGTAGGGGTCGGCGGGCCGGGCGGTGATCAGGTGGGCGTCCAGGTCCTTGACCGCGACGGTGCCGCCGGGGCGGACCACCCGGATCAACTCCGCCAGTGCGCGGGCGAGTTCGTCGTCGTCCAGGTACTGCACGGTGTTGGCGCACCAGACGGCGTCGAAGCTGTCGTCCGGGTGGGGCAGGTCCAGCAGGTCCGCCGTGCGGACCTCGGTGGGGCAGGGCAGCCGCCAGGCGGCCGCGCGGTCGGCGGCGAGCGCGGCGTTCTCCTCGGCCAGGTCGACGGCCGTGATCCGGCCCTCGGCGCCGACCAGCGCGGCCAGGTGCGGCAGGAAGCCGCCGGGGCCGCAGCCCGCGTCCAGGACGTGCTGTCCGGGGCGCAGGCCGGCCCGGCCGAGCAGCTCCAGATAGCTCTCCTCGCAGGCGCGGAAGTGCGCGTCGACGATGGTGTGGTGGGTGAAGCCGAGGCCGGTCGAGGAGGTGTGGCCCCAGGCCTCGTGGTCCTCGGTCAGCATGCCCGGGCCCCGCTCCGGGCGTCCGCCGTGGCATCGACCTCGGCCAGCAGGCCGCGGAGGGCGTCGGTGACCGCCTCGGGGGCTTCCAGGGGCTGGAGGTGGCCCGTGCGGGTGAGGGTGATCAGGCGCCCCTGCGGCAACGCGTCCGCCACGTACCGGGACTCCTCGGGGGCGACCAGGGCGTCCTGCGCGCCGGCGATCACCAGGGCGGGGATCCGGGCCGCGCGCAGCACGTCGGTGGAGTCGGGTCGGGCCGCGATCGCCCGCTGGGCCCAGGCCAGGGCGGCGGGGTCGGCGGCGTGGGCGTCGGCGAGGACCCGGGCGAGCAGCTCGGGGCGCTCGGCGCAGGTGGAGTCGGCGAGCAGCAGCGGGGTGACCCGTTCCACCAGCACGGGCCGGTGGGCCGGGTCCTGGACCAGTTCCGCGAAGCGCAGCCGCTGGGCGGCGTCCTCGGGGTCGTCGGCGGTGGCGCGGGCGGAGAGCAGGGCGAGCCCGGCGACCCGGTCGGGGTGGCGGCGCAGGAACGCCATGGCCGCGTAGCCGCCCATGGACGATCCGACCAGGACGACCCGGTCCAGGCCGTGCCCGTCGAGCGTGCGGGCCAGGTCCTCGGCGACCACGTCGAGCGAGGGCGGGGCGTCGCCGAGCGGGGCCGATCCGAAACCGCGCTGGTCGACGGCCAGGACGGTTCGCCCCAGGGCGCGCAGGGCGCTCTCCTGGGCCGCCCACATCGAGGCGTGCAGGGAGAGGGCGTGCAGCAGGACGACGGGCGTACGGGCGCCGGGCGCGCGGGTGCCGGGCGCGTGGGAGCCGGACGTACCGGTGGCGGTCACGGTCACCGGGAGGCCTCCGCCTCGGCCGTGGTGATGAACTCCCGTACGTGGTCGTGCTCCTCGGCGCCGCGGACCCACGCCAGGGTGACCGGGGCGGGCGGCAGGTCGTGGATCGGCACCACCTCGATGCCGGGCGGCGCGAGGTCGGCGAGCGAGACCAGCGAGATGTGCACGGCGTCGCCGGCGGCGACCGTGCGCATCATCTCCGGGACGGTGCGCACCCGGCGCACCCGGCGGATCGGGCGCCCGGCGGGGGTGCGCGGTGGCACTACGTCGTCCCACACGTACGCGGGGAAGACGCCGGGCGGGGCGAAGGCGTCGTAGTCGGCGAGCTCCTCGATGGAGACCGACGCCCGCCCGGCCAGCGGGTGCCCGGAGCCGACGACCACCGCGCGGGCGTCCTCGGTGAGCACCCGGCTGGTGACCAGGTCGGGCTCGTTGATGCCGAACTTCACGATCATCACGTCGAGTTCGCCCGCCCGGACGCCACGGAACGGGTCGGCGATGTCGTACTCGACCAGCTGCACGTCGGCCCGCTCGCGGCCGGCCAGCCGGACGATGCGGTCCACCACCTCGGTGGAGCCGTGGTAGCCGAACCGGACGGTCCTGGAGCGGGCGGCGGTCGTGGCCTGCTCGGGCGTCCGGGCCTGCTCGGGCGTCAGGGTCTGCTCGGGCGTCAGGGTCTGCTCAGGCAACGCGTGCCTCCTCGGTCAGTCCGGCGGCCGCCTTGAGCCGTCCGGGAAGGTGCTTCTCGGTGGTCACGCGCACGGTGACCAGGCGCGCGGGGGCCCCGACGATCCGGGGCACCTGGTGCACCACCAGGTGGTCGCCGGGCGCGATGTGCCCGTCCAGGACGGCTTCCGCCAGCACGTGGTTGACGTGCACCAGGGCCTCCGAGATGGTGCACTCCGCGGTGGCGACGTACAGGTCGCGGCGGGCCCGCGGGCGGCCCGGCGGACGGAGCCCGGCGGGTATCTCGACCAGGGTGTCCGGCCGGTCCGGCAGCCTGGCGGGCGCGTCGAAGGCCTTGAGCAGCCGGCGCAGCGAGGCGGTCCGAGCCGCGGGCCCGGGCGCGGTCCACGCCGCGGAGCCGTCGGCGGCGGTGTGCGCGAAGCGGAACCGCTCGCCCAGCTGCTCCGGGTTGCCGGCGAGGAAGACGGTACGGGTGAAGGAGGTGCGCCAGTCCGCCGCCTGCCGGGGTTCGACGCCGAGGGCGAAGACACAGGTGTCGCGCACCCACCGGGCCAGGTCGAAGCTCCTGAGCACCACCGCGACCGAACTGCCGGTGTCGCCCTCCGCGGTGATGTCGCTGCGGGCGGCGGTCAGACCGTCGTACGAGCTCAGGTCGTGCCGGGCGGCGAGGTCGGGTCGGGCGGCGCGGATCCGCATCGCCTCCCGGGCGCGCAGGCAGTCCTGCGTCATGGGGGCGGCCGTCGCGCTCACAGGAACACCCCCCTCAGCAGGTCCTCGGCGGGCGCGGCGCGGTGCCTGCCGAGGAGGTGGGAGGTCAGCCGGTACGGGTCGACGTACACGTGGTCCTTGCGGTGCCGCGCCAGCCGGTCGCCCAGCGTCGGCCGGTCCGTCGCCGGGCCGGCCTCGTCCAGCAGGCGCGCGGCCCGCCGGACGTACTGCAGCAGCAGGTCGGAGCGGAACGACTGCTGCCATCCGGGGCCGAGCACGGCGATGAAGTACAGCCGCATGCCCAGGCGTACGGCGTCCTCGTGGTGCTCGGCGCGGGCGGCGTCGATCAGCGTCCCGGCGTGCAGCCCCCGCCAGCCGCCCTGCCGGGCGGAGCGGATCCGGCCCTCGATCGGCACCCGGCCGACCGACACCCGCCGCACGCGTGGGCCGAGCGCGCTCAGCACCCGCTCCAACTGCTGGTAGTCGGCGTCGAGTTCGTGGTCGTAGAGGAGCACCAGCTCGTCGAAGTCGGGGGCGAGCGGGATGAGTTCCCGCAGGGCGCAGGCCAGGTAGTTCGGCCGCCCGTCCGCGGTGACCAGCCGGCGCAGCGGCAGCCCGAAGCGGGTGAGGTCCAGGTAGACGGGGCCGCCGACCTCGCGCTGGTCCAGGCACATGCCGAGCGCGGTGAGCCGGTCGAGGACGGCCGCCAGGCCCAGGCCGGGCGGCTGGTGCCGCAGCAGGCCCGGATCGTGCAGGCCGAGGGCCGCGTAGTGCCCGGACCACAGCTCCAGGACGCGGGTGCTCACCGGGTGCACCCAGCCGCGTTCGACCGCTTCGGCGTACGGGAGCAGGGCCTGCGCGGGGGCCCGCTCGGCCGCGCGGAAGGCGACGTACAGCTCGCCGATCCGCTCCTCGGTGAGGTCGCCGTAGTCGGTGGCGCCCCGGCTGCGGTCGAGGAACTCCCAGAAGCCCAGGGTCTGTTCGGTGGCGTGGTAGGTGGTGTGGCTGTAGCGGTAGGCGACGTCCGCGAGCGGGCGGGTGGCCCGGTACATCACGTCCGTCCACAGCAGCCCCTTGAGGTGGCTCGGCGTGAGCGGCTTGGACGGGGTGATGGTGACGGGCGCGAGGAGCACCCGGGGCCGGTCCACGGCGCCCGGCCGCGGGCGGGGGCCCGCCACGGAGAGGGTCGTCGTCATGCGCGAGTCCCTTCTGTCGCGGTGACCAGGCGGAGGAGCTCGTCCCGGCCGGGCGGCGGGGTCGGTGCGGGACCGGCGGGGGCCGCCTGCCGGACCCGGGCGAGGAACTTGTCGTCGGCGAACAGCTCCGCGGGCGTGCACAGGGTCATGAGCATCCGCGTGAGCCCCCGCCAGACCGTGCCGTCGGTACGGGCCGCAGCGGCGATCTCCGCGCCGGTGGGCAGCTCCCCGGTGGGCAGCTCCCCCGTGGGCAGCTCGCCGGGCGGCACCGGCACGGCGGGGCGGCCGTCGACGGCGGCCTGCCAGCGGGCGCTGCGGAGCCGGTCGGCGCCCGCGGCCTGCTCGTACCAGGGCAGGAACAGTTCGTGGGTCATCCGGGCGACGGCCAGCCGCTGCGCGGCGTCGATGTCGGGCCGCTCGGCCAGCAGGTCGGCGAGCCGGAAGGCGTGGTCGAGGGCGAGCGACATGCCGCGGCCGAAGAGCGGGTTGGTGATGCAGGCGGCGTCGCCGACCTGGAAGAGGCCCGGGACGGGGAACTGCTGCGGGCCGGCCGCCCCGCGGAGGGTGTTGGGCGGGCTGGAGATCACCCGCACCGGGGAGATCGGGGAGCTGACGCCGTCCGCCAGCCAGGGGGCGAGGCCCGGGGTGGCGCGGGCGGCCGCGGTGAACCCGGTGCGGGTGCGCAGGGCGGCCTGGAGGACGCGGTCGCCCGGCAGGGAGCCCAGGGCGATGGAGAAGGTGCCGTCGTCGCCGGGGTGCAGCACGCCCGCGTAGTGGTCGTAGACGTCCCCGACGCCGTGGCCGCGGTTGAGCGGCCCCGGCAGGGTGCGGCCCCGCAGCCGGTAGAAGCGGGTGTGGCCGACCAGCCCGGACGCGCTGGTGCGGTCGGCGGTCACCGGGATCCCGGCGTCATGCAGCCAGCGGCGGGACAGCGCCCGGCGCCCGGTCGCGTCCACCACGATGTCGGCGGGCACCCGCTCGCCCGTGCCGGTGACGACGGCCGCCACGCCCCGGTGCCCGCGGTGGAGTTCGAGGGCGACGACGGTGGTGTCGTGCCGGAGGGTGACCCCGGGCGTGTCGCCGACGGTCCGGTGCAGCAGCAGCTCCAGGGTGGAGCGGCGGCAGCCGAGCGCGACCAGCTCGGCGTCGCCGGGTTCCGGGGCGCTGTCGGCGGCGTCGGCGGGCAGCGCCCGGGTGAGGTCGAGGACGGGCGCGCCCGCGGCCCTGGCGGCGGCCAGCAGCCGCGGTGCGCGCTCGCGCAGCACGCGGACGCCGAGCGAGGTGAGGGTGTGCGACTGGAGGCCCTGGGGCGCGGTCGGGCGCCGCCACCCCGAGCCGGGATCCGCGCCGGACCACTGCGGCGGACTCGGGGCGCGCTCCAGGACCAGCACGCGGTACCCGATGCCGGACAGGGCGAGCGCGCTCGCCAGCCCGGCGACGCTTCCGCCGGCGATCACTGCGGTCGGCATGTCAGCGCCGCCGCCCGTGGACGAAGAAGACCCGGCGCACGTCGCGCTCGCTGCGCGGGGGCACCGGATCGGGCCAACGCCCGTAGTCGGCGCCGTCCTCGCCGGGCTGGGTCGCCCGGACGTCGAACCCGTGCCGGTCGAAGAGCTCCTCCGGCTCGTCCGTGCCGAACAGCCAGGGGCAGCCCCAGCCGCTGAACACGTCCAGCAGGCCACGCATGTGGGGCAGGGTCAGGGCGGCCGCGTTGACGATGTCGGCGGCGATCCGGCTGCCGGGGGCCGAGATCGCGGCCACCCGCTCCAGGACGCGGTGGGCGTCCGGCGCGGGGACGTAGTAGAGGAGGCCTTCGAGCAGCCAGGTGGAGGGGACGGCGGGGTCGTACCCGGCGGCCTCCAGGCGGGCCTCCCAGTCCGGCTCGGTGAGGTCGACGGCGACCTTCCGGTGGTCGGTGCGCGGCTCGGTCGCCCCGAGCCGCTCGGCCTTGTACGCGAGCACGGCCGGCCGGTCCACCTCGAACCAGCGCACCCGGTCGGGCCAGTCCAGGCGGTAGGCGCGGGAGTCCATCCCGGCCGGGGCCAGCACGATCTGGGTGGTGTCCGGGTCCTCGGCCGCCGCCCGGAGGTAGTCGTCGAAGAACCGGGTGCGGATCGCGTTGTAGTCGGGGGTGCTCGGGATGGTGCGCTCGCGGCCCGGCGGGAAGGTCGCGCGGACCACCTCGGCGAGCAGTTCGGGGCCGATGTCCCCGGCGAGGGCGGCGGCGTGCGGGTCCTGGTACAGCCGGTCCGGGCGCTCGCTCTCGGCGGCGCGCAGGGCGGCGGTGAGGAGCGCGGTGCGCTCGACGGCGTCCAGTGAAACGGTCATGTCGGTCCTCCGGTCGGTGGGTGCGCAGGCCCGCGGCGGCTCGTCGCCGGCTCAGGGGGCTGCTGTGCCGTGCCCTTCGGGGCCCTGCCCGGTCAGCCGGGCCCACTCCTGGGGGTCCTGTCTGAACAGCCGGTCCTTGACCTGGGTGGGCCGGATGCCGCTCTCGACCCGGGCCTGCCAGTCGCGCAGGAAGGCGTCGGGGTCGAGGGGCAGCAGGGCCGGTGCGCAGAGCCGGCCCCGGCTGCGCGCCGTGCGGTAGTCGGCCGACTGGCGTTCGAGGGCCCGGTCGAGGAGGGCGGTGAAGCGCTCGGACTCCTCCCGGCTCCACGGGGTGCGCGGGGCGACGGCGAACTCGTAGCCCGGGGAGCGCCGCGGCGCCCCGGCGACCCGGCAGGCGACGTTGCGCAGTTCGAGGCCGGTGGCGTCCAGCGCGCCGTGCAGCGCCCTGATCACCTGGGCGTCGCGCAGCCGCTCGCCGGCGTGGTCGGAGCGGTTCGCCCGGCCGGCGTACTCCAGCCGCGGCACGCCGTCCTGGTGGTCGACGACGCGGACGACATCGCCCACCGCGTAGCGGTAGAGCCCGCCGACGTGGCTGAACACCACGTGGTAGTCGCGGTCCGGCTCCAGTTCGTGCGGCCGCAGGGTGGCGGTGTCGGGGCCGAGGTCCCGGTCGGCGTCGGCGAACTCGTACACCGCGGCGTTCGCCACCAGGCTGCCGGCCCGGCCGTGCCGGTCCAGGGCGACGCCCACCGGGCCCTCGGAGGCGGCCACGGGGGCGGGCAGGGCCACCACGCCGGGGCCGTACTCCTCGCGCAGCCGTGGGAGGTACAGCGAGGCCACCCCGGTGGTCCAGCAGAACAGCGCACGCATCCGGGGCCAGACGTGGCAGGGGCGCACGGTGCCGTGCCGGTCGGCGAGGCGCTCCAGCTCGGCGGCGCGGGCGGGGTCGGGGGCGCGGTGCGGCAGTCCGCCGAGGGTGCCGTCGCGGACCTCCCGGACGATCCGGGGCCACCACAGGTTCAGCTGGTACGGCAGGGCGGCGACCATCGCCGGGTTGATCCCGATGACGCAGCGGACGTCGCTCTCCACCGCCAGGCGCAGCCGCAGGTACATCTTCTCCGCGTGGCGGTCCGCCGCGACGGGCACCGGGAGGGTCGCCCAGGGGGCGCCGCTGCCGGGCTCCGCGGACAGCGGCTCCCCGAAGGCGGCGCCGAAGTCGACCTGGCTGGCGCCGACATGGGGGCGCCCGGAGGCCGTGGTGGGCGGGGCCGCGATGGGGTCGTGCTTGAGGTTCAGCACCGCCCCGGGGGACTCCAGGACCTCCGGGAAGTGCTCGATGAGCGGCGCCCACGCGGCGTAGTAGAAGGGGAAGAAGGTGGTGCGCATGAAGCGGGGGGTGACCGGGATCTTCTTGTGGGCGCCGGTGCTGCCGCTGCTGGTGAAGAACACGGCGGGGTGGTCGGCGGTCAGGACGTTCCGCTCTCCGGCCGCGGCCCGTTCGATCCACGGTTCGAGGTCGGCGTAGCTCTGCACCGGTACGGCGCTGCGGTAGTCGTCCAGGGTGCGGATGCGGGCGAAGCCGTGCCGTTTCCCGTACTCCGTGCCTGCGTTGAACTCCAGCAGGTCGGTCATCACCTGCTGCTGCCGGCCGGCCGGGTCGCTGAACGCGGCCCGCAGGGCCTGCCGTTCGGCGAAGACCCGCTCGCGGTAGCGCCGCAGCCGGACGGGGTCGGACCAGGCCTCAGCAGAACTCATGGCTGACCACCTCCCGGATCGCGGCCGCGGTGAGCTCCGGGTGGTCCAGCTCCTCGATGACGGTGACCGGCAGGTCCTGGATCTCGTCCCGCATGACCTTGGCGAGGTCGCTCTGGTACCGCCGGAAGCCGGCCCGGTCCGGCTGCGGGCCGTAGTGCTCCAGGACGTTGAGGTCGGCCCCCTCCCGGCTGCGCTGCCAGGTCGTCTCGGGCGGCACGTCGAGGTAGACCACCCGGCTCGGCCGGGGGAAGGTGCGCCACCAGTCGAGCAGGGGGCTCTCCCCCGCCCCGGCGAGGCGGCACTTCGCCAGCAGCTTGTAGTAGTAGGAGTCGACGAGGACGGGGGTGCCGGCGTCGGCGCGCAGCAGTTGGTCGCGCAGGTGGACGACGGCGGTCTGCACGAGCGTGGCGAGGAAGTCCGGGGACCACACGCCCGGGTGCGGCGCCACGTCCTTGACGACGTTGCGGCGCAGCCGGCCGATGAGCTCGTGCTCGGGGGCGAGGCGGGTGTCGTCCACGGAGAGGAACCGCCACGGGGGCGCGGTCCGGGCGAGTCGGTCGAGTGCCGAGGACTTGCCCGAGTAGTCGGGGCCGAGGAGTACGCAGAAGGGCGGGTGCCCGCCGTCGAGGTCGATGGGAGTCCTCCTCGCTACAGGGCCGACAGGAAGGTGTCGACGGCCAGGGACGCCTGGACCGGGTTGAGCCGGGGGTCGCAGAGGCTGGTGTAGCGCGCCGTCAGGGCCCCCTCGTCCGGCACGTTCGCGCCCACGCACTCGGTGACGTCCTCGGCGGCGGTCTCCAGGTGCAGGCCGCCGGGGCGGATCCCGACGCCGCGCAGGGCGGAGACGAAGCCCCGGATCTCGTCGGAGACGTCGTCCAGGCGCCGGGTCTTGAGCCCGTTCGAGGCCTTGTAGGTGTTGCCGTGCATCGGGTCGCAGAGCCAGACGACGGGGTGGCCGGCGTTCTTGACGGCCTGGGCCAGGGCCGGCAGGTGGGTGCGGACCTCGTCCTTGCCGAACCGGGAGATCAGCGTCAGCCGGCCGGGCTCGCGCTCGGGGTCGAGGCGCTCGACCACGTCGAGCAGGTCCTGCGGCTTCGCCTTGCCGCTCACCTTGCAGGCCACCGGGTTCATCACGTCGGCCAGCAGGCGCACGTGCGCGCCCTCGCTGTGCCGGGTGCGCTCGCCGATCCACGGGAGGTGGGTGGAGCCCAGGAACCAGCCGCCCGCGGACTCGTCGAACCGGACCAGGGCCGTCTCGTAGTCCATCACCAGGGCTTCGTGGCTGATCCAGGTGCGCCGGCCGATCGCCGGGCTGCGGTCGTGCCGCCCCTCGATGGCGTCGGCCACCGTTTTGGCGGCCCGGTAGGCGCGCAGCATCCGCTCGGGGTCGTGTCTGCGGGCCGCCGCGTCCGGGGCCTCGGAGTTGACGATGTGGCCGCGGAAGGCCGGCAGCGGGCGGCCGTCCACGTCCTCGGTGGGCGCGGACCGGGGCTTGGCGAACTGCCCCGCGATCCGGCCGATCCGGACGACCGGGAGCCCGGTCGAGACCGCGACGGTGTCGGCGAGGCGCACGAGGGCGCGCTCCTTGCGGACCGCGTGCTCGGCCGTGCACTCCGCGAAGTCCTCCGCGCAGTCGCCGGCCTGGAGCACGTGGGCGTCGCCGGCCGCGACGTCGGCGAGTTCGCGGCGCAGCTGGAGCAGGTCGGGCAGCCGGGTGAGGACGGGACGGCCGGAGAGGTCGGCGCAGACCTCGTCGCGCCGGGCCGGATCGGCCCAGGAGGGCTGCTGGGCCGCCCGGTAGAAGCGCCAGCCGGTCTGGTCTCCGGCGTGCGAGTGCGGAGTGCGGGCCGCCTGTTCGGCGGTCGCGAGAGCCTGGGGCATGACAGTTCCTTCGCTGGGGTGAAGGGCGATCAGGCGGTGACGGTGGTGGTCAAGCGCGCCCTAGTCGCTCGTGAGCTGGACCATGTGCGGGTTGAACTGCTCGTGCACATAGGCCCGTCCGCCGGCGGCGTAGTGGATGACGTACTCCTTGAAGGCGGAGTCCACCCACTGCTCGGTGAGGCTGTCCCGCCAGCGCATGAGCCCGGTGGACAGCTGCTCGCGGTGCTGGTGCACCTGCTGGTCGCGGAGCTGGAGGCCGATCGGGGTGAGCGCGTCGGGCACGCCCATCCGGCGGCGGGCGGCCCCGTCGAAGACCACCCGGTTGATGCTGACCACCTCCTGCTCGGGGGTCACCAGGCAGGAGCGGCGCTCCAGGACGACGGCGGTGTCGGCGAGTCCGAGCGCGGACCGGATGCCGTCCGGGAGGCGGCCGGCCGGGGTGTCGCCCTGGGCGTCGACCCGGATCGACAGGTCGTGGCCGGTGAGGGCTTGCAGCAGCAGGGTGGTGGAGCCGTCGCAGGCCAGCAGCATCCGGGTGCTGGCGCTCAGTTCGGCGGTCGGCTGGAGGGGGCTCATCATCGGTCTCCTGGGCTGTCCTTGGTTGGTGTGCCGGAGGGGGGAGCGTCCTGCGGTCGCGCCGTTGCGAGGGAAGGAGGGAAGGGGTGGCCGCGCCGGGGGGCGTGGCGCGGCCGCCCCGGTTCAGGGGGGCGGCGCGGGCGTCAGTGCGTCCGCACCGGTTCGGCCGGCCGGCCGTCGGGCTCGACGCTGCCGACCCCGCCCGCGGCGGCGCTCGGCAGCGGCGGGCGGCTGCGCGCGAAGCGCTTCATCAGCGGCTGCTCCACGCCGATGTACAGCAGCCAGGAGAAGAAGAGGCTGATCAGCACTTCGAGGGCGAGGATCCCGGCCCCGACCGGCGCGCTGTGCGTGGCGCTGAGGCCGAAGCGGTCGACGAAGACGTGCACGGTGATGTCGTGGACCAGGTAGAAGGCGAACGAGACCTCACCGAGCCAGACGAAGACCCGCTTGCGCAGGAACGAGGGCCGGCCCGCGATGTCGGTGCCGGCCATCGCGGCGATCAGCAGGGCGACCGGGATCAGCGTCACGGCGCTCATCGCGTACAGCCACGGCACCCACGTCAACTCGACCACGTAGGCGACGGCGACCAGCGCCAGCGCCGGCACCACCGGGAACTTGATCCAGCGGCCGGTCATGACGATCCGGGCCATCAGGATGCCCACCGCGAACTCCAGGATCCGGAACGGCGGCAGCTGCCAGACGAACCAGTACTGCCACACGGAGGCCTGGAACTTCAACGGCATGGCGGGAGAGTCGGGCAGGGTCGCGTAGGCGATGGCGGGGACGGCGACCACGGCGGCGGCCAGGATGCCCACCCAGAGCCACAGCCGCTCCGGCCGGATCCGCTGGATCGCCCGGTGCAGCAGCGGGAAGCACAGGTAGAAGACGGCCTCGACGGAGAGCGACCACGCGGGCGGGTTGATGCTCTGGAAGACCTTGGCGTCCGGGATCCAGGTGTGCAGCAGGAAGAGGTTGGAGATCCCCGCCGTCCAGGTCGCCTTCATGTAGGCGAACAGCGCCAGCGCGACGAAGAAGGTCACCACGTGGTTCGGGTAGATCTTGACGAACCGGCGCCGCCAGAACTGCCGGGGCTTGTCCCCCGGGCGGGCCGACCAGGTCAGCACGAAGCCGCTGAGGACGAAGAAGAACCCGACGCCCAGCCAGCCCGCCTTGCTGACGGCGTGCGTGACGGAGGTGGCGGTGCCGCCGGTGAACGGCGTGTAGGGCGGCAGGGTCGAGTGGAAGAGGAAGACCATGAAGGCGGCGAAGAACCGCATGCCGGTCAGTGAGGGCAGCCGTGAGAAGCGCGCGGACGCGGGCACGGGTGTCCCGGTCGGACTGGACATGGTGAAGACTCCCGACGGTGAGGTGGGGGACGGCGGCCAGGTCACCCGGCCGGTGTGACTACGCCCTTGGCGTCCAGCAGGAACTCGGTGTAGTTGCCGTCGTGCGGCATGCCCGGCACCAGCTCCCAGGGGAGGACCGCGCCGTCGGTGATCTTCCGGACGGACGGGTCGAGCAGCGCCTGGCCGGTGATCGCGGCGTTCTCGGTCAGCAGGTTGAGCACCAGCGAGGGCCGCAGCGGGGCGATGCCGTCGGCCGGGCTCCAGGGGGCGACCACCACGAACGGGAAGGCCAGTTCGGTGCCGACGGCCGGGTGGTCCGCGCGGTCGGCGGCGAGGACCACGGGGCGGGGCAGGAAGGAGCCGTCACCGAGGTCGACGAGGAAGTCCTCTCCGTACAACGGGGTGCTGTGGTCGGTGAGTTCGGTGGCCAGCTTGGCCATCTGCCGGCGCAGCCCGTCGGCGCGCTCGCGCCCGACGACGAGGAGCACGCTCTCCGGGTCGGCGGCGGGCAGCACCGGCAGGTGGGCCAGTCGCCCGGCCAGGGCGGCCGCGGTGTCGTGGACGTCGTTGCTGGTGAGGACGGCCGAGAGGTTGGTGCAGCGGGTGCCGCCGTCGAAGGCCGCGCTGGTGGCCAGGTGGTCCAGCAGGGCGTCGGTCAGCGGTACGTCGAGCAGGGCCCGGGAGCGCCCCGGACCGCGGGTGGCGACCCGGGCGCGGTCGCTCCAGTCGCTCACCGCCTGCTCGTTGCCGTAGATGATGCCGCGGTCGGCGGCGTTCAGCAGGAACGAGCCGACGGCGTGCGGGCTCGGCAGCACGGCCAGCTTCTCCGGCGCCAGCCCGGCCGCCAGCAGGGCGGCGGCCAGTCGGCGCGGGGTGAACGGATCGCGGCTGCCGGGCCGGACGACCACGCTGTAGCCGTGGTGCAGCGGCTGCACCCAGGTGGCGTGCGGCAGCGGGTGGTTGCTGGCCATCACGGCGGTGAAGAGCCGGCCCGCCGGCGCCCGGTGGACGCGGTGGGTCGGTGTCAGCCGGGCGGCGGGCAGCTCCGCCGCGGTGGTGGCGGGCAGCTCCTCGATCTCGGCGGCCATGTCCGCCAGGCCGCGCCGCACGGTGGTGGAGGCGAGGCCGGTGCCGCGCACGGTGTGCCGCACGTAGTCCTCGGCGCTCTCGCCGTCCAGCTCGGCGGTGGCGAACAGCCGCGCGGCCGTACGGAACACCGCCGGCGCGGGGGGCAGGCCGTCGGCGTCGCGGCGCAGCCGGTTGACGGCGGCCTGGGCGGCCAGCCTGGGGGCGAGGCCGATGTCCGCGAGCGGTTCGCCGTGCACGTCGGTCAGCACGGTGCGGTCGGCGCTCGGCCGGCTCTCCCCGGCGACCAGGGGGTCGATGACGAGCACTCAGTACACCCCCTCGACGACGTCGGCGTCCTCGAAGGTCGCCACGCTGGTCACCTCCGCCAGGCCGTCGACGCCGCCGTCCGAGGCCGGCCGGACCCGCACGGCGGTGTCCCGTTCCAGCACGTTGGGCAGGAACATCTCCTCGCTGACCAGGTGCAGTCTGACCCGGCCGCGCTCGCCGTAGCCGACCTGCTCACCGTCCTCGTCCACCAGGTCCAGGCGGGTGGTCTCGGCGAACGGCTCGAAGACGCAGGCGTGGACGTCCTCGGGCGTCCGGACCCGCTGCGGGGCCACGCCCATCAGGCTGTTCCCGTAGATCCCCACCAGGCGGGCGTCGGGGAAGAAGTCCTCCCTGACGACGCGCAGGCTCTCCGGGCTGAACGAGGTGCCGGCCCAGATGATCGCCCCGACCCGGGAGGCGACCAGTTCGTGCAGCTCCGGCCGGGCGCAGATGGCCTCGATCAGCGGCGGCGTGGTGCTCAGCACCCGCACCGGCTGGCTCAGCAGGACTTCGCGGGCCTGGTCGAGGAGGTGGTCGATGTAGTCGTCGGCCTCCTGCTGCCGGCCGGAGCCGAGCAGGCGCTTGACCCAGCGCGGGTCGAGGTCGACGGTGTAGCACAGGCCGCCGGCGGGCTCGGCGTAGCGGGAGGTGTCGAAGGCCACCACGTGCGGGCCGGTGGGCCCCAGGTGCAGCCAGTCGCCGGTCTCGGGCACGCCGTGCTCGGTCAGCCGCTGCCTGGTCCAGGCGCCCATCCGGGAGCGGTAGTTGCCGTCGACGATGCGCTTGGGGGCGCCGGTGGTGCCGCCGGACTCGTAGACCCGGAAGACCTGGCCCGGTGCGGCGCCCCTGGGTATCAGGTCGGCCGCCGGGACGGTGCGCAGTTCGCGGCTGACGTCGGGGAAGCGCAGCAGGTCGGCCGCGCCGGTGACGTCGGTGCGCGGGTCGAAGCCGAGGTCCGCGCGGCGGGCGAGCCAGAACGGCGAGCCGGTGGCGTCGTCGAAGTGCCAGGCCATCAGGGCGCGGACGTGGGCGTCGAAGTCGGCCGCCCCGAGGGGTGGGCGGTGCGGGTCGGACAGGTGGGCGGTGGTGCTGGTCACGCGTTCGTCCCTTCGGAGCGGTGCGGCATCAGATCGGCTGGTTGAGCGCGTCGTCCACCTGGTGGGCGACCGCTTCCAGGCCGTTGCGGATGAAGTCGAGCTGCCGGTCCAGGGACGCCTGGTCGGTGGTGTTCATCTCGGACAGGAGGATGTTGCGGGAGGCGTCCTGGGCGATCTTGGCGCGGCCGAAGCGGCGGTCCTGGAACTCGGCCAGCAGCTCCCGGAGGTCGCCGTCGCGGCCGAGCGTCTCGCCGAGCACGGCGGCGTCCTCGATGGCCATGGCCGCGCCCTGGGTGCGGTGCGGCGCCATGGCGTGGGCGGCGTCGCCGAGCAGCAGCAGCCCGTCCTGGTACCAGGGCAGCGGGAGGAGCACCTCCTCGATCGGCGCGTACACGATGTCGTCGTCGGGCTGGATGCGGTCGCGCAGTTCGCCGATCAGGCCGGTGTAGCCGGCCAGCCGCTGGGTGAGGTGGCCGTGGAAGTCCTCCCGCGCGTGGCGCGGGTTGCCCGGCTCGGGCGTCACGTGCAGCAGGTACATGACATCCGTGTTGAGCGGGAAGAGGCCCGCCTTGGTGCCCATGCCCTGGAAGTACATGTTCCGGGTGACGTCGGGGTGCCGTTCGAGGGCCACCCGCCACACCGAGTAGCCGGTGAACCGGGGCTCGATGCCGAGGGCCGCCTTGCGGAAGGAGGAGCGGATCCCGTCGAACGCGACCACCAGGTCGTAGTGCTCGGTGCTGCCGTCGGTGAGGAGGGTCTCGACCCCGCCGTCGGCGGTGGTGGTCATCTTCTCCACCGAGGTGCCGTAGCGGATCGTGGTGCCCACGTCGACGCAGGCCTTCTCCAGGATCCGGGCCAGGTCCTTGCGCTGGATCGCGCAGTTGGCGGGCACGCCGTCGACCCCGAGCTTGGAGCGCAGCGCGAGCAGCAGCCGGGAGGCGGAGTCGTGGAAGTCGACCCGGTCGAAGGTGAAGCCGTGGGCGAGGACCTCGTCGAGCAGGCCCAGCTGCCTCAGGGCCCGCAGCGCGTTGCCCGGGATGTTGATGCCGACGCCGGCGACGAGGTTCTCCGACTGGATCTCGACGACGGTGGTGTCGATGCCCTGCTGTCCGAGTGCGGCTCCGGCGGCGAGACCGCCGATGCCCCCTCCGATGATCAGGATGCGGCGTTTCACTGTGACTCCTCACGCATGAAGGGACGGATACGGCTCACTGGTGCTGTTGCTGGGGCAGGCCTGCCACCCAGCGCGCGTGGTCGCGGACGAGCTGGCGGTCGGGAGCGAGGAGGAGCAGCACGCGGTCCGAGCCGATGAACTCGTCGGCGAAGGGGCCGCCCAGGTACTTGGTGGACAGCTCGTCGATGTGGTCGCGGGCCTCGGCGCCGAGGACCTCCTCGACCACCCGGCCGCGGACCTCGGCGAAGTTCAGCGGGTCGTCCTGCTGCCAGATGGTGACGGTGGCCCGCGGGTCGCGGCGCAGGTTGCGCACCTTCTGCCGCCCCACCTCGCTGTTGAGGGCGAGGTACTCACCCCTGGTGGAGACCCAGACGATCTGGGTCTGCGGGGTGCCGTCCCGCATCAGGGTGGTCAGGGCGGCGAAGTTCGGTCCGTCCGCGAGGGCCCGGACCTCCGGGGCGAGGCGGGGACCCGTCTCGACTTCCATCTCCTGGTGAGCAGACATGCTGTGTCCTTCCTGCGGGAGGGGGTTCCTTCGTTCGGGACGCGCTTCCTTCGTCGGTGCTCGGCCGCCGGTGCTACGGCGGTGGACGGTCGTACGGCGGTGGACGGTCGTACGGCAGTGGACGGTCGTACGGCAGTGGTACGGCGCCAAGGCGGTGCCGGGCGGCTCGGTTCAGCCCTGCAGCGCGGGGCTGGACTCCTCCGCGTCCGTCGTGGGCGCGGCCACCGGCCGCTGGCGCCTGCGGTCGCGGCGCAGCGCTCCCACGCTGACGACCAGGGCGAGGCCGGCCAGCAGCTCGAAGCCGGCCCCGGCCAGCGGGTTCCAGCGGAGCAGGTCGGCGTCGGCGAGCAGTCCGCCGACCGCGGCGGCGGTCATCTGGCCCACGTAGACGGCGCTGTTGTTCAGCGCCAGGAGCATGTCGCCGCGGTCCCCGCCGATGCCCAGGGCCCGGTGCAGCAGCAGCGGGAAGCTGGGCCAGTGCACCAGGCCCCACACGCCGACGGCGAGCGCCGCGGCCAGCGGCCACTGGAGGGTCGGGGTGAGCACCACCAGCCAGAGACCCAGCGCGGTGATGGTGATCGAGAGGCCGACGACCGAGCCGAAGCGGTCGGCCAGCCGGCCGCCGACGAAGACCCCGCCGAAGCTGCCGACGCCGAAGAGCAGCAGGACCCACGACTGCTGACCGGCGGACAGTCCGGTGACCTGCTCCAGGATGGAGCCGAGGTAGGTGTAGACGGTGAAGGTGCCCGCGGTCCACAGCGCCGTCACCAGCAGGTGCGTGGGGGCCTGCGGGATCCGGATCGCGGCCATCCGCTCCCGCACCGTGGCGCCGGGGCCGGTGGGCACGTCCGGCAGGAAGAACTGGATGCCGGCCACCGTCACCGCCGCGAGCACCGCGACCAGACCGAACGCCCAGCGCCAGGACGAGAGTTCGCCGATCCAGTTACCGATCGGCACTCCGAAGGCGATGGCGCTGGTCATGCCCGCGTAGACGATGGCCAGCGCCCGGCCGCGCACCTCGGGCGGGCTGATCCGGGCGGCCACCGCGGAGGCGTTGGCCGAGTACAGGGCGGCGCCCGCACCGGTGATCATCCGGCTGATCAGCAGCACGGTGAAGTTCGCCGAGACGGCCGACAGGAGGTTGCCGAGGCCGAAGACGAGCATGACCCCGATGAGCAGCGGCTTGCGCCGGAACTTGGCGGTGAGCCCGGCCAGGATCGGCGCTCCCACCGCGTAGGTGGCGGCGAACGCGGTGGACGTCTGGCCCGCGAGTGCCGTCGATAGGTGCAGGTCCCGTCCCACCGCCGGCAGCAGGCCGGCGACGATGAACAGGTCGGTACCGGTTGCGAACGTTCCCAGCGCGAGCAGCCAGACCCGAGGGTCCACCCGCCCCGCCGAACTCGCCGAGCTCATCGGGGTCCTCCTTCTCCGGAGACGGTCGGTCAGATGGCGGTGTCCAGCGCGAGCTCCCGCCAGGTGTCGAGCTCCTTGGCGACGGTCTCGAGCTTGCTCTCGACCCGGGCGACGCAGTCCGCGCCGAGCGGCAGGCGCACCGGGGGCGCGTCCGAGGCGGCCACGGTGACGATCGCGCGGGCGGCCTTGACCGGGTCGCCGGGCTGCTGGTGGTTGTTGTCCACCGCCCACTCGCGGGTCTTGCCGACGGTCTGCGCGTAGTCGTCGATCGGGGTGGTGCTGTGCAGCGAGGAGCCGTCCAGGAAGTCGGTGCGGAAGACCCCGGGCTCGATGATCGTGACGTGGATGCCGAGCGGGGCGAGGTCGGCCCGCAGGGCCTCGCTGAGGCCCTCGACGGCGAACTTGGTGCTGTTGTAGATGCCCCAGCCCGAGCCGGCCGTGAAGCCGCCGACGGAGCTGATGTTGAGGATCCGGCCGGACCGCTCCCGGCGCATGTACGGCAGCACCGCCCGGGTGACGGCGAGCAGGCCGAACACGTTGATGTCGTAGACCGCGCGCGCCTCGGCGTCCGTGGCCTCCTCGACGGCGCCGAGCAGGCCGCGGCCGGCGTTGTTCACCAGGACGTCGATCCGGCCGAAGCGCTCGTACGCGGCCCGCGCGACCTCCTGGGCCTGCTGCTCGTCGGTCACGTCGAGCGGCAGGTACAGCACCTCGCCGCCGGCGTCGCCGAGCGCCGCGCGCACGACCTCCGTGTCGCGCGCCGTCGCGACGACCTGGTGACCGCTGGCCAGCGCCTCCCGGGCGATGTGCAGGCCGAGGCCACGGGAGCTGCCGGTGATCAGCCAAACGGACATGAACTTCCTCCAACTTTCGGTGTGTTGCGGCGGCCCTGCGGGCCGGGACCAGCGGGTGTGGTTCTCAGCTGCCGGTGTGCTGGGCGAGGAACGGGCCGAGCACCGCGGCGAACCCCGCGGGGTCCTCCGCCAGCGCGTTGTGGCCCGTGTCGATCTCCGCGTAGGCGGCACCGGGTATGCCCTCGCGCAGCAGCTGCTGCTGGTTCGCCCCGCAGACGCGGTCGTGCGCGCTGGCGAACACCAGCGCCGGCGCGGTGATGCGGCCGAGCAGCGGACGCAGGTCGACGGTGAGGCCGACCTCGAACTGGCGCGCGGTGCCGGGCTGGAAGTTGTCGGCGATCTGCCGGACGAGCTTCCCGTGCTCCGCCTCGTTGGTCGCCTCCCAGTAGCGGGGGCCGAGGGTGGCCAGCGGGAACATCTGCGGAACCAGCGCGGTGCCCAGCTCCGCGTCGGTGCGCAGCAGGTCGAGCGAGTAGCGGAAGTCGGCCGTCATCCGCTCGTCGGTGTACGCCCAGCCGGCGTGCGAGACGACCGAGCGCACCCGCTCGGGGTGCTCGGCCGCGAGGCGCAGCGCCACCACCCCGCCGAGGGAGTGGCCGGCGAGGTGGAAGGTGTCGAGGCCGGCGTGGTCGGCCACCGCCAGCACCTCCGCGACCAGGTCGCCCAGGGTCAGCGGCCCGCCGTGGTCGACCGTGTCACCGGAGCCGGACAGGTCCGGGGTGACGACGGTGAACTTCCCTTTCAGCTCCTCGACTTGCTGGGCCCAAGCGGCGCCGCGGGTTCCGGTGCCGTGCACCAGGACCAGAGCCGGACCGCTGCCTTCGATGCTGTACGCCACGTCGGCGTCGCCGCCGCTGATCCGTATCCCCGCACTCGGCATGTCTGGTGCCTCCTCAGGATTGGTCGACTACCGGACAAGATGGGACCATGAGTCGAGGTTGGATGCAAGTATCACTTTTAACTGAGAGCCAAGTACGAGAGCGATCTGGGCCACACCCGGAGCCGCCGCCCGACCGCCCGACGCCGGAGCGGTGCAGGTGGGGGGCACATTCGGTGGCCAGCGATGCAACTAGGCAGCGCGAGTTCAATCTTGACCTTGCATCAATGATTGAACGACTATCACTCCTGTAGCACCGATGCTTCGCTCGTACATGAAGGCAGGTACGCCCCATGGATCAGCCCGAGGTAGCGTCCGACCGCGCGATCGCCGTCATCGGCCTGGGATGCAGATTCCCCGGCGCCTCGAACCCCGACGAGTTCTGGGAGCACCTGATCGGCAATGCCGACAGCGTCACGGCGGTGCCCGGCGACCGGTACGACGCGACCGCCCACCACTCCCCCGACCCGGCCACCCCGGGCAAGTCCGTGTCGGCGAAGGGCGGGTTCATCGGCGACCCCTTCGCCTTCGACCCCGGCTTCTTCGGCATCTCGCCCGCCGAGGCCCGCACCATCGACCCCCAGCACCGCGTCCTGCTCCAGGTCGTCTGGGAGGCGCTGGAGGACGCCGGCCTCCGCCCCTCCACCCTGGCCGGCAGCCGGACCGGCGTCTTCGTCGGCCAGGCCACCGCCGAGTACGGCGACGAGCACCGGCCGCTGACCGAACAGGACATCTGGCGCACCGTCGGCAGCCAGCTGCGGTCGATGGCCTCCGGGCGCATCTCGTACGCGCTGGACCTGCGCGGCCCCAGCATCGTGCTGGACACCGCCTGCTCCTCCTCCCTGGTCGCGGTGCACATGGCCCGGCAGAGCCTGCTCACCGGGGAGAGCGACCTCGCCGTCGTCGGCGGCGTCAACATCGTCCTCTCCCCCCGGGACGCCATCGCCTACTCGCAGGCGGGCATGCTCTCGCCGGAGGGGCACTGCGCGTTCGGCGACGCCGACGCCGACGGGTTCGTGCGCAGTGACGGCGTCGGCGTGGTGCTGCTCAAGCGCCTCGCGGACGCCCGGCGCGACGGCGACCCGGTCCTGGCGGTACTGGCCGGCAGCGCCGTGAACAACGACGGACGCAGCAGCGGACTGCTGGTCAAGCCCTCCGTCCCGGGCCAGGCAGAGATGGTCCGGGAGGCCTGCCGCAGCGCCGGGATCTCCCCGGCCGACCTCGGCTACGTGGAGGCGCACGGCACCGGCACCGCCGTCGGCGACACGGTGGAACTGTCCGCGCTGGCGGCGGCGGCCGGCCGAGGCCGCGCCCCGGGCCGGCCACTGCGGACCGGCTCGGTGAAGTCCAACATCGGCCACGCCGAGGCGGCCGCCGGCATGGCGGGGCTGATCAAGACCGTCCTCATCGCCCACCACGGCGTCATCCCCGCCTCGCTCCACCTGGACAGTCCGCACCCGCTGATCGCCGCCCCGGACTCCCCGGTCCGCGTGGTCACCGAGAACGAGCCGCTCGGGGACGGCGAGTCCAGCTACCTCGGCGTCAGCTCCTTCGGCCTGTCGGGGACCAACGCCCATGTCGTGCTGAGCCCGTACCCCGCCGAGGCCGCCCCCGAGTCCACCGCATCGGGCACCTCGTCGGACGCCGCGACGGACGGGCGCCCCGAGCTGCTGGTGATCAGCGCCCGCTCGCAACGCTCCCTGGAACGGCTCGCGACCGCCTACGCCCGCCACCTGCGCCCCGGCGGCGCGGGCCACCGGGAGCCCCTGCGCGACATCTGCGCCGCGGCCGCGCTGCGCCGCGACCACCACCCGTACCGGATGTGGGCGATCGGCGACAGCCACGAGCAGCTCGCCGACCGGCTGGAGGCGCTGGCGGCCGGCCGGGAGATCGCCGACGGCGGACGCGGCGAGGCCGGCTTCGGCCCGCAGCGGCGGACGGTGTTCGTCCTCCCCGGGCAGGGCGCGCAGTGGGCGGGCATGGGGCGCCGGCTGCTGGCGGCCTTCCCCGCCTTCCGCGACCGGATGGCCGAGTGCGACACGGTGATCCGGGCCGAACTGGGCTGGTCCGTCGTCGACCTGCTGAACCGCGAGCAGGAGGAGTTCCCCACCGGGATCGACGTCGTCCAGCCGGCCCTGTGGGCGATGGAGGTCTCGCTGGCCGCCCTCTGGCAGGACCTCGGCGTCAGCCCCTCCGTGTGCGTCGGGCACAGCATGGGCGAGGCGGCCGCCGCCGTGATCACCGGCGCCCTGTCGGTGCGCGACGCCGCCGCCGTCATCTGCCGCCGCAGCCGGCTGATGGCCCGACTCGGCGGCCGGGGGCGGATGCTGGCCACCGACCTGTCCCCGGACGAGGCCGAGCTGGTCGCCGCCCGGTACCCCGACGCGCTGTGCGTCGCGGTGGAGAACTCACCGCGCTCCACCGTCCTCGCCGGGGATCCGGAGAGCCTCGCCCGGCTCGCCGAGGGCCTGACGGAGCGCGGCCGACTGGCCCGGTTCGTCAAGGTCGACGTGGCCTCCCACTCCCCCGACATGGACGCCCTGCGGCCCGAGCTGCTCGACGCCCTCACCGGCCTCGAACCGCGCGGGACGTCACTGCCGCTGCACTCCACCGTGCGCGCCGAGCCCGTCCCCGGGACGGACCTCGACGCCCGGTACTGGATGGACAACCTGCGGCGCCCGGTGCGGTTCGCCGGTGCCGTGGCGCAGTTGGCGAAGCAGGAGGAGAGCGTCTTCCTGGAGATCAGCCCGCACCCGCTGCTGACCTCGGCCGTGGAGGAGACTCTGGAGGCGCTCGGCGCCCCGGCCTTCACCGTCGCCTCGCTGCGCCGGAGGGAGCACGAGGGCGCCGAACTCGCCCGCGCGGCCGGCCGCCTGCACGCCGCGGGCGCCGGGATCGACTTCACCCGGTGGTTCCGGGGCACGGTCCGCCCCGTGCCGCTGCCCCGCTATCCCTGGGACGACGAGCACCTGCGGGTACCGGCCGCCCCTCCGGCCGCCACCGGCTTCACCTTTGAGCGGCCGCTGGACATCGAGGCGTTGGGGGCGTCGTTCCGCGGCACGGCCGTCGTACCGCCGATGGTGTACGTCGACGCCGTGCTGAGCGCGGCGCGGGCCGAACTCGGCGGGCAGCACCGCCTGGAGGACGTCACCCTGACCGGGGAACTGGTCGACCGCAGACAGGCTCTCGGCGCCTCCCTCCGGGTCAGGCTGCGCCCCGAGGGTGCCGACCACCTCGCGACCGTCCAGGTCGTCAGCCCCGGCTCGGGCAGCGAGCCGGCGCTGACCTGTCTGACGGCCCGGGTCACCGCCACCCCGCCCCGGGGCGGCGCCTCGCCCCGGAGCCTGGACGCGCTGCTGGCGCAGTGCGGCGAGTACCTGCCCGGGCCGGACTTCTACGACGAGGTCCGGGGGTACGGCTACGACGTCCCCGACGAACTCGCGGGCGTCCGACGGCTCTGGCGGCGGACGGGCCTCGCGGTGGCCCGGATGCACCTGCCGGCCCCCGGGCACCCCGCGGCCTGGGAGGTGCCGTTGCAGCCGCTGCTCGCCGTGCTGCCCCACGGCGGGCCGGACGGCGCGAGCCACAGCTACCTGGCCGTCGGCATCGACGCCGTGACGGTGCACGGTGACGCGACGGACCTGGCGAAGCCGGTGTGGAGCTCGGCCGTGCTCCGACCGGTGGCGGAGGGCACGGCGTCCGGTGACTCCGTCGTCCGCGCGGACGTCGTGCTCCACACGGACGACGGGGACCATGTGCTGGCGGAGCTGCACGGGGTCCAACTCCTGCGGCTGACCGGCCCGGTGGCGGCGGAGGCCGGACCCGTGCCCGCGGCCGCACCCGACGCCGCCGTATCCGCCGCCGCGCCCCCAGCGGCGCCCGAGGCCGTACCCGCACCCGCTCCCGCACAGGCCGGCGACCACGAGTCGGCCGTACTGACGCACGCCGCTGCGCTGCTCGGCACGACCCCCGAACGCCTCGACCGCCGACGGCCGTTGCGCGAGCTGGGCCTCGACTCCATCACGGCCGTCCGACTGCGGCAGCGCATCCGGACCGCGACGGGCATCGACCTGCCCGTGGGGCGCCTGCTCGGCCAGGAGACCATCGGCCGGCTCCTGGAATCGACTGAGGTTTAAACGAATACTACGCATCAAAGTTAACTTCTGGTATAACTCCGCAGAGGAGGACCGGGCCCGGCCGTACGGGCCGTGCAACAGATGGTTACAAGGTCCACTCCCTTGTCGCTGGAGAACGTATGCATACTGCTGACCCCCCTCTCGCGCCCGTTGTCATGGGCCGCCGCGAACGCAACAAGCAGCGGATGAGGGAACGAATCTTCTCCGCCGCCCTGAGCCTCTTCGCCGAGAAGGGCTTCGAGCAGACGAAGGTCGACGACATCACGGAGCGCGCCGACGTCGCGCGCGGCACGTTCTTCAACCACTTCCAGCACAAGGAAGAGCTCGTCACCACCTGGAGCAGCCAGCGCCAATCGAGATTCGAGGAGAAGATGCGGCAGAGGACGCCCTCGAACGACGACCTGTGCGTCGCCCTCGGACGGTGCATGACGGCACTCGTCGAGATCAACGAGGAGGAGGAGCCGGAGTTCAACCGGGTCATGCTCACCTCGTGGGTCCGGGCGGGCCTGCCGATCACCGAACCGCCGCGTACGGCCGAGGTGTTCGCCAACGTGATCCGGGCCGGACTGGCGGAGGGCCGGATCCGGCCCGGCGTCGACCCCATGCAGGTGGGGTACCTGCTGCGGGACGCCTACCTGGGCGCGCTGTTCCGGTGGTGCCGCGGCGACTTGAAGGGCGACGGCCTGGCCGCGGAGCTGCAGCGCATCGTGGACTTCCTGCTGCCCAGCATCGTCGACGACAGCCCCGTCGCCGGGAGCCGGAAGTAGCCGTCGCGGCCGACCCCCCTCGTGCCCGGACCCACGCACGAACTCGAAGGCGCCGCCCGATCACCGGGCGGCGCCTTCGAGTTCGGCGGCGCAGCTGTGACGGATCGTCAGTGCGACGCGCCCGCACCGCCCTTGGCCACGTCCCGGATGAGGCAGGTCAGACGCGAGGTGCAGACCCGCCGGCCCTGCTCGTCGGTGATGACGACCTCGTAGGTCGCCGTGGTGCGGCCGCGGTGGACCGGGGTCGCGGTGCCCGTGACCGTCCCCTCGCGCATCCCCCGGTGGTGGGTGCAGCTCAGCTCCACGCCGACCGCGACCCGCTCGGGACCGGCGTGGAGGGTCGCGCCGATCGAGCCCACGTGCTCCGCCAGGACGGCCGAGGCGCCGCCGTGCAGCAGTCCGTACGGCTGGGTGTTGCCCTCGACCGGCATGGTCGCCACGACCCGGTCGGCGGTGGCCTCGACGAGCACGATGCCCATGCGGTTGCCGAGGTGCCCGGAGGCGAACATCGCCTCCAGGTCGACGCCGCCGTCGGCGAAACGGCTGAGGACCTCAGGCGGGATCGCCACGGTACGCGGCATGGTCTGCGTCTGGGTCTGCTCACCCATGGGTGCGGCTCCGATCGGCGATGGGGTCGAGAAAGGATCGCTCGTACGGACTGTAGTTTGCCCCAGCTGTCCATCGCCGCACTGTGATTGACGTCTCCCCGTCAGAAAGTGCGCGACGCCGCGACCCTGACCCACATGAACATGAACCTGGCATGTGACTCTAAACTTAAATCCTAGTATAAGTTATGCAAGGGCTGACCCAGCCCTCCACGGGCTCGTTCGGACGCCGCGCCGGTGACCGGGGAGCTCCCACCCCGTGGAGCAGGACCTCAGGACCTGACACCCTCACCACAGGAGTACGCATGGCCGACGAAGCCGCCGTCGCACTTGTTCCGACGGGCCGCCGGGAGCGCAACAAGCAGCGGATGAGGGAACGTATCTTCTCGGCCGCCCTGAGCCTCTTCGCCGAGAAGGGGTTCGAGCAGACCACGATCGACGACATCACGGAACGCGCCGACGTCGCCCGGGGCACCTTCTTCAACCACTTCCAGCACAAGGAAGAGCTCATCACCACCTGGAGCAACCGGCGCAGAGAGCTGCTGGAGGAGAAGCTCCAGCAGGAGGCGCTCGCCGAGGTCGACGTGAGCAGAGCCCTCGGACGGTGCATGACGGCGCTCGTCGACATCAACGACGAGGAGTCGGCGGAACTCAACCAGGTCATGCTGATGTGCTGGGTCCGGGCGGGCCTGCCGATCACCGAACACCCCTACACCGCCGAGATGTTCGCGGACGTGATCCGGACCGGCATCGCGAAGGGCCAGATCCGCACCGGCACCGATCCCCTCCAGGTCGGCCACCTCCTCCGCGACGCCTACCTCGGCGCCCTGTTCCGGCTGCGCCGGAACGACCTCAAGGACCTGGACCTGCGGCTGGAACTCCAGCGCGTCCTGGACATGGTCCTCCCCAGCATCCTCAGCGCCGGCCCGCACTGATCCCTCAACCGGCGGGCTGCGGGTCGGCCTCCTCGACCGGGGCCTGCGCCCGCGCCGCCGGATCGGGCTCGATGCGGCGCGACCACGGCAGCGAGGCCAGACCGGCCAGCCCCAGCAGCGCGGCCCCGCCCCACAGCGGGGCCCGCAGGCCCTCGCCGATCTGCGCGAGCGCGTTCGGCCGCGGCTCCCCCGAGGCGGCGCCGGCCGCTACGGCGGGCTCGACGTGGACGGGGCAGGAGAGACAAGCGCCGTGAGCCCACCATCCGAGATGGTGTCCGCACTCACTTGATCACCTCCAGCGGCCATGTTCTCCTGTCCGGGACCTCCGGGAACCACCTGGCACGGTCGCCGTGTTCTTCACTTTGGGGGAGGGGGAGCCGATGAGGCATGCCAGCTACGGGGCGGACGCGGATGAGGTCCGGCACCTGCACACGCTCGGTCCGAGCGGCACCAATCTGGAAGCCGCGTCCCACGAATGGCTGCGCCGACGGGGAGTCCAGGGGACGGTGGAGCTGCACTCCTCCATCGAGTCCGCGCTCGACGCCGTGCCGGACGACGGCCGGCACGCACTGGTCGCCTGCGCTGTCTATCCAGCGCTGCACACCCTGGTGTTCGGGAACCTGCACCGCCTGCACATGGTCGACAGCTTCATCATGCCGACGCACAACATGGTGCTCGCCACCAACGGGGTCGACGTGCCCGCCACGGTCGCCTCGCACCCGGCGCCGACGGGTCTCGTGCCCGTCGGCACGGAGATCCGGGAGGTCCTGAGCAACTCCCGGGCTGCCATCGAGTGCGCCGAGGGCCGCGTCGAGGGCTGCATCACCACCATCGTCGCGGCCGAGGACCACGGGCTGCGAGTGGTACGGGACTTCGGCGCCGTGCCCATGGTCTTCACCGTCCATCAGGTTCTGGCGGTCGGCGCGGAGGAGGAGCGGCTGCTCCCGGTGGGAGCGGCCCGGTGACCACCGCGACCGCTCCCGTTTCCGCGGCCCTGCTCGCCGACGCCGACGAACTGGCCGGGTCCCTGATCCCGCGGGTCGACCGCTTCCGGGCGCGTCAGGCGGACGACGGTACCGTCCCCGGCGCGACCGAGGATGACCGTGCGCTGCTCGGCCGCATCCGCGACGAGGCGTGCGCCTGGTACGCGCGGCGCGGACAGGACGACCAGGCGGCCGCACTGGCCGCCGACGTCGACGGCTGGCTCGCGGCCGGCCTCGACACCCGGCCGCACTTCGCACGCTCCCGGGACGCCCTGCGCGTGCCCGAGGACGGTTCGGCCGTCTTCTTCCTCGCACCGCTGCAGAGCACCAACAGCGCGCCGCCCGTGGGCAAGCGACTGGACTGCTTCTTCGCGCTGCGCAAGGAACCGGCCGCGCTGCCGGAGCTGGCCGAGTCGTACCCGCATCCCAAGAACAACTGCCAGTCGCTCGTCCTGATCACCGGCAGCGCGGGTTTCCGGCAGGGCAACTGCCTGGTGTTCTTCCCGGAGAACGTGGCCGCTCACGACAAGATCACCGAGCAGCCGTACGCCATGTTCTTCTACAACAAGATGCGGAAGATCCACGAGACCTACGCGCTCCGCGGTGCGGAGGCCGTGCTGACTCCGGAATCCCTGCCCCGCGCGTCCACGGGCCTGGACGCCGACGTGTGCTTCGAGGCCCGCGCCATCTGGGGCTACCTGCACGACTCGATGCACTACCAGGGGCTCTGGCCGTTCGACCAGCACATCTCGCTGAAGATGAACTGGTTCGTCGGCCTGCTGGAGGAGATCAAGGTCGACGCCAGGACCGTCCTGGCCTGCGCGGACAGCGGTGTGGTGCCCTTCGCGGCGGAACAGGTCGACATGATCCTGCTGGAGCGGGTCTTCCGCTACCCGCAGGCGGACGACGCCACCCGCAACTTCGACTCGGGCACCGGGGTCTTCCTCTACTCCTGGCTGCGCGAGCACGGTGCGCTGGCCGGCTCCCCGGGCGATGGCGGACTGCTGCACTTCGACCGGGCAAAGGCCCTCGACGCGCTGCGGCGGTTCGTCGCCACGGTCGAGGAGTTGGAGGCCGAGGTCACGACCGACGACGAGTACCGCTCGGCGGCCAAGGAACTGGTCCGCAGGTACCTCCCCGCTCCCGAGCCCGCCGCCGAAGGTGCGGCACGGCAGCGGTACGCCTTCACCGAGGACCAGCGGGTCCTGCTGCGCGCCAAGCAGGGGCTGGACCGGATGCCCGCGTTGGAGTTCGAGCGGGCGGAGTGGTGAGCGGCGCACCCCTGCGCCCCCGCCGGGGCGGACACCTCGTGGTGCCCGCCCTCTCGGCACTGATGATCGCCCTGCTGGCCGCCGGCTGGCTGCTCGCCGGGCGTCTGGTCGACGGCGTTCCCCCGCTGGCGGTGGCGGCCGGGCGGACCGCGGCCAGCTTCGTGGTCATCACCGTCATCGCGCTGCTGCGCCCGCGGTCGCGGCCCGACGTCCGGGCCGCGACCGCCCGCGGCGGAAGTGTCGTGCTCCTGGCCTTCCTCGGCTTCTTCGCGTACTACGCCGGAACGCTGCTCGGGACCGGCTTCATCGGTGCCTCCCGGGTCGGCCTGATCGTCTCCCTGCTGCCCTGCATCACCTTCGTGATCGGAGTCGCGGCCTTCCGCGAGCCCTCCACGCCCCGCAAGGTCCTGGGCACGGTGCTGGCCGTGGTCGCGGCCTGCGGGTACGCCCTGGCCGACGGCTCCGCGGCCGGCGGCGCGGGTTCCGGGACCGGCGGCGGCGCCCTGGCGGGCGGGGGGCTGCTGGCACTCGGCGGCACCTTCACGTACGCGGTGTACGGCTACGTCTACCGGCGGCGCATGGCGGACCTGACCCCGGTCGCGGCCCTGCCCGCCGTCACCGGAGCGGGCACGGTCATGCTGGGGCTGACGGTCGTCCTGTTCGTCCCGCTCGGCGGCGTCTCCCCGGCCGACTGGGGCGGCATCGCGGTCCTCGGCGCGGTCCTCACCGCCCCGGTCTTCCTCATCTCGCACGAACTCATCCTGCGCAAGGGGCCGTTGTTCACCTCCGCGCTCGCGCTCGTGGTGCCGTTCCTGGTGCGGCTGGGGGAATGGACCCTGGGCCGGGAGGCCGCGCCCGCACCGCTCGTGCTCCTGCTGCTCCTGCTGTGCGGGGGCGGTGTGTGGCTCACCATCGGCGGTGCCCGCCCCGCCGGGCCCGCCGCGGTCGAGGCGGCTTCGGACGAAGAGCACACCAGGACGGGAGCCGGAGCTCACACCCGGCAAGGAACACCGTGACGACAGAGGACCTCGTGATGACAACGGACAGCCCCAAGCCCACCCTCGTGCTGGTCTACCAGCGCACCTCGCTCCCCTGGGTCTTCGAGAGCGCAGAACGAGCCGGGATCGACCTCGTGCTGGTCCCCCGGCCCGACGAAGCGGTGTCCGAGGACCGGTTGCCGCCCGCCGTGGTCGACGTCCTGCGGCTGGACGTCGAAGCCGACCGAGCCGGCGCACTGGACGCCCTGCGGCACCGGTACGAGACGAACGCCTTCCAGGGGATCGTCACCCTCTACGACCCCGCCGTCCCGTTCGTCGCCGAGGCCGCCGAGCTGCTCGGACTTCCCGGGATCGGCCGCGACGTGGCGCTCGGCGCACAGGACAAGCGCGTCATGAGGGAGCGTCTGGCCGCCGCGAGCCTCAACGTGCCGGGTTTCGTCCGGGTGGATGACCCGGCCGACTGGGAGAAGGCCGCGAGCCTGGACTTCCCCGTCGTGGTGAAGCCGGCACACGGCTTCTCCAGCCTCGGCGTCACCAAGGCGGAGTCCCCACAGGACCTGAGGAGCGTCGTGGACGAGGTGTGGCAGACCTCGGCGAACAAGCTCGGCCGCACGGACGGTCTGGTGGTCGAGGAGTACCTGGACGGCCCCGAGTTCGCCGTCGAGTCCCTCGCCCACGGCGGTGACGTGCGGGTCCTGGCCATCGGCTACAAGGGCGACCCTCAGGGGCCGCACTTCGAGGAGGGCGTCTACCGTGCACCGGCCGTCCTGTCCGAGGCCGTGCAGGAGGACATCCGGCGCGAGGTGGTCGCCGCGCACCGAGCTCTCGGCATCACGGACGGGCCCACCCACACGGAACTGCGCCTGCGCGGTGGCGTGACGCCGTACCTGCTGGAGATGGGAGCCCGGATCGGGGGCTCCGGGGTGTCCCACTACATCGCCTCCGGGGTGACCGGTGTCGACTTCGCCGCGCAGGCACTGCGGATCGCCGCCGGCACCGCCACCGAATCCCTGGGCTCCGGCCCGCTGCCGACGCCCGTGGCGGCCGCGGCCAACTACATCGTCCCCTGCGGCGGTTCCGGACGGATCACCGCGGTCCACGGCCTGGCCGAACTGCGCGACGACCCCAGGGTCGACCACGTCGTGCAGATGCTCTTCCCGGGAGACGTCGTGCGGCCCTACCCGGACTTCACCGGCTACCCGGCGTTCGTACTGTCGCGGCACGCGAACACCGCCGAGGCCGAGGAGTTCCACAGCTTCCTGGAACAGTCCATCCGCATCGACTACACGGACGACACCCACCAGGAGGGGCAGGCGTGACCAGCGTTCCGTTCGACGACCGTGACGGCGTGATCTGGCTGGACGGAGCGTTCGTGCCGTGGCGCGACGCCCACCTGCACGTGCTCTCCCACGGCCTGCACTACGGCGGCGGCATCTTCGAGGGCATCCGGGTGTACGACGGGCGGCCGTTCAAGTCCGTCGAGCACTTCGAGCGCCTCCACACCTCGGCCCGGGAACTGAACTTCCGCATCCCCTTCGGCCCCGCGGAACTGGACGCCGCCATGCGGGAGACCATCCGGCGCCAGGGAATCACCGACGGGTACGTCAGGCCCGTGGCCTGGCGGGGCAGCGAGCAGATCAGCGTGTCCGGGGCGGGAACCTCCGTCCACGTCGCGATCGCCGCGTGGGAGTGGCCGCACGTGTTCTCCGGCGACGCGCACAGCCACGGCATCCGGCTGCGCACCTCCCGGTGGCGGCGTCCTTCCCCCGACACCGCGCCGGTACGGGCGAAAGCCGCATCGCTGTACAACATCTGCACCCTCGCCCGCGACGAGGCGGAGGCGGCCGGCTGCCACGACGCCCTCCTGCTGGACTTCCGCGGGTACCTGGCGGAGGCCACCGGCGCCAACCTCTTCCTGGTGATCGACGGAGCCCTGCACACGCCGACCGCGGACACCTTCCTCAACGGCATCACCCGGCAGACGGTCCTGGCCCTCGCCCGGGACCTGGGGATCTCTGTCCACGAAAGGCACATCCTGCCCGAGGAACTGCAACGCGCCGAGGAGGTCTTTCTCACCGGCACGGCCTACGAAGTGCAGCCGGTGCGTGACGTGGACGGTCATTCCTTCGAGATCGGAGCCGTCACCACGATTCTGTCCAAGGCATACACCGGTCTGACACGTTCCGTCACGGTGCGGTAGCCCACGAGCACGCCGGCAGACCTGAGGTGACGCAAGGTCGAAGGCTCCGCGGTCAACCGGGTTTCCCACTCCCGCCCGAGCGGGCAACCGGATCTGCAAGACTGGAGCGCGTGTCCAGCGCTCCGCAGCCCCAGCCGTTCGCCTACCTCCAGGCTCCGAACGCGGTCCTGTACGGCCAGGTCCTGGCCGTCTTCGCCCAGGCGAAGGAGCGGTTCATCGTCCATCTGCGGCCGGAGGACGTCGCCGCCGAGCTCCGTCGGGACGCGGCGGCGGACGCGTCTTCGGCAGTCGCGTCGATCGAGGCGGTCGGTGGCGCGCTGGAGCAGCTGGTCGGTTGGGGGAACCTCCGCGCGGACGCCGACACCGGCCGGGTGACCTCGGTCGAGGACTTCCACCGGGCCCGTTACCTCTACCAGTTGACCCAGCACGGCCAGGCCGCCCTGCGGGCACTCGCCGTGTACGAGCAGGCGCTGGGCCGGCGCGGCCAGCTGCAGTCGGTCGCGCTGGCGGACATCGCCGAGCAGTTGGGGTCGCTGCTCGTCCTGGCGGGGCAGCCTGATCCCGATCCGGGGAAGGCACATCTGCTGCTGCTCCAGATCGCGGAGCGGTTCGGCAGTCTCGCGGACAACGCCCAGGCGTTCATGGCCTCGCTGCGTCGCACCATCGACTTCCAGGACGGTGACGAGGCGGCGTTCATCGCGTACAAGGACCGTCTCGTCGAGTACATCGAGCGGTTCATCGCCGATCTGGCGAATCGCGGCGCGCAGATCGCGAACCTGCTCACCCGGCTGAACGCGGCCGGGGTGGAGCGGCTGCTGCTGGCCGCGGCGCAGCGCGAAGCCGGAGATGCCCTGCCGGACGCCGTACCGGGGGCGGACGTGGACGGTCGGCAGGCGGAGCAGGCCCGCGCGGCGGCGACGAGTGCCGCGCTGACCGCCTGGGAGAACCGCTGGCGGGGCCTCACCGACTGGTTCCTCAGCCGCTCCAGCCGGCAGCCCTCCCAGGCGAAGCTGCTGCGCGGCGCGGCGGTCAGCGCGATCACCGCGCTGGTCAACACGGTGGCCGCGCTGAACGAGCGGCGCGGCGGGCGCTCGGACCGGTCGGCCGACTTCCGGGCGCTGGCCCGGTTCTTCGCGCAGGCCCCGGACGACGACGCCGCGCACCGGCTCTGGCGGGCGGCCTTCGCCCTCACCCCGGCCCGGCACCTGACGGTGGACACCGCCACCGAGGCGGCCTGGCAGCAGGCCGATCTCCCGGCCAACACACCCTGGGCGCAGGCCCCGCCGCTGGAGATCAGCCCCCGGCTGCGCGAGACCGGTTCGTACGAGCGGCGCGGCATGCCCAACCGGGTCGCCGACCGTGCGGCGGCGCGGCAGGCGCTGGCCGAGCAGGTCGAGCTGGAGGCCGCCCAGACCGCCGCCGCCCGGGCCCGGCTGGCCACCGACGGCCCGGTCCGGCTCTCCGAGCTGGCCGGCCCGCAGGGCCTCGACCCGCACGCCTTCCGGCTGTTCCTCGCGGTCCTCGGCGATGCGCTCTCGGCCCGGGTGCCGGGCGAGACCGACGCCTCGGCGATCACCGGCGACGGCACGATGGAGGTCCGGCTGAAGCTGGTGGACGCCGACACCGTGGTGCGGATCCCGACGGCGGACGGTGTGCTGCACGGGCCCGAGCACATCATCGAGATCATCGATCTGGCGCCCGCCGGGAGCGCGGCATGACCGACCCCACCGACCTCCAGGCCGAGCGCCGCCGGGCCGCCCGCGCGCTGCTGGCATCGCCGCTGATGACCAGTGGCAACGACGACTTCCGGTTGGTGCGCAAGCACGCCGGCGAGCTGGCGGCCTGGTTCACCCAGGAGACCGGCTGGCGGCTGGTGGTCGACACCGAGACCGCGCGGCTGTACAAGACACCGGCCCGCCTGGACGACGCGACCCGGCCCGCCCGCACCCCGCGCACCAAGGTGCCGTTCACCCGCCGCCGTTACGTGGTGCTCTGCCTGGCACTGGCGACGCTGGAGCGGGCGGACGCGCAGATCACCCTCGGCCGGCTGGCCGACGGCGTGCTGACGGCGGCGGGCGACCCGGAACTGGCCGCTGCCGGGATCGAGTTCCGGATGGACCGCCGGGAGGAGCGTTCCGATCTGGTGGCCGCCGTCCGGCTGCTGCTGGAATGGGGAGTGCTGCACCGCGTGGCGGGCGACGAGGAGGCGTACCTGTCGGAGGCGTCCAACGACGTGCTCTACGACGTTCGCCGCCGCGTCCTGGCCACGCTCCTCGCCGCGACCCGGGGCCCGTCCACCGTCGAGGCCGTCACTCCGGACCACCGTCTCGCCGCGCTCACCGCCGAGGTCGCGCCGGACACCGACGAGCTGCGGCTGCGCGCGCTGCGCCACCGGCTGACCCGCAGACTGCTGGACGATCCGGTGGTGTACTACGCGGAGCTGCCCGAGGACGAGCGGGCCTACCTGGTCTCCCAGCGCCACGCGATCACCCGTCGGATCACCGAACTCACCGGCTTGGTCGCGGAGCTGCGCACCGAGGGGATCGCCATGGCAGACCCGGACGACGAGCTCACCGACGTCCGGATGCCCGAGCAGGGCACCGACGGCCATGCCACCCTGCTGGTCGCCGCCCACCTCGCCACCGCCGCCGACTCCCGCACCGAGCAGCAACTCGTCGACCTGGTGCGGCAGTTGGCGGTGCAGCACCGGTCGTACTGGCGCAGGACCGCCGCCGAGCCCGCAGCCGCGGCCGAGTTGCTCGCCCAGGCACTGGACCGGCTGACCGCCCTCGACCTCATCACCCGCGACGGCGAATCGGTCACGGCCAAACCCGCGCTGGTCCGATACGCCCTGGCTGCCCCGACCATCCGAAAGGCCCGCTCCCGCTCATGAGCCTGCCGCAGCCGATGCCCCTGCCCACCAGGAACCGCTGGCAGCCACTGCGCGCGGGGCTCGTCGACATCTTCCACTACGACGCCGAGGAGTTCCGCTTCCACGACGGACGGTTGCTGCTGCGCGGCAACAACGGTACCGGCAAGTCGAAGGTGCTCGCCCTCACCCTGCCCTTCCTGCTCGACGGTGAACTCGCCGCCCACCGCGTCGAACCGGACGGCGACCGCGCCAAGCGCATGGAGTGGAACCTGCTGCTCGGCGGAAAGCACCCGAACGACGAACGCACCGGCTACACCTGGCTGGAGTTCGGCCGGATCGACGAGGACGGCCGACCGCAGTACCGGACCATCGGCTGCGGCCTGAAGGCGGTCAAGGGCCGCGGCATCGCCAAGCACTGGTTCTTCACCACCAGCCTGCGCATCGGCCCCGATCTGCCACTGCTCTCCGCCACCCGCGTCCCGTTCACCCGGGAGCGGCTGCGCGATGCACTCCAGGGCCACGGCCTCGTCCACGACACCGCCGCCGAGTACCGCCGCGCCGTCGACGAGCAGCTCTTCGGTCTGGGCCAGGGCCGCTACGAGGCCCTGGTCAACCTGCTGATCCAGCTGCGCCAGCCGCAGCTGTCGAAGAAGCCGGACGAGAAGCTGCTCTCCAAGGCTCTCACCGAGGCCCTGCCGCCACTGGATCCGGCCCTGGTCGGCGAGGTCGCCGAGGCGTTCCGCGGCCTGGACGAGGAGCGGCACGCCCTGGAAGCGCTGGCCGAGGCGTCCGGCGCCGCCACCAACTTCCTGACCCACTACCGCCGTTACGCGCAGATCGCCGCCAAGCGGCAGGCCGGCGTGCTGCGCGTCGCCCACAGCCGTTACGAGCACCTCGGCCGCGACCTCGGCGAGGCCGAGACCGAACACGCCTCCGCCGAAGAACAGTTGACCCAGGCCGAAGCCCGTCTGGAAGCGCTGGAGGACAGCCGGGCAGCCCTGGCCGCCACCCGCGACGCCCTGAGCCGCAGCCCGGAGATGGACGCCGCCCGCGAGCTGGAACAGGCCGGCCGGACCGCCGAAGCGTTGCGCGCCGTCGCCGACGACCGCGCCGACGCCTGCCGCACCGCCCGCCGTCTGGCCGACGACTGGCAGCGCCGCGCCGCCGGCGCGCAAGCCCAGCACGACACCGACCAGGCCGCCCTCGCCGCGGCCGACTCGGCCGCCGGGCAGGCCGCCGAGGTCGCCGGCATCGAACACAGGGCCGTGGCCGCGACTCTGGAACAGGACCGCGCCCCTTTCCCGGAGACCCGCCGGGCGGGCGAGCGCGCCGTCGAACGCCGCCGCCAGGCCGTCACCGGCCTCACCACGCTGCTCGCCGCCGCCGAGCGGGCCCACGGGCAGGTGCGCGCCGCGCAGACCGAGGCCGCCCGCCGCGCCGCCGACCTGGAGGCCGCCCGCGAACGTGCCGCCGAGGCGGCACAGGCGGTCACCGAACAGGGCACGGACCTCCTCGCAGCCTGGCGGACCTGGGCCGCCGGTACGGTCGAGCTCCGCCTCCCCGACCCCGACCACGCCCTCGCGGCCCTCGAAGCCTGGACGGACACCCTCGCCGGCCCCAACCCGGCAGCCGCGGCCGCCGCTCACGCCCACGGCGCCGCCGTGGGCGCCCTCACCCGCCAGGAGGCGGAGCTCGACGCCGAACAGGCCGCCACCCGGCGCCAACTCGCCGCCGTGGACGAGGAGATCACCCGCCTGGAGTCCGGCGGGCACGACGCCCCGCCACCGGCCCACACCCGTGACCCGCGGGCCCGCGCCGACCGACCCGGAGCGCCGCTGTGGCGGGCGGTCGACTTCGCCGGGACCGTACCGGCCGAGGAGCGGGCCGGGATCGAGGCCGCGCTGGAGGCCGCCGGGCTGCTCGACGCCTGGCTCACCCCGGACGGCTCCCTGCTCGACGCGGACGACGCCGTCCTGCTGTCCGCCGGCCCGTCCGCCCCCGGCGCCGGCCTCTCCTCCCTGCTGCGCCCGGCCGTCGACCGGGCCGACCCGCTGGCCGCCGCCCTCGCGGACACCGCGGTCCACGCCGCCCTGGGTGCGATCGGCCTCGGCGCGACCGGCCCTGACGCGACCGGCCCTGACGCGGAGGGCGATCACCACACCTGGGTGGCCGCCGACGGCCGCTACCGGATCGGCGCGCTGACCGGCCGCTGGACCAAGCCCGCCGCCCACTACATCGGCGAGGGCGCCCGCGAAGCCGCCCGCCGCGCCCGGCTCACCGAACTCGCCGCACAGCGTGACGAGTTCACCGACCACCTCACCACGTTGGACCGGCAGCGCGGCACGCTCCGGGCGCGCGCCGCCACACTGGCGACCGAACAGCGGAACGCACCCGCCGACCACGCGCTGCGCGAGGCGCATGCCCGCCACAGCCACGAGGCCGAGGCGGTACGCCGCATGGTGAACCGGCTCGACGAAGCGACCCAGGAAGCCACCGCCCGACAGCAGGACGCGGCCCGCACCGACCAGGAGGCCGCCGACTACGCCCGGGACACCGACCTGCCCGCCGACCGCGAGCAACTCGACCACGTACGCGACGCCGTCTCCGGCTACACCGCCGCCCTCGCCGCGCTGCTCCCGGCCGCCACCGCCCGGGCCCGGTCCGCCGCCCTCGCCGCCGAGGCGGAGGCGGAGGCCGAGACCGCCGCCGGCGCGCTCGCCCAGGCCGAGGACGCCGAGACCGGCGCCCGCCGGACGGCCGACGCGGCCACCGAGCGCCACCGCGTGCTGGCCGAGACCGTCGGCGCGAGCGTCGAGGAACTGTTCCGGCGGCTGGCCGACACCGACGTCGCCATCGCCGCACGGGACGCCGAGGAGAAGACCACCCGGCGCGCCCGGGACGCCGCCATGACCGCCCGTGCCCGGGCCGAGGGCCGGCGCAGCGAGATCCGCGCCCGGATCGAGGAGGCCGCCGCCGAACGCGACCGCGCCGTGACCGCCCTGCGCTCCTTCGCCGCCACCGGCCTGCTCGCTGCCGCACTGCCCGGGGTCGCCACCGCCGTCCCAGCACTCGACGAGTCCTGGGCGCCGACTCCGGCCGTGGCACTGGCCCGCACCATCAACCAGGACCTCGACGGCACTGACGACTCCGACCGCCGCTGGGAGCTGATCCAGCAACGGATCTCCACCGAGCACAAGGTGCTCACCGACGCCCTCGGCCGCCACGGCCACTCGGTGGGCATGACCCTGCACGACGGCATCATCATCGTCGACGTGGTCTTCCAGGGCCGCACCCACGACGTCCCCGCCCTCGCCGACTCACTGCGCGAGGAGGTCGGGCAACGCGGCCTTCTGCTCTCCGCCAAGGAACGCGAACTACTGGAGAACCACCTGGTCGGCGAGGTCGCCGGAGCACTCCAGGAGCTGATCGCCGGCGCCGAGGAACAGGTGGCGGCGATGAACCAGGACCTGGCGGCCCGCCCCACCTCGACCGGCATGACCCTGCGCCTTGAGTGGCAGCCCGCCAAGGACGCGCCGGCCGGCCTCGAAGCCGTCCGCACCCGACTGCTGCGCCAGTCCTCGGACGCCTGGACACCTGCCGACCGCGCACAGGTCGGCGCGTTCCTCCAGGCCCGGATCGCCCAGGACCGCGAGGACCACCCCGCCGACTCCTGGGCCGACCAACTCACCCGCGCCCTGGACTACCGCGGCTGGCACGCCTTCACCATCCAGCGCCGCCAGGACGGCCAGTGGAAGCCCGCCACCGGTCCCGCGTCCGGCGGCGAACGGGTGCTCGCCGCCTCCGTCCCGCTGTTCGCGGCCGCCTCCTCCCACTACTCCTCCGGCCATCCGCACGCCCCGCGCCTGATCGCACTCGACGAGGCGTTCGCGGGAGTGGACGACGACTCCCGGGCCAAGTGCCTCGGACTGCTGGCCTCCTTCGACCTCGACGTCGTCATGACCAGCGAACGCGAGTGGGCCTGCTACCCCACCGTGCCCGGAATCGGCATCGCCCAGCTGAGCCGCCGCGAGGGGATCGACGCCGTCCTCGTCACCCCCTGGCGATGGGACGGCACCGCACGCACCCGCGAGCAGCGGCCGGTCCCGCACATCCCCGGCCCACCCGCGCCGAAGGCCGCCGACGACCGCGCGCAGCCGTCCCTCCTCGACGACCCGACGGAGTAGCCGGTGACCGGACCTGTGACCGACCTTCCGAGGCTGCGCCGCCTGCTCGGCGGCCCCGAGACCGCCTGGCTGGTCGACCGGGTCCGCGAGCGGCTGTCGACCGGGCGTGCCCTGGACACCCCGGTCGCGCTCAGAACCGCGACCGGGGAGCAGCGCCGCGCGATCGAGCTCCTGCTGGGCCGCCGTCTGCGCTCCGGCACCTCACTGACCGTTCCCCTGGCCGAGCTCGACCGGGTGCTGCGCGAGTCCCTGGCCTGCCCGGACGGCCTCGCGGCGGCGGTCGTGGCACTGGCCGGCCCGGTCCCCGACCGGCGGGCCGAGGACGCCCGTCTCGCAGTGGCGTGGCAGCAGGCCCGGGCCGTACTCGACCACCCGACCGTCATGGAACGGCCCGAACTCGCTTCCTGGCGAGCCAGGGTGGAGTCGACCGGCCTGCTCAAGCGGCTCTCCGGAGGCGATCCGGCGGCAGCCCACCGGCTGGCCGCCGACGCGGTCCAGGTGCTCTCCCACCTCCCGGCCGACGGCCTCACCCTCCCCGCCTTCTCCGCCCGAACCCTCGGCGACGCCCACGCACTGGACGAAGGCCGCCCGCTCGCCACCCTCGTCCACTCCGCCGTCCGGGCACTCGCCGGGCCGCCCGCCGACGCGATGTCAGGCGCTGCGGGCCGCCGCACCGCCTGGGCCGCCGTGGGAGTGGCGCTGGACGAACTCTCCTCCCGCGTCCTGACCCTCGGCCTGCCCGGCTCGACCGACAGCACCACCGGGCACATCCTCGCCGCCGCCCGCGAAGGCGGCGAACCCTGCGTACTGACACTCCGCCAGCTGACCAGGCGACCGCCTCACCTCGGCCTCGCAGATCGCCCCGTCCACGTCTGCGAGAACCCCGCGGTCCTCGCCGCCGCCGCCGACGACCTGGGCCCGGACTGCCCGCCACTGATCTGCGTCGAGGGCAACCTCTCCGCCGCCGCCCGCACCCTGCTCACCCAACTCGCCGACCAGGGCTGCCGGATCGCCTACCACGGCGACTTCGACTGGGGCGGCATCCGCATCGCCACCGGCATCCTCCGCCTGCCCGGCGCAGCCCCCTGGAGCTACGACGCCCCCTCCTACCTCGCCGCCGTCGACCGCGGCCTCGGCACCCCCCTCACCACCGGCACTCCGGGCCCCACCCCCTGGGACCCGGCACTCGCCCCCGCCCTCTCCGAGCACGCCACCCGCATCGAGGAGGAGCACCTGCTCGACCACCTCCTCGCCGACCTCCGCCGACACGCCGTACGGGCCTGAGTCTGTTCTGCCGTACCGGAGGTGTCCGTCAGTGACCTCCTTGTCGTCGATCACCGGGGAGTTCCTCGGCACCGAACGCGGTGAGGTCAACGTGACCGACGGGCAGAACCCGGCATGAGCGTCGCCGCCCCGGTCGCCGGGCCGATGGAGATCACACCGGCCGAGCTGGAGCGCTACTGGGGCCCCCGCCTGAGATGGGCCGAGCCCCAGGCCGGAGGCCTGGGGCTCGGGGGCTTGCGTTCGCGCGTGCTACTTGAGCGGCGTGCCGCCCGCGTTGTGGTTGGCGGTCGTCTTGTTGATCAGGTTCCTGCCGTCGGTCTCGGGCGTGGTCTGCTCCGACCAGCCGGCGCCGAACAGGAGGGCGCCAACGTGGGCGTTCGCCACCTGGTCCATGTGCGAGAAGAACCAGTCGACCTTGTCGTCCTTGTAGTGGCCGGGGGTGTTGTTCCCCGCCATGTTGCCAAGGGGGATCTGCCACAGGACCACCGGCTTGCCCACCGACTCGGACATCGTCTTGTAGAACGCGAGCGCGGCGAAGCCCTTCTGGTCGTTCCAGAAGGTGTCCTTGCTGCCGTGGGCGGGCAGCGCGTACCAGCCCGCGTCGCGGTCCGTCACGTCGGTGACCAGGAAGTCCGCGCTCGATGCCCCGAGGTCCCCGTAGTCCTTGACGCACTGCGGGGTGTTCTGCTGCCAGTCGAAGCAGGACAGGTGCAGTCCCACGCCGGTGTTCGGCGCGTACTTGTGCCCCATCGCGATCAGGCACTGGGCCAGGCCGGAGGCGCTGTTCTCCTGCGATCCGCAGTCCGTCGGGTTCGCGGCCTTGACCTGCGCGGAGACCTGGTGCGGATTGCCGAGCGACCGGACATAGCCCCAGAAGTCCGGCTCGATGTCGACCATGTCCTGCGCGGTGCCGATCTTCTGGAGGAAGAAGCGGTAGTCGTTCATGTACTTGGTGAGCAGGTCGGCCCGGTTGATGGCCTGGACCTCGCCGGGACCGTCGCCCTGGCCCGCCATGTCTCCGAGGTCGCGCAGCGAGTACCAGGTGAAGTGGAACTTCTGCGGACGCGGCTTGCCCTGGTACGTCGCCTTGGACGCGCGGTCGTTGTCCACGGTCACCTGGGTGCCGGGCGCCGTGGTGTCGCCGGTCCAGCAGCCCCACCAGCCCGACCACTCGGCCTTGCAGCGCGAGGCCGTGTAGGCGTCGGACGAGGGCGCGGGCTTGCTGTGGATGTAGGCGTACCGGACGTCGAACGGCGCGGCGTTCGCCGTGGCGTCGTCCATCATGCCGCCGATGAGGATCGTGCTGCTCCCCATGATCCGCTTCGCCGAGCTGCCGCCGGAACTCCCGCCGTTGCTGCTGCCGCCGCTGCTGGAGCTGCCCGTGCTGCCGCTGTCGCCGTTGCCGCCGCCGTTGCTGCCGCCGCCGCTGACACTGCCGGCCGGGATGAGCTGCCACTGCTGCTGGGGGCCGTTCCAGTCGTGGAACTGGGCGATGTGGCTCCCGTCGGTCTTGGAGCCGCCAGGGACCTCAACGGCCTTGCCGCTGAAGCGGTTGATCAGACGCACGTAGCCGTCCGACGACTTCTCCAGGTGGAACTGCTGGTTGGCGCCGTTCAGGTCGCGCCACTGCACCAGCTCGGAGCCCTCGGTCGTCGACCAGTTGTAGTCGTCCAGCACCTTGCCGGAGTTCCGGTTCTGCAGCCGGTAGTTCCCGTCACCCGAGTCGATGAACTTCCACTGCTGGTTGGTCGCGCCGCTACGGTTCCACTGCGCCAGCGGAGCACCGTCGTTCGTGGCGAAGCCGTAGTCGTCCAGCGCCTTGCCGGTGCTGCGGTTGACCAGCATGTACCAGGAGTTCGTGTCCACGGTGGTTCCCGCCGAGGCCGTGTTGACCACGGCCACGGAGCCGCCCACGACCGCCAGGCCGACGGCCGCCCAGAAACCCCGGCGCTGGTACAGCCGACGCCGGCGGTGCGTCTGCCGCTCCCCCGGAACGGTCGAGCGGGACGACGCGCGACCACGGCGGGCGCGGCCGCCGGGCGACGCCTCCGGCGATGTGGATGAGCGAGGGAACATGTCGATGCTCACTTTCAGCCATTGCCTCTGACCGGACCTCCTGCCCGGACACCACCCAGTTGTCGCCGCCCCCGGAAAGGTTGCCGCGGGCCGAGAGAATCAGCGAAGTAGGACGCCGGCCGGCGGCTCGGCGCGTCGGCGACCGGCCTCACGGCCGGGCTCTGTCGTCCCCTCCCGCCTCGATCGTCCCCTCCCGCCTCGGCCTCGGAGGGCGACCATCGATTCGGGCGCAACGAACTTGTTTGTGACGAACATGTTCGCTACGCTGTGGACATGAGCTCCCGGACCCCCGCCCCCCGTAGCCGCCGCGAGCGGCCCGCCAAGCCCGCCCTGACCTACGAGGGCATCGTCGCCGCTGCCGTGGGCGTGATGCAGGCCGAGGGGCTGCAACGGGTCACGATGCGCCGACTGGCTCAGGAGCTGGACACCGGGCCGGCCTCGCTGTACGTGTACGTGGCCAACACGGCCGAACTCCACGCGGCGATCCTCGAAGAGCTCCTCGGCGCGGTCGACCTCGGGCCGGTCGAGGCGGCCGGCGACTGGCGCGAGCGGCTCGCCGCCGTCCTCGGCTCCTACACGCATGTGCTGTTCGAGCACCCCAGCCTCGCGCACTCGGCGCTGGTGGCCCGCCCCTCGGGGCCGAACTACCTGGCGCTGGTCGAGGCGGTCCTCGCCCTCCTGCACGAGGGCGAGGTCTCCGACGCGCAGGCCGCCTGGGGAATGGACGTCCTGCTCCAGGTGGCCACCGCCACCGCGGCCGAGCACTCCACCCGGGACCGCGACATCGCCGCCGAGGACGAGCACCACGCACTGGTGGACGCGCTGCGGCAGGTCACGGCCCAGACGCATCCGCGGATCGCGGCCCTCGGCGCCGACCTGGTCTCCGGCACCCCCGAACAGCGCCTGGCCTGGATCTTCCGCGCGGTCATCAACGGCACGAAGACCACCCCCCGGCAGCCGGACTGATCACGGCCGGTACGGCTTCGGGCATCCCGTTCCCTCCCGTCGAACCCGCTCGAATCGAGGCACCTCCATGACCACCACGCACTACTCCATCGCCGTCGTCGGCGCCGGTCTTGGCGGCCTGACCCTCGCCCGGGTGCTGCACGCCGGCGGGATCGAGGCGGCCGTCCTCGACCTGGACGCCGACCGGCACGCCCGCACCCAGGGCGGCATGCTCGACATCCACGAGGAGTCCGGCCAAGCCGCCCTGCGCGCCGCGGGACTCCACGAGGACTTCCTGCACCTCGTGCTGCCGGGCGGCGAGGCCATGCGGATCCTGGACAAGCACGCCGGCGTCCGTTTCGAGGAGAGCGACGACGACTCCTCGCACACCCGCCCCGAGGTCGACCGCGGCCGGCTGCGGGACCTGCTGCTCGACTCCCTGCCCGCCGGCACCGTCCGCTGGGGCGCCAAAGCCGTCGCGACCCGGACGCTGGCCGACGGCCGCCACGAGGTGACCCTGGCCGACGGTGCCGTGTTCACCGCCGACCTGCTGGTCGGCGCCGACGGAGCCTGGTCCAGGGTCCGCCCGCTGCTGTCCGACGCCCTGCCCGCCTACACCGGCGTGTCGGTCGTCGAGAGCGACCTGCTCGACGCCGACGCCCGCCACCCCGACGCGGCCGCGATCGTCGGCGGTGGCATGCTCTTCGCGCTCGGCGACGGCCAGGGCTTCCTCGCCCACCGCGAGTGGGACGGCAGCCTCCACGTCTACACCGCTGTCAGGACCTCGCCCAGCTGGCTGGAAGGCATCGACTTCTCGGACGCCGAGGCGGCGAAATCCGCGGTGCTGGAGCAGTTCCCCGACTGGCACCCGAGCCTGCGAGCCCTGGTCAGCGAGGCCGACGGCCCATTGGTGCCGAGGCCGATCATCGCCCTGCCCATCGGCCATCGCTGGGAGCGCGTACCCGGCGTCACCCTGCTGGGCGACGCCGCCCACGTGATGTCGCCGTTCGCCGGCGAGGGCGCCAACAACGCCATGCAGGACGCCGCCGAACTCGCCCGGGCGATCCTCGACCACCCCGGCGACACCGAGGCCGCGCTCACCCGATACGAGCAGGCGATGTTCCCCCGCGCCGAGGCCGCCGCCGCCGACTCCGCCGCCAACCTCGCCATGTGCTTCGCCCCCGACGCGCCGCAGGGCCTCGTCGCCCAGTTCGCCTCCCACCGGGAACAGGCCGCGTGACCCGCGCGTCCACCCCTCTGGGAGACCACACCATGACCACCCCGACCACCCGGCAACTGCTCCTGCGCCCCGGGAGAGGGCCCTGGTCGTCAGTAGTCGATGTTGATCGCCTCCGCCGCGCCCGTACCCACCAGCCGGCCGGAAGGGCACCGCGTTCGACCTGCCCCCGACCGCCGAAACGGCCGCGCGCGTGGTGCGGAGCACTCCGGTCCCCCACGGGTCCGGTCGGCTGAGTTTCGGCGGTCAGTCCGCCCGGAGTTCCAGGACGAGGGCGTGGGCCGGATCGAGCAGAGGGGCGGCCAGGCCGATCCCGGCGAGCACCGATCCGGTGAGCCGGACCGGTCCGCCGGTGAGCCACGGGGCGTGACGCGGCGGGAAGCCGGTGGGGATGCCGATCTCCGGCGAGACGGTGACGGTGTAGTGCAGGTCCGGGGCGAGGCCGGGGAGGCGGAGTCGGGGCGGTACGGACTCGGTGGTGCGGGTCAGCTGGGCCAGGCTGAAAACGGCGTGGCGACGGTCCCGGGCGACGACTCCGTGCAGCCAGGCGGCCGGGTCGGGGTGGTCGGCGTGGACGGTGGTTCCGGTGTGCAGCAAGGGCCGCAGCCGCTTGTGCAACCGTATCCAGGCGGCCAGTTGGTCGAGTTCCTCGCGGGTGCAGGTGGTGAGGTCCCACTCGATGCCGGCCTGCCCGAACAGCGCGGTGGCCTGGCGGAAGCCGAGGCCGGTGGTACGGCCGGTGGTGTGGGCGGTGGCGGCGCCGAGGTGGCACCCGAGCAGTTCGGGCGGAACCAGCAGCCCGGTCCAGCGCTGGATCGCCTGGCGTTCCACCGGGTCGATGGTGTCGGAGGTCCAGACCCGGTCGGTGCGCTCCAGGATGCCGTAGTCCACCCGGGCGCCGCCGGAGGCACAGGACTCGATCTCCAGGCCGGGGTGCAGGGAGCGGAGCTCGTCGAGCAGCCGGTAGACGGCCAGGGTCTGGGCGTGGACGCCGGCGGCGCCGTCGTGCACGGCCTCCAGGAGGTCGCGGTTGTGGTCCCACTTGAGGAAGTCGAGCCGGTACTCCTTCACCAGCGCGTCGAGTCGGGCCAGGAGGTGGGCGTAGGCGTCCGGGTGGGCCAGGTCGAGCACCTGCTGGTGCCGGTGCGGGGCCGCCGGGCGGCCGGGCCCGGCCAGCAGCCACTCCGGATGGGCGCGGGCCAGGTCGGAGTCCGGGTTGACCATCTCCGGCTCGACCCAGAGCCCGGCCTGCATGCCCAGCCCGCGCACGTGGTCGACCAGCGGGTGCAGACCGTCCGGCCAGACCTTCCGGTCCACTGTCCAGTCGCCGAGGCCGGCCGTGTCGTCGCGGCGACCGGTGAACCAGCCGTCGTCCAGCACGAAGCGCTCGACCCCGACGCGGGCGGCGAGGTCGGCCAGTGCGGTGAGCTTGTCCAGCCGGTGGTCGAAGTAGACGGCCTCCCAGGTGTTCAGCACGACGGGCCTGGGCGTGCGGGGGTGGTTGGGACGCTCGCGCAGGAAGCGGTGCAGCTGCTCCGAGAGCCCGTCCAGTCCGCGGGACGACCACGCGAAGTAGACCCATGGGCTGCGGTACGACTCGCCCTCGGCGAGCCGTACCTCGCCGGCCGTCAGCAGTTCGCCCGCGCCCAGGACGGGGCCGTGGTCGGGGAGGCGCTCGGCGTGGTGGACGTGGTTGCCGCTCCAACCGGCGTGGACCGCCCAGACCTCGCCGTGCCGGAAGCCGAACCCTGGGGTTCCGGCGACCAGCAGCCCGGTGGCGTCGTGTCCGGTGCGGCCCCGGCGCGACTCGCGCAGCGCCAGCCCGTGCTGGAGCGGTCGCCGCTGGGGGGTGCGCTCGCCGGACCAACGGCCGGTGAAGTCGAGCAGCTCGGCGGCGTGCTCCCCGATCGGCAGCAGGCCGGCCAGCGACTCCAGGGAGTAGGTGCCCGGCCCTTCGTTGACCACTTCGTGCCGGATGCGCAGCACACCGGAGGGCTCCAGCCGGAGCTCCGTGCGGACGGTGATCCCGGCGTCGGTGTCAGCCGCGTCGACCCGGACGGTGCCGCCGCCCTCGACGCGGGTCTCGACGTCGGCGGGGCGGACCTGACGCAGCCGCAGATGCGGGACGCTGCCGTCGCGGTGTCCCGCGATTCCGGGCCGACCGACCCAGCCGTCGGCCTGGGTCGGGATCAGCCGGCACAGCACCGGGATGTCGACCGAGGCCACCGGCGACGGCGGCATCGTGGCCAGCAGCAGATCCTCGCAGTCTCCGATCGATCCGAGCTCGGCGCCCCAGTGCAGGACCCGGGGAACGGCCTGGCCGGCCAGGTCCAGGACGAGGGCGGTACCGGCCGCGCGGAGCACGGCGAGGGCGGCGTCACGTCGGGGCAGGCCGGTGATCGTCATGCGCGCACTCCGATGGCCACGGGGCCGGCGGCGCCCTCGGTGGGCGGTACAACGATCGGCGTCATCTTCTGTCCTTGTCATCGTGAGGCCTGCCTGTCGGCAGAGGCGCTCGAAGGCAGGTGGTCGCCGACCCGGACGGGGTACGGTCCTGGTCGGCGACCGCCGTGGTCGTGTGGTTCAGCTGGGCCCTGTCCGGCCTGGGAGTAGCGACTACACGGGCAGCGCCCACTTCTGGGCGGCGGTGCCGTTGCAGTCGTAGATCTGCAGCTGGATGCCGTTGGCGGTGTTGGCGCCGGGGACGTCCAGGCAGCGGCCGGACCGGGGGTTGAGCAGGGCGCCGCCCGGCTGGGGCTGCCAGACCTGGGCGCCGGTGCCGTTGCAGTCCCAGATCTGCACCTTGGTGCCGTTGCCGGTACCACCACCGCTGACGTCCAGGCACTTGCCCAGGACGCTCAGGCTGCCGTCACCGGCCACGGTCCACCGCTGGGCGGGACTGCCGTTGCAGTCGTACAGATTGACCTGGGCGCCGTTGACGGTGGAAGCCCCGAAGTCGTCGAGGCACTTGCCGGCGACGAGGCCGGAGGTGACCGGGCCGGTGACCGGGCCGGTGGCGGAGTTGATGGTGTAGGTGCGTACGGCGTCGGCGGTCCCCGCGCCGCCCTTGCCGGTGACGGTGAAGGTGGCGGCGGTGCCGGTGGTGGGGACGCCGGTGATCCCGCCGGTGTCCTGGTTCAGCGTCAGGCCAGCGGGCAGCGCACCGGAGGTGACGCTGTACCGGATGGTCTGCGGGGTGTTGGTGGCCACCTTCGCCTCGTACAGGCTGCCCGTCGTCATCGACGGCAGCGAGGTGGTCGTGAACGCCGGGGTGGGGGCGGTGACGGACTCGGCGGCGCCGACGGGATTGCCGGAGCCGTCGAGTTGCTGCAGCGACCAGGACCGGCCGGGGGTGACGACGGACAGGTGCCAGTGCGTCGACTGGTCGCGGAACCTCGCGAGCTGGGCGGGGGTGAAGGCGCCCAGGTTGCGCGCGCTCTCCCACTCCTTGATGGCCGCGAGGACGGTCGGGGTGTTGGGGTTGGACGCCAGGCTGGACACCGAGGTGCGGAAGCCGGCGCCACCGTTGAAGCTCGCGCCGCGGGCGAGGGTGTCCTCCAGGGTCTGGAAGCCGGTCAGCGGGTTGATCCAACCCATCACGTTGGGCAGGTAGTTGTCCTGGTAGTACGCGTTGTGCAGGTAGAGCTGGTTCATGCTGGTGGAACCGACCTCGCCCCAACTGGCCCGGGAAAGGCCGTCCCAGGAGTTCGAGGTCATCCGGCTGGTCTCGGAGATGAAACCGTCCTTGGCGTTCTGCTGCTCGAAGGTGCCGTTGACGAGCCTGGAGATGCCGTAGGAGCCCCAGCCGGACTGGGAGGCCGACTCCAGGCCGTCGTACGACATGCCGGTGATGCCGGTGGTGTTCCAGATGGAGGCGAAGCGGGCGGCGATGTTGTCGATGATGTTCAGGCCGCCGATGCCGCCGCCGTAGGCGTTCTGCGGGATCCGGGTGACGGTCGCGCCGGCGGCATGGGCGGTGGCCGTGGTGCCCCAGTTCGCCCGGGCCATGCCGGTGGCCCTGCACTCTCCGTTGACCTGGCTCACCGTGCCGAAGTTGAACACCTCGTTGTCGATCTTCATCATGTGGCCCGGGATGTTGCTGCTCAGCGGGTCGCAGCCGGCGAAGGTGACGGTGGTGTCGCCGGTGCCGATGGCCTGGGTCAGGGTGGTGCTGGTACCGACGGTCATGTCGGGGCTGAGCGACGGCGCGGCGTAGGGGTCGTTCCAGCCGACGAAGTCCGACAGGGTGTGCACTCCCACCTGGATGCCGTTGGCCTTCGCCTCGTTCACCATGGCGGTCGCGGCGCTGTCGCTGCTGCCGAAGCTCCAGTCGAACTGGTAGTGACCGTCGGACTGCCAGGGCCCGTCGGTGCTGCCGAGCGCGTAGACCATGTCCATGCCGCCGGCCTTCGTGAAGCCTGCGGCCTGGGCGATGTTGCCGGTGTTCAGGCCGGACAGCACCAGGATGGACTTGGAGGTCGCCTGGGCCGTCTTCTGCCACTGGCCGTTGATCGTCGGGTAGGGCAGGTTCTGGTCGACGGCCAGGTTCGACAGCACGGTGGGCGCCAGGTCCGGTGCGGCACCGAACAGGGCGATCTTCGAGCCGACGACGCTGCCCCGGCCGTTCGGCAGCGCTGGGAGGGGAATCGGGTACGGGGTGCCGCCGTCAGCGTCCGTCATGCGGTTGCGCGGCTTGGTGTGGTCGAAGGTGAAGGCGCGCAGCAGGGTTCCCCACGGGGTGCGGGCGCCGACGCTCCACTCCTCCAGCGGGGAAACCTGCACCTGGGAGGGGTTGGCCGCGACCTGGTTCTCCCAGCCGATGGTGGTGTTCAGTTCCTCGCGCGGCCAGCCGCCCTCGGTGCGGTCGGTGAGCGGCTTCATCCCGACGGCGAAGGCGCTGTCGCGCACGATGCCGACACTCTCGCCGAGGGTCCGGGTGATGTTGGTGGCCAGTGGCCCCCACAGCAGGGTCTGCAGATCGCCGCCGTTGGGCGCGGTCGCCTTGGTGACGGTCAGGGTCGAGTACGTCGCCGTCTCCTGGACCTGGACGTCGACCTCGAATCCGCCGGCGCCGGTGAACACCAGGGTGTTGCCGCTGAGCGTCAGCGTCGTGGGCTTCACCTGCTGCCCGTCGACCATCAGGCTGACCAGGGGTGCGGTGCCCTGTCCGGTGGCGAGGTAGTTCTTGGAGGTGCGCCGGTCGACGAGGGAGGTGACCTGGCCGGTGGCGTTCATGCCCAGGCGCAGGTAGCCGGCGTCGACCACGGCGCCGCCGGACCCGTCCGGTCCGACGGCCGCCGCGGCGACCTGGGCGCTCACTACGGTGAGCGCGGCGACCACCAGCGCGGTGGTCGTGGCGAGCGCGGTGAGCCGCGCTCCGGTGGGGGATGGACTCACGTGTTCGTACCTTTCACGGGGGGTGGGGGGAGAAAGGTGGAGCAGCGCGGCAGTGCGGTCTAACCCTTGGTGGCGCCTCCGGTCAGCCCCTTCACGAAGTGCTTCTGGAGGGCGAGGTAGAAGACCAGCACCGGGAGCGTCGCCAGGAACATCAGCGCGAACACCGAGCCGAAGTCCGTCTGGTACTGGCCGATCGAGCGGTACACACCGGTGGTGACGGTGGTTCCGCGTCCGGGGCCGAGGATGACGAGCGGATTGATGAAGTCGTTCCAGATCCACACGCTGAGGAAGATCACCACGCTGGCGCTGGCCGGGCGCAGCAGCGGGAAGACCACCCGCCAGAACACCTGGCCGGGCCGGGCCCCGTCGACCCGGGCGGCCTCCTCCAGCTCGATCGGGATGCCCCGGATGAATCCGGCGAACACGAACACCCCGAACGGCACGTAGTAGCCGATGTTGAACAGGACGAGCCCCGGTACCGTGCCCATCAGGTGGAACGCCTTCAGGACGTCGGTGATCGGGATGAGGATCACCTGCGGGGGGATCATGAGGCCGGCCAGCAGGACCAGGGTCAGGACCTTGGTCCACCCGCTGTCGTTGCGGGCGAGGTAGTGGCCGAGCATCGCCGACAGCAGGGTGAGCGCCACCACGGAGAGGCCGGTGATGATGACGCTGTTGGTGAGGCTGACCCAGAAGAGGCGGTCCGGTCGGCTCAGCACCGCCGTGATGTTGTCCAGGGTCGGCGGCAGGGGCAGCGCGGCCGGTGATCCGGAGATCCTGTCGCCGGGCTTGAAGACGTTGGCCAGGACCAGGTACAGCGGCACGAAGAACAGGGTGGTGACGGTGAGTGCCGTGATCGGCCGGAGCCAGGGAAGCCGGTCTCTCACAGGTCGATCTCCCTTCGGCGCAGGATGCGCAGGGCCACGGCGGTGGCGGCGCAGACGATCACCAGCATCAGGACCGCCATCGCCGAGGCGTAGCCGACGTGGTTGCCGTCGAAGCCGGTCTGCAGGACGTCGAAGGCGATGGTCGCGGTGGTCCCGGCACCCGGGCCGCCGTTGGTGATCACCTTGATGTAGTCGTAGGTCTTGAACGCGGAGATCAGCAGGACCACCGTGTTGATGGTCAGCGCGGGTGCCAGCAGGGGCCAGGTCACCGCGCGGAACCGGCGCACCGGTCCCGCGCCGTCCAGTGCGGCGGCCTCCTGGAGTTCCACCGGCACGCCCTGGAGCCCGGCCAGGTAGACCACGACGCAGAAGCCGAGCATCTGCCAGCACAGGATCGAGGCCACCGCGTAGAGGGCGAAGTCCGGGTCGGAGAGCCAGGCCGGCGGGTCCTCGAATCCCAGGGCCCGTAGCGCCTGGTTGACCAGGCCGTCCGCGTCCAGCAGTCGGGTCCAGATGACGCTCACGACGACCGAGCTGAGGATCACCGGGGTGAAGAAGACGCTGCGCATGGCGTTGTAGAACCGGCCGCGCCTGTCGAGCAGCAGCGCCACCAGCAGCCCCAGGACGTTGGGGACGATCACCACGATCAGCGTCAGGACCGTGGTGACCCACAGGGAGTGGAGGAACTCCTCGTCCTGCAGCAGCATCGTGTAGTTGCGCAGGCCCACCCAGCGGTAGGGCGGGTTGAACGGGTTGGCGTTGGTGAGGCTGTAGCCGACGCTGATCACGATCGGCGCCAGGACGAAGCAGGCGTAGACCAGGATCCCGGGGGCGGCGAACCCGGAGAAGTGGCTGATCCGTGCCAGCAGGGCGCCCGGTCGGCGCCTCCGTCGGCCGCCCGCGTGCTCGCGGGCGGGCGACGGTTCCACCGGGGACCGCGTGGCGGTGCTCACGATCCTGCCTTCGCCCATTCGGCGTCCAGGTAGGCGGCCGCCGCTGCGGGGGTCTTCCGGCCGGTGGTCAGGTCCTGGGCCACCGCGTCCACCTTGGCGGCCATGCCGGGCAGCAGGCCGTCGTCGGCGGTCTCCCAACGGAACCCGTGCACGACGGCCTTGTCCGCGACCGCCTGCTGGTACAGGTCGTACCCGGCCTTGAAGACGGGCCCGGCGTCGGCCGGCGGGGTGTAGTTCTTGACCGCCGGGATCAGACCGTCCGCCTTGACCGAGGAGTCGAGCTGCGCCTTGTCGAGCTGGAAGGCCAGGGCGAAGCGCTTGGCGGCGTCCAGGTTCTTGGCCTTCGCGCTGACGACCATGCCACCGCCGGTGTAGGCGGGCACCACCGTCCGGCCGTCGGCGGACGGGAAGTTGAACACGCCGATGTCGTTGCGTTGCTTGGCGTCGGCGCTGGCGGCGAACCAGTTGCCCATCGGGTACATCGCGCCCTTGCCGTCCAGGAACGCCTGCTCGGTCGCGGCGTAGTCGCGCGAGACATCGGACTTCTGGATGTAGCCGCGCTGGGCGAGATCGGCGAACTTGGCCAGCGCCGCGGTGAAGTCGGGATCGGAGAACTTCACGGTTCCGGCCCGCCGCTTGCTCAGCCAGTCCGGGGTCTTGCCGTACACGTCGACGCTGACGATCCCGGTCAGGAGCATCGAGGAGGCGAAGGCGTCCTTGCCGCCGCCCGTCACGAACGGCGTCACCCCGGCCGACTTCAGCTTCTCGCACACCTCCAGCAGACCGGCCCAGTCCTTGGGCGGAGCGGTGATGCCGTGGTCGGCGAACACCTTGGTGTTGTAGTAGACCGGCGGGATGGTCTGGGTGTTGGCCGGGAGCTGGTAGTACTTGCCGCGAATCGGGTTGGCGGTCGGGAAGGTGAAGTCCTTCAGCTCACTCTCGGACCAGGCGTACAGGTTGCCCGACTCGGCGAAGCCCGCGGGCGAGAGCCCGACCATGACGTCCGGGAACTGCCCGGACTGCAGTAGCTGCTTGGCGTAGTCGGTCCGGCCGTCGGCCGTCGGCGACACGAGCTTCTTCACCTTGACGTCCGGGTACTTGTCGGTGACCCGCTTGATCGCGGCGTCCCAGTAGGCCGGCGTGAGATTGGGCGTCTCGAACGTCAGGAAGGTGATCTCGGACCCGCCGGCCGAGTCGCCGCCCGTCGTGCTGGGGGTGCTGCAACCCGCCGCAGCCGTAGCGAAGATGAGCGCGGTCGCGCCGACGAGGAGCTGTCGTCTGGTCACCGAAGTCATGGCGAATGCTCTCTGGCAGGAGGTGGATGACCGGGCCGGCGGGCGGTCTGCCCGCCATCGGCCGCATCGATGAACACGCGTTCATCGAGCAAGTGCGGCGAACGTAGCCCGCGGCCGAAAGCTCCGTCAATACCCCGGAAACACTTTGTTCACTTCTAATTGACAGGCATAGACCGGTGCCCGAATACTTCCGGGAGGACGATGGCACGCGCGTTCATCAGCGCGTCGAGCGAGAGGTGGACGATGGCCACGAGCGAGGATGTGGCGCGCCTGGCGGGCGTCTCCCGGGCGACGGTCTCCCGAGTGCTGTCCGGCACGGCCAAGGTCAGCGAGGCCACCCGCCAGCGGGTCGAGGCGGCGGCGACGGCCCTCGGCTATGAGCCGGACGTGGCGGCGCAGAGCCTGTCCGGCGCCCGGTCCAGGACGATCGCCCTGGGGTTCTTCGCCAACGACCTGTGGGCCCTGTCCCAGCTCACGCGGCCGCAGTACCACTTCCACCTCGACGTCCTGCGACACATCGAGGAGGCCGCGGCGAAGGCCGGGTACGACCTGCTGCTGCCCTCGCGCCCGTCCAGCGCGTCCAGCGACAGCTACGTCCGGCTGCTGCGGTCCCGGCGGGTGGCCGGCGCGATCATGGTCGCCTGCCCGCCGAACGACGTGCGGACCCAGGCCCTGATCGAGTCCCGGCTGCCGACCGTGTTCATCGACACCATCGGCACCGGTCCGTGCGCGACGTACGTGACCTCGGACAACACCGCGGGTGCACGGCAGGTCACCGAGCACCTGATCCGGCTGGGACATCGCCGCATCGCCCGGGTCACCGGCACGGAGACCGACCCCTCCGGACAGGACCGCCTCACCGGCATCCGGCAGGCGCTGGCCGCGCACGGCATCCCCGAGGAGCCCGACCTGGCCCGCAGGTCGGACTGGTCCGTCGAAGACGCCTACCGGCAGACGCTCGCCCTGCTGGAGGCGCGGCGCGACTTCACCGCCGTGATCGCCGAGAGCGACATGATGGCCCTCGGGGTCCTGCGCGCGCTGCACGAGCACGGCCTTCGGGTGCCCGAGGACGTGTCGGTCACCGGCTTCGACGACATCGACCTCGCCGCCTTCGCCTCCCCGCCGCTCACCACCGTCCGCCAGGACGCCGCGGCGATGGGCACCGGCGCCGTGCACGCGTTGCTGAGCATGGTGGACGGCGCCGCCGTGGAGCCGGTCGTGCTCCCCACCGAGGTCGTCGTCCGCCGCTCGACCGCCACCCCACGCGAGTCGGCGCCGGTCCGCGAACACGAAGGTCGAGCTGTGGACCTGTAGGCGGTGAACTTCCAGGTGGCGGAGGGGCGGTAGATGCCGTCGAGCAGGCGGTGGCGGTTGCTGCGAGCACGCGTATCCGACCGAGGTGCAGAGCTGTCAGGGGATGTAGGTGATGCGGTCGAGGAGCAGGTAGTACCCGCTCTTCTTGACGACCCGCAGGGTGTGGCTGCCCGGGGTCAGGTCGCGGGCGCTGTAGACGGTCTGCTGGGCGAGACGGGTGGGGTTGGAGGTGTCGACGGTGGCCTTCAGGACGCCGTCGAGGTAGACGTCCGCCAGCCCCTGGTCCGCATACTTCTCGGTCACGTAGTCGACGCCGGTGCCGGTGAAGGTGACGCCGAAGGAGTCGCCGTTGGTCGTGGTGTAGTGGACGTCGCCGCCGTAGTCGCCGAAGGTGCGGTTGGAGCTGACGGACCAGGTGCCGGTGTAGGTGATGCCGGCGGCGTCGTCGTTGAGCGTCTGGGGCGTCGCGGGGACCTTGAATCCGTCGACGATCAGGTAGCCGCCGGTCTTCATCACCCCGGTGATCGTGTGCTCGCCCGGGGTCAGGCCGCTCGCGGTGAAGACGGTCTGCTGGTACTTGCGGCTGCTGCTGTAGGCGTCGACGGTCTGCTGCACCACACCGTCGATCGAGATCTCGATCTGGCCCTCGTCGGAGTTGGTCTCGGTGATGAACTCGATCCCGGTGCCGTTGAAGGTGTAGCTGAAGGAGTCACCGATCCTGGTGGTGGCCCAGAGGTCGTCCATCAGGGAGTTCGCCCCGCCGATGGCCGCGTAGTGCCAGCTCCACCCGGTGCCGGTGTAGGTCACGCCCGCGGTGTCGTTGTACGTCTGGGCGGTGATCGGCTTGGTGACCGTGGCCACGGGTCCGCTCTGCTGGCCGCGCCACACCTCGAGGGTGGCGGTGCTTCCGGGAGCGACCCTGTTGTAGACGGTCCAGAAGCTGTTGCGGTCGGTGACCGCGGTTCCGTTGATCTTGCGGATCACGTCGTTGCTGCGCAGGCCCTGGACGTACGCGGGCGAGTCGGTGGGCACGGAGACCAGGTAGAAGCCGTTCTGGTCCGGGAGGCCGGTGGCGGACTGGTCCGCGTTGCCGCCGATGTCCTTGGCGGTGGCGCCCAGGAGCAGCTCCTTCTGGTCCTTGATCGTCGGCACCACCGGCGCGTTGGGCCAGGTGACGGCGGGCGGCGTGGCCTCGCCGGCGTTGCCGGTGCCGAACCGGTCCATCGGGAAGTTGGTGAAGCCGAGCGTCAGTGCCGGGGAGACCGCGGCGACGGTGTAGTCCTTCATCGCGGGGTCGGTCCAGGGCGAGCCCCGGGTGAAGAGCGGGTCGGCGGTCCTGGAGTTCCTGTCCAGGCCGTTGGACGCCCAGGCGCCGTCGAGGCCGCTGACCGACTGGCCGTTGTTCCAGAACAGGTTGTTGTCGACCGTGTACTTCGCGATGGCCGGGTCGCTCTGGACGTTGTCGTACGCCTTGCCGAAGAGGGTGATGTTGTTCTTGATCGTGTCACCGACATCGCGGTGGGTGATCTGCTCGTAGATGGTGCCGTTCACCAGGATGTTGTTGGTGACGGTGCGGTTGAAGCCGTCCCGGAGCTTGATGCCGGCGTTCAGCAGCAGGTTGTTCTTGACGACGTAGTTGGTGGAGCCGTCGTCGAGGTCGACGGCCCACTCGCTGTTGTGCCAGATCCTGTTGTTGCTGATGGTGATCGGCTCGACGACGTCGAGCTGGGAGATCTGCTTCTGGTAGGCGTCGGAGGCCGCGCTCCTGTTGAGGTCGGGGCCGGCGATGGGCCAGAAGCGGTCGCGGCCCCAGGCGTTGATCGGCCCGTGGTCCGAGGTCTCCTTCACGCAGTCGAAGATGTCGTTGTACTCGATGAGATGGCCGCCCCAGGTGCCGTCGTTGACGTTCACGCAGGCGCGCGGGCTGTCGTGAACGGTGTTGTGGGCGACGGTGACCCGGCTGCTCATGGAGATGTTGACACCGGAGCTCTGCTTCTCGAAGCGGCCCATGCCGGCCATGCTGTTGTAGCTGACCGTGATGTCGCGCGGGTAGTCCTCGCTCCTGGGCCCGGGGGTCGAGTCGGTGGGTGGGTTGACCATCGCGGACCAGGTGGAGGGATCGCGCACGGCGCTGCGGGAGCCCACGACCTGCACGTCGCTGGCGCCCGAGCCGGTGAACCGGTTGCGTGTGATGACGTCGCCCTTGCCGTAGCCGTCGATGAAGACGCCGTTGCCGCCGACCTCCTGGAAGGCGGAGTTGGAGACGGTGATCCGTTCGGCGTTCCTGGCGTGGACCGCACCGGCCCGGGCGATCGCCCAGTCGCCCAGTTGCAGGCCCTCGTAGGGCGTGTTGAAGAGGGTGCGGTGGGTCCCGGTGTAGGTGAAGCCGTCGAAGGTGAGGTCGTGGACGGGCTCGGTGGCCGACGCGCCCTCGATCCTCACCAGTTCGTTGAGTTCGGCGGTCTCGACCACGGCGGTGTTCGGATCGGTGCCGGCGGGCGGCTGGAAGTACAGCTTCCCGGCGGCCTTGTCGTAGAACCACTCGCCCGGGGCGTCGAGCTCCTCGAAGACGTTCTCCGCCACGACCCTGTTGTCGTCCTTGCCGCTTCCACGGTTGTTGTCGCCCACCCACTGCAGTTGGAGCCCCGAGGAGGTACGGCCGGTGATCCGGTAGTCGTTGCCTCCCCAGTGCCCGTTGTGCAGAGCGCGGACGAAGCCGGTGGCCGGGTCACGCCAGCTCTGTGACCTGCTGTTGAGGGTGGACATGCTGGTGGTGCCGTTGAGGGGCGCCGCGTTGGCGTCGGCGTTCGGATAGCGGGCGAGGACCTGCTGCTTGCCGTTCAGGAACAGCCCGTCCAGGTCCAGGCCGGTGCCGATGTCGGCGACCTTGATGTCGCCCGAGTACGTCGACCAGGCCGGCGGGACCTTGCGGCCACCGCTGAGGACGGCCTTCTCACCGGGATAGGCGGAGTAGGTGACCGGGGCCGACGCACTGCCGGAGTCGGCCGCCGTGAAGGTCAGGGTGGCGGCCAGGTGGTACGTGCCGCCGCGCATCCAGACGTGGACGGCGCTGCCGGCCGCACTCGCCGTCCTGGCCGCGGTCTGGGCCCGGGCGGGGGTCAGGAACGCCTGCACCTCCGAGGTGCCCTCGTTGTCGTCGTCGCCGTCGGTCGCGACGTAGAGGTTGACCGCTGCGGGGTCCGCGGGCGCCGCGGCCACCGCCGGCCCGGACAGGGCAGGGGTGAGGGCGAGGGCCGTCAGAGCGGCCGAGGCGGCCAGGGCGAGCAGACGCCCGGCCGGCCGTCTCCGGGTGCTGGACCGATGGGGGTGGGGCATGACTGCGGCTCCTTGCGCTGGGGGGGGTTCCAGGGTGCGGACACCGACACGGCTCTGGAGCGTCGCCCGTCACCGGTGCCGGAACCCACGCGTCGACCGTGCCGCCCGCTGGGGGCGAAACGGCCACCTCGTGATGGTCAGCCGACCGATTCGAAGGTCCACAGGAGGTTGGTGCTGGTCCCCCACTCCCACTGCTTCGTCACGGACCCGGAGGGGACCTGGCCGCCGCCGTCGAGGACCAGGCCCGAGGTGCGGTTGGCGACGGAGTACCGGCCGCTGCCGCGGTCGGTGATCTGCCACTGCTGGTTGGCACTGCCGTTCCAGGCCGACTGCCGGGCCGGGCTGCCGAAGCCGGTCGCGCCCCAGCCGTCGGCGGCCATACCGTTGGCGCGGTTGACGAGCTTGTAGTAGCCGTTGCCGAGTTCCTCGGCCTGCCACTGCAGGTTGGGGCTGCCGCCCGGCTCCCACTGCTTGAGGTCGGAGCCGTTGGCGACGTTGCCGCCGCTGTCCAGCAGCAGACCGTCGGTGACGTTGACGAGCCGGAAGTACGCGGCCGGGTCGAACGTCACCTTCAGCGACTTGATGACGTCGTTGGCCGGTCCCACATCGGGGGCGTCGGCGATGAAGGTCCACGGGGTGCCGGTGAAGTCGTCGCCGGGGTAGCCGAGCACCCGGTAGCCGCGGGGCACCCGGATCGAGGAGATGCCGAAGCCCGCGCCGAGGGCCGACAACCGGGCGGAGGTGTAACTGCCGAGGGGCAGGGACACTCCGGCGCCGGCGTAGCTGGTGTGCTCGTACACCATCGCCTCGGACGTGTTCCACGAAATCGGCCGGTCCGTCACGAACTCCGGGCTCATGGGCCGGTCGACGGCGAGTTGGAGGACGAGGTCCGAGTCGGTCTTGGTGATCCCGGCCAGGTCGAGGAACAAGTCGCCCTGGGCGGCCGCGGAGAACGTCACCGGCCTGCCGTCGAGAGTGGTGATCGACTTCACCGTGGCCTTGAGGGCCGGCAGCCGGAGCTTGACCGGGCGCAGATCACCGGTGATGTGCAGGTAGATCGTGCTGCCCGTGTAGGTCGCCCCGCCGGCGTCGCCGGAACGGTACGGCCCGCCGCGGGTGCCGATGATCGTCTGCTTGTTGCTCCCCATCCAGTCGCCGACCTGGCTCAGGACGGACAGGACCCGGTCCTCCAGGTAGCCGGTCTTCGTCGGCGGTACGTTGAGCAGGAGACTGCCGTCTCCGACGGCCGTCGAGGCGAGGCTCCTGAGCACCGCCGGGAAGTCGGACATACGCTGGCCCGACTGCCAGGACCACGCGTCCGGCGTGATGCTCATACACGACTCCCAGGGCCGTGTCAGGTTGAAGGCGCCGACCTTCCCCTCAGGCGTGTCGAAGTCCCCGGCGAGCTCCTGCGGCACGGGCTGGAAACCCATGCTCGAGTAGGCGCGGTCGTTGATCAGGATGCCCGGCTGCAGCTCCCGGGGAACCGTCAGCAGCTCCGGCGGGTTGAACGGCTTCCGGTCGGCGTACGGGATGCTGTCGTACCAGAGGAAGTCGACCTTGCCGTACTGGGTGAGGAGCTGCCGCAGGTGCTCCATCATGTAGCTGTGGTACGTGGCGTAGTCGCCCCTGCCGTAGTCCGGCTGGGTCCAGTCTCGGGGAGAGTAGTAGAACCCGAGCTTGAGGCCGGCGCTCCTGGCGGCGTCCGCGATCTCCTGGGTGAGGTCGCGTCCCGACCTTCCCAGCGACGTGTCGGCGTAGTCGGCGTAGAACGACCGGCTGACGTTGTCCGCACGGAAGTTGGGGTAGCCGTCGTGGTGCTTGGTCGTGAACACCAGATACGTCATTCCGGCGGCCTTGGCGGTGGCGGCGAGCTTGGTGGCCCAGTCCGTCTCCGGCAGGAAGCTGCGGTAGGCGGCGTCGTAGACGGGATCGGTCTTCACCGACGGATCGCGGAACTGGTTGCCCGGGCCCTCGCCCGGCCGGGCGGCGTTACGACCCCAGCTGATCTCCCGTCCGACCAGGGAGGACGGGTTGAAGTGCACGAACATGCCGAACCTCAGCGAGGCCATGACCTTGCCGACGTCATCGGCTGACGGAGCGGTCGCCGAGCCGGCCAGGCTCTGGGACACGCCGAGTGCCCTCGCCATCGACCCGGTCGCGATGACGGCCGGTACGGCCATGATCGCTCCCAGCACTGTGCGGCGGCCGAGCTGATGCGATTCGGACATGCGGCTTCCATTCCCTCGGTGTCGCAGGCGGCGCCTTCCTGAGTACGCGGTGCCTGCCGTGACGGGCGGACGGAGATCATGGCGATGAAGGTCTGCGTGGACACCTCGTGGGGGGCCGACACGGATCAGAATCCGTGAGGACCTCGGTGCCGTCGACGCGACAGGAGGACTCTGTCGTGAATATCGACCTGCAACACGCAAGAAACATCCGATCAGTTGGGCTGAGACTAGGAGTCGAGGTGGCCGGCGTCAATGGTTAACACCATGTTTCGACGGCTTCAATCTCCAGAACCAGGGACTGTCATCGGATGTCTCTGCCCACCCTGCGGCGAAGGCTTCCCCCGTTGGTGCGGCTGCCCTCAGCAGCGGCCCTCCACCGCCCCGACCGCCGAGCAGCTGCGCGCGGCTCCGCCGAGCGCCGGCTCGCGCAGAGCGCCACCAGCGCCGGGCGGTCGGGAACGGCTTCGGTCGCGGATCAGGAGTAGCGACGCCACTTCTGGTTGTCGTTGTTGTGGCAGGTCCAGACGATCAGACTGGTGAGGTCGGCCGTTCCGGCGCCCTTGGCGTCCAGGCACTTGCCGAGGACCTGGAGCCGACGACTTCCGGGATCATAGGTCCACTTCTGGCCGGCGCTGCCGTTGCAGGTGTTCAGCTGCACGACGTTGCCGTCGAAGGCGTTGCTGCCGCCGACCTCCATGCACTTACCGAGCGAGCGGACCTCTCCGTTCGTGTCGTCGAAGGTCCACTGCTGGTTCGCGCCGCCGTTGCAGGTGTAGAGGATCAGGTCGGTCCCGTCCTGGGTGTTGAAGGCAGGGACGTCGACGCATTTGCCGCTGCCGACGCCGCGGAGCGGACCGGGCAGGTTGCCGACGGCCTGGCCGACCTTCGTCAGCTGGGCGACCGCGAGATCGGACAGGTGGCCGTTCGACCGGTCGTAGCCCACGTCCCAGGTGGTCACGCCCTGGTTGCCGGTGACGGTCAGGGCCCTGGCGACGATGTCGTCGTCACTGAAGGTCATCGGGCGATTCGGTGCGGCGCCCCAGTTGCTCTGGGCCTCCAGCAGGGTGTGGAACTGGAGTTGAGTGCCTCGGTCCTGGACGAACCTGGTGGTGACGCCCTGGGGCGGCCACGGGCTGGGAGCGAACTCGCCCGGGGTGAAGTCGGAGACGGGCTGGGAACTCTTCGGCAGGAGGCTTCCGTAACCGGGGTTGAGACCGACCAGCGCGTTGGGGTTGCCGGCGCGCAGGGCTGTGGCGACCGCGGTGTAGTAGGAGCCCAGGTCGGGATACGGGGTCGGCCGGCTCGAGGCGATGGCGGGGTCGCGGAACGTGCCGTCGGCCCAGTACCCGTCGACCTTGGTGCCCCACTGCGTCGACCATGTGGTCAGGATCCTGATCCAGTTCTGCTGGTAGACCGAGGAGTTCGGCGTGCCGTCGGGCTGAGGACCGCCGAGCTTCTGGCGGGCGTACTCGTCCCGGTTCGGCGTGTCGGCCGGCGCGTAGACGATGAACTTCAGCCCGGCACTGTGCAGGGCCGTGCCCATGTCGGCGATCAGGTCCCGGGTGCTCAGCCGGCTCGGGTGCTCGGCCGTCGGGGTGACGATCCCGTCGTAGACGGAGTTGGGCGCGGACCAGAAGCCGTCGTTCTGCCCGATGGCCAGGACCAGGTACTTGGCGCCGATGGACTTGAGTTGGGCGACCACGCCGTTGACGTCGTAGTTGTTGACCCGCGTGTTCCAGTTCTCGGCCGTCGGCGCGGGGTCGCCGCACCCGCCACCGGGGCAGCCCTCGCCCAGCCAGTGCTGCATGACCCCGAACTTGGCGTCCCTCAACCAGTCGGTGGCCTCTCCGCCGACTGCCCGGGATGCCGGCGCGGGCTGCGTCCGGGCCTGCGCGGCGGGGACGGCCGCGAGCGCCAGGCCCAACGCCGTGGCGGCTGCGCCTGCGCCGAGACCTCTGAATAACGCCACGTGTCTTCTCCTCGAACTTCTACCCGGGAATCCGGGTCCGGAAGGTGGGCTCCCGCGGTCGGGCGGCCCGGGCCGGCCCCCCCCCCCCCCGCGGGGGGACCGGGCCAAAACTCCCCGCGCCACGCCCCGGAGGGCGCGCGTGGTCGCGGGTGTGGGCCGTGGTGGGGGGGGGGGCCGCGCGCCCCGCCACCCCGCCCCCCCCCCGGGCGGCCCCCCCCCCCGCCCCCCCGGGCCCGGGGGGGCGGGGCGGGGGGGCCCCGGGGGGGGGGGGGCGGGGCCCGCCCCCCCCCCCGACTGCGGGAGTACGGGCCGAATCGTCCCGGCGCAAGGCCGATGAGGACGCTATTGGTCGATGTAGTCGACGTTGATGGGGATGTCGCCGGTGTCGTGCTGCAGGGTCACGGCCGCGCCGGCGGGGATCGGCACATCGACGGTCTTCGTGGTGAAGGTGTTCCAGTCGCCGGTGGCGGGGAAGGAGACCGCCTGCGCCTTGACCCCGTTGATGTACAGGCTGAACGTGCCGGTGCTCACGGAGGAGTAGCCGATGGTCAGGGAGTCCGAGGCGTTCAGGTTCGACAGGCGCACGCCGTCCCCGACGGCGCTCATGTAGCCGACGTTCTGGCCCTTGGAGGCGTTGCTGTGCGGTTCGACCCGCGCGCCGCCCAGCAGAGCGCCGGATTCGCCCTCCGTGCGGACGGCCGGGTAGAGCTGGCTCCGGGGGACGGCCTGCTTCGGGGTGTTGGGGCTGGTCCAGATGAGTTTGGCGGCCGCTTCGCCGGTCGCTTCGGTCTGTTCCAGACGGATGGTGTAACGCTGCCCGGCGGTCAGGGTGATGCTGCCCTGGTTCCAGGTGGGACCGTGCGGGGTGGTGTTGTCGATGACGAGCCGGCCGTCGACCCAGAGTCGGACGGTGTCGTCGGAGATGGTGGTGAATGTGTAGGTCTCGCTGTGGCGGGGCTCGATGGTTCCGGTCCAGCGGGAGGAGAAGTAGTCGGTGCCTATGCCGGGGGCGGGTGATCCGTCGTAGCGCCAGAGGTAGTTGACGGTGGGGTCGGTGCGGGTCACGGCCGGGCTACCGGTGAAGGTGGTGTTGTTCCAGAACTCGGCCTTGAGGCCGGTGCCGGTGCCCACGGGTGCTGCCGCGGGGGTGGTGATGTCGGCTTCGATCACGGTGGCGATCGGGCTGGTCGCCACGCCGGAGGGCGTGAAGTCGAAGCCGTCCCCCGCCGCGCGGACTGCCACGTTCTGGTCGCTGCCCAGCACGCGGGCCGCGGACACGGAGAACGGGCTGAGGGCGGAGACGTGCACGGAGTTGCCCGCGCCGGGCCAGTTGTAGACGAGCAGGTACAGCTTGTCGGCCTTGCGGGTGATCCGCCCCCAGCTCGGCTGGCTGGTGAGCCCGCTGTATCCGGCGCCGTAGATGGCCGCGCCGTTCGTGGCGGTCCAGGAGTTGATGCCGCGCAGGGCGTCGGCGTGCCCGGTCGAGACGGCACCGGTGTCGGTGGGGCCGATGTTGAGCAGGAAGTTGGAGTCGATGCTGGTCGTGTGGATCAGGCTGCGGGTCAGCTCGCCGGACGACTTGAACTTGGTGTCCCAGGAGGCGTAGCCCCACTTGTCGCTGACGTTGTCGCAGGTCTCCATCAGCTCCGCCGGAGACGGCGACGAGGGGTAGTAGCCCTCGGGGGTGCTGAAGTCGCCGTCGCCGGGTCGGTGGAGGTGGTAATCGCTCGTCCCGTGGTGGTCGATCACCCGCTGGTTGACGATGACGTCCGGTTTGAGGCCGCGGACGTAGGCCTCCATCCGCGCGCCGTCCTGGAAGCTGTAGGGGTTCGGCGGGTCGCTGTACCCCTTGTACGAGCCGTCGAACCAGAGGACCTCGGGGTCGTAGTTGGTGATCAGCTCGCTGAGCTGGGCCTTGGCTCGTTTGAGGTATTCGGGGTAGTTCCCGCCGGGCAGGGCGTCGGGGTCGTGCCAGTCCCAGATGGAGTAGTAGACGCCGAAGTGGAGCCCGTTGGCGCGGGCGGCGTCGGCCAGTTCACGCAGCGGGTCACGCTGGAAGGGCGTCTTCTGCCGGATGTTGTAGTCGTTGACCTGGGTGGGCCACATGGCGAAGCCGTCGTGGTGCTTGGCGGTGATCACGATGTACTTCTGGCCGGCGTCCTTGGCCAGCTTCACGATCGCGTTCGCGTCGAACTCGGTCGGGTTCCACTGCGCGGCCTTGGCCAGGTAGGCGGAATCGGGGATCGCGCAGTTGCGCTTGATCCACTCGGCCTCCCGGCACGTCGTCCCGTCCGGCTTGGTGTATTCACCGTGGAAGGCCGAGTACACCCCCCAGTGCAGGAACATGCCGAACCTCGCGTCGCTCCACCACTGGGTGCGCGAGGACGACAGCGGGTCGTCGATGGCGAAGTTGTCGCCCTGCGCGGCCACGGCCGACTGCGGCGTGACGAAGGCGATCGTGGAGGCCGCCAGGGCCAAGGCGAGAAGGGGCGACAGTCTGTTCATTCGGGCTCCTCGGACGTGCCGGGTGGCAGGAGGTCTCGGATCAGAAGGTCTGTGCCTGATGTCGCCGGTGAGGGGCAGGTCCGGGCAGCTCCTGACGCCGGACCGGGCGCTCGATATCGCGAGAGGCAGCGACGCGTCGATTAGGAACCAGACGTCCGATGAATGTCAAGAGTCGTGCGGAGCACTGGTCGCCCCAGCAGGATGCGCGGAGCCCATCCTGCTGGGGCGAGATCAGGGCGACCCATGGCGGGGTCGGGCCGCCAGCTGCGGCCGATCGGCGCCGTCGCCGGATCTTCGATCGACGCGCTCCCTTGACAGCGACCCAGGCCACAAGTAGCGTCCAGCCACCCATAGACATCGGATGACTCTGCGCCGCGAGCTGCCGGGAACCAGCCTCCACCAGGCTTGAACCGATGGAAGCCGAAGTCGGTTCACTTCCCGCGCAGATCTGATGATTCCGGTGTCCGGTGATGCGGGACGCGCCGCCACTGACAAGAACGGTTCCCAGATGAAACCCCACCCCAGACGGCTGATCGCCGCATCCACCGCCATGATCATGGCAGCCGGATTCGCGGTGGCAACAGCCGGTTCGGCGTCCGCCGCGGCGGACGTGACCCTGTACGCCTCGCCCTCCGGATCAGGATCGGCCTGTACGCAGAGCGCCCCGTGCTCCTTGACCGATGCCCAGAGCGCTGTTCGAGCCCTGTCGCCGTCCACCAGCGGCGCCGATGTCACCGTCGTCCTGGCCGGCGGCACCTACCGGCTCTCGAGCACCTGGGCCTTCGGATCGACGGACTCGGGCAGCGCCGGCCATCCGGTGGTCTGGCGAGCGGCGCCGGGAGCGCGCCCGGTGATCTCCGGTGCCTCGCAGGTCACCGATTGGAGCCGCGTGGGCTCCTCGGACGTGTGGTCGGCTCCCGTGCCCGCCGGAAGCGCCACCCGGCAGCTGTACGTGAACGGCCAGAAGGCCCCCGTCGCCCAGGCCGGCACCGCCTCCCTCGGCTTCACCGGCTCGTGGCCGACCTCGGCCACCGGCTACGACATCAGCGGTGACAGCAATGCCTCGGCCTGGTTCGCCGCCCTGCCCCCCGCCCAGGTCGCAGGAGTCGAGTTCACCTACCCGGCCGGCAACGGTGCGTGGACCCACTCGCGCTGCCGGGTGGCGGGTTACGCCAACGGAACGCTCACCATGACCCAGCCGTGCTGGTCGAACGTCACCGCGCGCGCCAAGTACAGCCAGGCCAGCGGCGACCTGCCGTCGATGACGCCGAACACCAAGCCGACGGTGATCGAGAACGCCCAGGCCCTTGTGCGGCCGGGGCAGTGGTTCCTGGACGCCTCCGGCAGCCGGCTGTACTACCAGCCCACGGCCGGCCAGAGCGTGAACGACCTCGACATCGAACTGCCCCGCCTGGAAAGCCTGCTGCAAGGCGCCGGCACCCTGAGCGCCCCGCTGCACGACATGACCTTCCAGGGCCTGCAGTTCTCCCACGCCACCTGGAACGCACCGTCCGGCCCGGAGGGGTTCGCGGACGTGCAGGGCAACCTGCGCATGACCGGCGCCACCAACCAGGGCATGTGCCACTTCTCCACCCCCTACGGCTCCTGCCCGTGGGGCGCCCTCTCCCAACCCCTGGCCAACGTCGCCTTCACCGCCGTCACCAACGTCACCCTGACCGGCAACCGGTTCACCGGGCTCGGCGGCGCCGGCCTGAGCGTGATGTACGGCTCCAAGAACACCCTCATCTCGGGCAACGAGTTCACCGACATCGCCTCCACCGGCCTCGCGCTCGGCTGCACCTACGACCCCAACCCCACCAACTCGAACCCGGCCATCGACCCCGACGAGCCCTCGGTGATCAAGGAGAAGTGCACGCCGAACGCCGCCCAGGTCAGCGGCGACACCATCGGCACCAACGAGATCCTCACCGACACCACCGTCTCCGACAACGTCATCCACGACGTCGGCACCGACTACAACTCCGCGACCGGCATCACCCTGCTCTTCTCCCGCGGCACCAAGATCGTCCACAACAACCTGTACGACCTCCCCTACACCGCGATCACCGGCGGCGTGATCCAGGGCCACGTCGACAACGCCGGCCACCCGCAGAACTCGATCAACATCAACGAGAACAACACCATCAGCAACAACCTCATCCACGACTACATGAGCACGCTCAAGGACGGCGGCGCGATCTACCTCGAGGGCCACCAGGCCCAGTACTACGACGCCGCCGGCAACCCCACCACCTACGACCGGGCCGATCCCGTGAAGACGCTCGCGCACGGCATGCAGGTCCAGGGCAACGTCGCCTTCAACGGCGGCAACACCAACTTCACCTACTACGACGACGCCGGATCCGAGTGGATCAACTGGCAGGGCAACGTCGCCTTCAGCGCGGGCGAGAAGTCGGGCGGCTGCTCGGCCACCGGCCACATCTGGGTCACGGACAACTACCTCTCCGCCAGGCACAGTGCCTACGAATGCGACCCGGCGATCGACACCCACGCCAGCGGCAACATCTCGATTCCGGCCACGCCCAAGCCCGGCGACCTGCCGGCCGGTCTGCTCACCAACGCCGGTGTCACCCCGGCGCACGCCGCACTCGTCGCCGGCATCGGCCCGCGCGTCCACTACTTCTCCCCCGCCACCGGCTCCAACCAGGTGCTGATCGGCGGCGAAGGCTTCACCCCCGGCACCCAGATCTATGCCGGAAGCACCCGGCTCGCCGCCTCCGATGTCCAGGTCCTCTCCAGCGGCTTCATCACCGCCACCGTCCCGGCGGGCACCCCGGCGTCCCAGATCTCGGTCTCCAACCGCCTCGACGACACCGACCCGTCCATCGCCTACAGCGGCTTCAGCCTCCATGGGAACCGCGGCTTCGGCGATCTCGGCGACGACATCCACTACGCCACCGCCGACGGCTCCACCGCCACCTACTCGTTCTCCGGCG
>NZ_JBIWAQ010000002.1:585651-812604 GCF_044760155.1 Kitasatospora sp. NPDC098652
CGACTTCATCCAGGTCTTCGGCGAGCAGTACACCGACCAGGGCAACCTCGGCATCACCATCGACGGCGGCACCCAACAGATCGTCAACACCGTCCCCTCCGACGGCAAACGCCACGCCAACGTCCCCGTCTACTCCGCCGGCGGACTCGGCACCGGCAACCACACCATCACCGTCACCAAGCTCTCCGGCCAGTACGCCACCCTCGACGGATTCACCACGGCTCCGGCCACGCCCACCATGCTCCGCGCCAACGACACCGCCACCTCGATCTCCTACAGCGGCTTCAGCTACCACGGGAAGCGCGGTTTCGGTGATCTCGGCGACGACATCCACTACGCGACGGCGGACGGCTCCACCGCCACCTACTCGTTCTCCGGCGACTTCATCCAGGTCTTCGGCGAGCAGTACACCGACCAGGGCAACCTCGGCATCACCATCGACGGCGGCACCCAACAGATCGTCAACACCGTCCCTGCCGACGGCAAACGCCACGCCAACGTCCCCGTCTACACCGCCGGCGGACTCGGCACCGGCAACCACACCATCACCGTCACCAAGCTCTCCGGCCAGTACGCCACCCTCGACGGATTCGCCGTCATCCAGCCCCCCGCAAAGCGCGTCGACGACACCGCTTCCTCGATCTCCTACAGCGGGTTCTCCCTTCTCAGCAACCGTGGCTTCGGCGACCTCGGCAACGACGTCCACTACGCGACGGCGGACGGCTCCACGGCCACCTACTCGTTCTCCGGCGACTTCATCCAGGTCTTCGGCGAGCAGAGCACCGACCAGGGCAACCTCGGCATCACCATCGACGGCGGCACCCAACAGATCGTCAACACCGTCCCTGCCGACGGCAAACGCCACGCCAACGTCCCCATCTACTCCGCCGGCGGACTCGGCACCGGCAACCACACCATCACCGTCACCAAGCTCTCCGGCCAGTACGCCACCCTCGACGGGTTCGGGACACCGTAGGGCCGCGGGGTTCACCTCGGGTTCCAGGAGTCGTTGCAACACCCCAGGTCAGCAGATGCACCGAACTTCGAGATCCGCGGAGACCGGACAACTCAGGGTTCCGTGAAGCCGAGTTGGCAGAGGGCGGCACCACCGATCGCATCGGTGGTGCCGCCCTCCGGCCGCTGGGGAGGGACCTTCGGCGACGAGACCGTCGCCGCCGCCATGATCGACCGACTCGTCCACCACGCCGAGGTCCACTCCCTCAAGGGCGAGTCCTACCGCATGCGGGGCCGCGAACTCCGCCGCGTCCCCACCGCCACCGACAACGACTGAACCAGCGAGAGCGCACGATGGCCGACGATCGAACCGTTGAGACCGGCCTCACATTGGGGTTCTGGATCACTTTCCGTGCTGGAGCCACGGAGCGTCACCGGACCCGCGATCATGAACGGTCGTGGCTGACGATCTCCTCCAAGACCTCTGGCTCCACCAGACCTGCGACGTCGCGGTCAACACCCTGACCATCCACGCCGACCGCGTGACCGTCCACGCCACCACGACCCGCGACCTCATGCCGTGAGGAGGACGCGTTTGCGCAGGAGGTCGAAGCCCGCGCGGCCGAACATCTGACGCTTGATCATCTTGATCTTGTTGTTGTGGCCCTCGACCGCGCCGGAGCTGTAGCTCAGGGTCAGGCCGGCGACGACGGCATCGAGGTCCTGGAGGAGGCCGGTGGCGAAGCCGCGAAGGGCCGGGACCTCGTCCTGCTGGACCCGTGTGATCCAGTCCTTGAGCTCTCGTCCGCGGCGGTCGTTCATCAGCTCGGCGAAGGCCCTGACGTGCTCGGCGGTGGTCGCCAACACCGGGACTCGGGCGAGGACTTCCTTGAGCTGCTGGGCGTCTTCGCCGCGAAGGCGGTCGGGGCGGCGGGTGATCCCGCTCGTCACGTCCCTGACGGAGGGCATGCGTCGGGGCGGGTCCTGACTGGGGAACGCCTCCCTCAGCCGACGCACGTAGACGCGCACGATCTGCTCCTGGCCCGGGAATCCGCGCTGCCGGATCTCCTCGAACAGGAGCCGGGCAATGGTGTGGCCCTCGGCGAACCGCTGGTGAAGGTAGGGCTTGTAGGGGTCGAGGATGCTGGTGCGTCCGGTCCAGCGGCCGACCAGCAGCTCGTCCGGGTCCTTCGCACCTGAGCTTCCCCCGCTGTGCGGGAGGTGCTGATTACCTGGTCAGGACGGGTTCAGGCGGTTCGACGGCCACTGGTTCGGCCGTCGCCTGGTCGGTGCAGTACTTCGCCTCGTACTCATCGGGGCTGAGCCAGCCGAGGCGCTTTGGATGCGGCGGGTGTTGGACCAGCCGTCGACGTTCAGCTCGGGCGAAATCCCGCCCTCACAATGCACTCACAAGACCCAGAAAACACGTCAAGGCCGCTCCCACCTCACGGTGAAAGCGGCCTCCGACCTGCGAAAACGCTGGTCGGGACGACAGGATTTGAACCTGCGACCCCTTGACCCCCAGTCAAGGGGTTCAACTATTGTCGGCAGCCGAGGCCTTGAGGCCTCGGCTTTTTTGTTGCTCAACTACCGTGAGGTGAATGTGAGTTGGAGGATTTCGGCGAGAACAGTGCGGCGCGGAGCTGACAGTGGCTCACTGTTTACTTCGTGCACAAGTGTCCGTTTTCGCCCATCAGCGTTCATGGGCGTTCATCGGGTGTGGTCCCAAAGTGGTCCCAGGGCCGGCGACCCGACCGTAGCTACTGCCGGTGACCGAGATCTGTCGGCCTTTCAGCAGGCACCGCCGTGCGCGCCCTGCAGCCGCTGTGTCGACGGCGCTGGTCGGCTTGCTGGTCCAGCTCCTGCGGGCGGATCATGGTCGCTTACCCACTGGCTACGGATGGTGATCTTCCGGGCGGTGTGTCGTCTTGAGCGTGTCTTCGCCGTGTGGTTCTGAGTGCTTCGCGCACCGCCCCGCACGCTCTGCCGCCACACCAGACACAGCAGCCACTCTTGCCCCAGAGTCACCAGCAAGTCCAGAGAAGGGGAAGCTCATGGGACAGCGTGCGCAGCGGGGTCGGGTGTATCGGCGGTGTGGTTGTTCGGACGGTCACGGGAGGCAGCTGGGTCCGTGGTGTGTGCGGTTGCTGGAGGAGGCGGGTCACGGGTCGTGGACGTACTGCGTCGACCTTGCCCCCGAGGACGGAAAGCGCAAGACCCGCCGGCGCGGTGGGTTCGCCACCCGTGCGGAGGCGGCCCGGGAGATGAAGGCGGTGCTGAACGGCGAGCTGCGCGGGGTGTATGAGGACCGGCGCGTCACGGTGACGAGTTTCCTGCGGCAGTGGCTGACCGTGAAGAAGGAGGTGCTCGCGCCGAACACGTACGCCGGCTACGAGGCGTGCGTGGAGCGGGACCTGATCCCCGCCTTCGGCCACTACCGACTCCCGGACCTGCGCCCCAAGCACATCGAGCGCTGGATCGCCGCCCAGCGCAAGGCCAAGCGCGGCAAGGTCACCGTCTACCGGATCGTCTCCACCCTGCGCAACGCCCTCAACGCCGCCGTCCGTGCCTGGGGGCTGCGCTACAACCCGGCCAAGCACTCCGTGCCGCCCAAGCCCCGCGCCGAGGAGCGCACCTGCTGGACCCCCGACGAGGCCGCGGCCTTCCTGCGCCACGGCGCCGAGCAGTACGCGGACCAGCTGACCGACCTGTTCGAGGTCATGCTCGGCACCGGCATGCGCCGCGGCGAAGTGCTCGCCCTCCACTGGTCCGACGTCCACCTCATGGACCGCAAGCTCTACGTCCGCTGGACCCTCGCCGCCATCGACAACGGCAAGATCCACCTCCGCGAGCCCAAGACCGAAGCCAGCCGCGCCTGGATCAGCCTCTCCCCCAGAGTCATGACCGCCCTCCACCGCCAGGCCGCCATCCAGATGAGCACCCACCCCGACGGCCGGCTGGAAGGCCTGGTCTTCGCCCGCCCCGGCGGTACGCCGCTGCGCCCGCAGTGGGTCCTCGACCAGCTCCGCAAGCGCACCGCCGAACTCGGCCTGCCCCGCATCGGGCTGCACGACCTGCGCCACACCGCCGCCAGCATCATGATCGCCGAGGATGTCCCTGTCGCCGTGGTCTCCAAGACCCTGCGCCACTCCACCCTCGCCATCACCATCAACCTCTACGGTCACCTCCTCAAGGACTCCGCCGACCAGGCCGTCAACGCCCTCGCCCGAGCCCTCGACCAAGCCCAGGAAAGCCGGCTCCGAGCCGTCCCCCGCGGCGACGACGACCTGCCTCTCGCCGCGTAGCGGTAGCGGCGGACGGGGCCCCTCGCCGGTCCGGTGCAACAGCATCGGACCGGTGTCCCGGGGTGGGTGGCCTTCAGGTCGCGGGATCGGCTGGCCTCCCGCTCCGCCGGAACAGTGCCGCGGTCTACCAGCCCAGAGGCAGCTGTACGGGGACTCCGGAGGCAGTCTCTACTCGCGCGGCCAGATCGGTCGGGATGGGCACGTCGAGTCGTACCGCGGTCGCGGTGTAGAGGTCGGTCTCGACTTCGGGTGTCGTGAGGGACACGAGGAGGGCGTAGGAGACCGGGCGGCCGACGCGGTCGGATCTGTTGTTGTACTTCCACCAGCCGCCGGCCGGGTAGACCGCCAGGGCTCCGCAGTCGGCGAGCTCGGCGGCGGTGCCGCTCCAGATGTCGGCGTGCAGGGAGCCGCGGTTGCGGTTGTCGGAGCCGACGAGCCAGGCCTTGTCGCCCTCGAACTTGCCGACCGTGGTCATGCCGTCGTTCGCGGCCTGCGCATCCTTCGCGACACGCCCTTCGAAGTCCGACAGGTTTTCCAGGGACCCCTTGATCGCGAACCGCAGCCTGTGGGAGGCGTAGGTGTGCTGGCCCATGACACCGCGCCGGCCGGGATTCGGTTCGACGAAGTAGGAGAGGGTGACGCGCAGTTGGACCGGGGTGGCGCCGAGGTCGAGGAGTTGCTCGCGTGGCCAGGGCAGTTGGTGGAGCTTGAGCTCTCCCAGCTGAACGCGGCCGTTGTCTCGGCGGAACGGGATGAGGGAGCCCTGGATCATCAGCGTGACGGCGTTCGTCGCGCTGGACAGGACCCGTTCCTCGGTCGGCACTCCCCAGCCGTAGCGGCGCAGCACCGTGCGGGCGAAGTGCTTGCTGCCGTTGCCCTTGCCGGTGCGGCGGCGGCCGTTCGCGTTGAGGATCCCGTCGGTCATGGCGGTGGTCCAGCGTGCTTCGTGGACCAGGAGTGCCCGGATGGTTTCGGGGGTGAGGGCGGGGTAGGCGGCGTGGGCGATGGCGGCGAGGCGTGCGGCCTGGGCGGTGGCGGCGCTGGTGGCGTTGGCGGTGGTGAGCGGTCGGTCGAGGCCGTGGTGGGTGGTGGTGAGGCTGACGATGTCGTGTTCGTCGGTGAGGGTTCCGTCGGCGTCGACGAGGAGGTTTCCGCCTTCGAGGACGATGTCCGGCTTGATGGGGGTGCTGACGGGGAGGGCGACGGAGGTGCGGCTGAAGGGTGAGAGTTCGCCGGCGGCGGCGAGGGCCCGGTAGCCGTGGAACATGGCGTCCTGGGGCGGCTGGGCGAGGTCGGTGTAAGCGCCGACGGTCAGGACGTTCCAGGCCTGGGACGGGTTCTCTATCGGGGAGGTGTCGCAGAGTGCGAGGTGCTGGAGGGTTCCGTCGTCCTGGCGGAGGTGGGTGAGGGGGTGTTCGCGGACGTTGCCGGCCGAGACGACGATGAGCCGGGAGGCCTCGAGGTCGGGGGCGCCGAGGAGTTCGATGCGGTCGTCGTGGACGGCGATGTCGGTGCCGGCGGCGAGCGCGTCGAGGGAGGCGGACCACAGGCTCGCCCGGCCGTCGGTGCCGTTGCGTTCGGGTGTGGAGCGCTGGGTGACGGCCATGGAGAAGACTCGGGCGTGGGGCTGGTCGACGGTGCCGGTCTCGGCGTCGGCGATCGCGTTGACGGTGACTTCCGCGTGGCTTCGCGGGGTGTCGTCGTGGCGGATTTGCCGCGGAAGGATTTTGACGGATTCCAGGCCGTGGGCGAGCGTGATGGTGCCGGTGGATTCGAGGGCGTCGGCGAGGTCGCCGAGGAGGGCGAGGCCGGCCATCTTGGTTCCGTGGCCGTTGTTGTCGTCGGGTCCTTCGTGGGGGAAGACGCTCTGCGCGCGTCCGGCGAGGGCCTGCTTGAGGAGCGGGTGCTCCTGGTGGATGCCGGTGTCGAGGATGCACACGACGGGTGCGTCGGCGGCGGCGTGCTTCAGCCGGGTCGCGAGGTCGAGGGTGAGGTCGCGTTGGAGGGTGCGGGCGGTGGTGTGGATCTGCTCGGCGAAGCTGGGCTGCCGCACTTCGGAGGGGCAGGCGTTGGTGGCCAGGAGCGTCTTGAGCTGGGTACCGGTCGTGGCGACGTGGGCGATCCGGTAGTCGCCGATGGTGATCGACCGGTCGGCGACCGGCCAGCCGTTGGCGGCGGCGATCCGCTGGAGGGCGGCGATCTGGTCGGTCTCGGTGATGCCCGGGTCGAACCACAGCTCCCACCAGCGGTGTTCGCTCATGTCCGGCAGTGGTGCGTCGTCCTGCCAGAGGTGGTCGAGCAGGGCGTGCTGGATGCGTTCGGTGTTGGCGACGGCACCCTGCTGCTTCGGCTTGCCGCTCGGGGTGTCCTGGGTGAACTGGCTGATCTTCTCGGCGAACGCCTGGACCCGCCCGTCGGGGATCCAGATGACGGCTTCCTGCGGGCTGCTGCCGGTCGCCTCGTGAACACTCATGAGCGTCAGCCCGGAGTTGGCGAGGCTGTCGACCTGAAGGTCATACGAGTCGGCGGCTTCCACCCGGATCGCAAAACCGCTCGCCCGTTCGGCAGCGTCTACTTCCCCACGGTCGACGGTGGAGGCCTGCCGGGCTTCTTCGAGGCCGTCGAGCAGACGGTCCACATGGCCTTGCCGGTCGGCGGAGCGGTCGGCGAACTGCCCACCCCAGGTGGAGCCGGAGGGCCTCGGGGTGAGTGTCTTCGGCTCCCAGGGGACCAGGAGGTGCGGGGTGAACCGCGACGGGGCCGGGTCAGGCATGGCGCAGCGCGTGCCGCTCGTCCAGTCCTTCGGTCAAGAGGTGTTGGTCGACCACGTCGTTGCCTCCGAGAATGGCGCGTTTGGCCGCGGATTCGGCGGCCTTGACCAGCTCGGCGTGGCTGAGCTGGTCGACCTTGGTGATCAGGTCGGACCAAGGTACGCCGGTGGTGTCCATCCCGGCTAGGCGTCGTTGCAGAATCTCGATCGCCTGCTGGGGGGAGGGTGGTGCGTAGTGGACGACGAGGTCGAAGCGGCGGAAGAGTGCGCGGTCGAGGAGGTGGCGGTGGTTGGTGGCTGCGACGACGAGGCTCTCGGAGGGGGCTTCGTCGAGGAAGAGGAGGAAGGAGTTGAGGATGCGGCGGGCTTCGCCGACGTCGTTGCCGGCGGTGCGTTCCGCTCCGAGGGCGTCGAACTCGTCGAAGAGGTAGACCGCGCGGGTCTCGGCGGCGGCTTCGAAGACGGTGCGGAGTTTGGCGGCGGTTTCTCCCATGAAGCGGCTGATCAGTCCGTCGAGGCGGATGGTGAACAGCGGCAGGGAAAGTTCCTTGGCCAGTGCGGCGGCGGTCATGCTCTTGCCCGTGCCGGGTGGCCCGGACAGGAGGATGCGGTGTACGGGGGTGAAGCCGAAGCGCTCCAGGCGGGCTCGCTGGCGTTGCTCGTGCAGGACCTTGTCAAGCGGCGCGCGGACGTCGTCGGCGAGGGTCATGTCGTCGAGGCGGACATCGGGATAGCCGGCGGTGAGAAGGCTGGCGAGTTCGCCCCTGGGCTGGACGACCGGAGTGGGGGCGAGCCTGGGGATCTTCTCGGCGCGGGCGGCGTCGATGATCTCCCGGAGTTCGACGGCGAGCTTGCCGTGGCCCTGGCGCGCGGACTTCGCGGCCACCTGGAGGGCGACGCTGTAGAAGCGGTCCTCGTCGCCTGATGCGTGGGCGTTGAGGAGTGCCTTGAGGTGGTCAGCTGTGGCAGCCACGCACCTCACACTCCTCTTCAGCAGACCGGCCCGCCACTCTAACGAGCGCCTCGGACGATGGATACCCCTGGCGCGCGCGGTCCAGCGTCCTGCCCATCGTACGGCGGACCGCTACGGGCGGCCTCGCGCGGGTCTGTCGGTCACGGCCGCTGGTTTCCGGGCAGGACCGCGCCGTCGTGCATTCGGGTGGGCAGTTCGCTCCAGTCGTTCAGGGCCCCTTGGAGGAGGTTCTCGAACTGCGCCCTGCCTTCGTGCTCGAGTAGGTCTCGCAGGCATGCGCAGTCCTGCATCACGGCACCGCTGGTGAAGCAGACGAAGATTCCGGCCACCTGGAGGCCGCGCGCCGCGACAGCGACCTCCTGTCCGAACGGCAGCGGTACGCGGGCGGCGAGTTCCCGGGCGAAGACCTGCTCGATCCGGGGCCGCCCCAGGGCGGCCAGCAGCCTGCCCACGGCATTGCCGACGATGCCGTGCAGCGACTTCTTCCCGTCCAGGAGTGCGCGGGCGAGCGTGGCGAGCGCCTCGCAGCCGCTTCCCCGGTGGCGTTCGACGAGGGCGTTCCAGGTGGTGTCGCTGACGTGCCGCAGCGGCGGGCGGCGATGGTGTCACCGCCGCCCGCCGCCACGAGGTCGGCACATACGCGGGCGGCGTTGTCCGTCTCGGCGCGGGTCACCACCCGCAGTGGGCTCGGAGCGGGCCTGGGCCTGGTGCGCTGGGCCGGAATGCGGGGTGTCCTCGACGGCGGCGTGGCCGGTGTGCTCGATGAGGGGCGATTCACCGTGGAACTGGGCCGTCGCGGCCTTCGGCCGGCCGCCGCTGCGGGTGCACCACCCGCTGCCCGCCTGCGTGACGACGGCTCAACGGGACGTCGGCCGGCGGGCAGGCCCTGGTGCAGGTGGCAGCGGAGCCCAGGGCTGGCAACCCGGTTCCGGCAGAGCTTCATGTCCTTCTTCATCGCACGGCACCTGTTGACCATCCGCAGAGAGTGGCTAATCGGAGGCATGCGGGGAAGAGGGCCTGGGTCTTGCCGGCCTGATCAAGTCACCCCGGATAACCCTCTGACCTCCTTGGTCAGGCGTTCCCCGACAATGGGGCAGCCCACACAAGGGCTACCGCTGCGGGAGGCTGCCCGGTTCCGTTCGACCGTCCGTTCGCCGATCGCGTCGAGAAGCGGCTGGGCACCGTGCCAGACCTGAGAGGCTCCTGGTCGCTGCGGACGGTGGGTAACGGTGCCTTCGCACCTCCGCCCACCGTCCGCTGCGAGCCCGGAGGATCAGCGGCGGAAGCCGCGGTGGGGGTCGCGGGCCGTGACGTTCCCGAAGGGTTCGAACCATGCCTGTGCGCGCAGGTCGCCCACGCCGAGCTGGCGGTTGGCGTCGCCGTCGGGGTCCTCGATGCCGTCGAAGCGGGAGCTGTAGAGCATGAGGACGTCGGTGTCCTGGAAGAACGTGTCCGTGCAGGCGTCGAAGTCGTAGTCGTCGCGGTGGACCGGCAGGGTGCTGTGCTCGGTGTCGTCGGGGTCGTCCTCGATCTCGTCGGCGCTGTCGCCGGCGTCGGCGATGGCGAGGTGCAGGGCGAGTTCCTCGGCGGTGCAGGTCGGCCGCGGCCGGCGGCCGTGTGCGAGGTCGTCGGCGAGGTCGTCGGCGGCGCGGGCGAAGCGGCGCCGCCAATGGAGGTCGGTGGCGAAGGTCAGTTTCGGCAGGCGTGGGAACACGCCCCAGTTGCCTTCGTGCTCATCCGGTACGAGGCGTCCGTCGCCGAGTTCCTCCGCGTCCTCGTACGCCTCGTCGGCCAGGAGTGACAGGGCGGTGTGGAGGAGGTCGGCCGTGCGGGGGGTCAGCTGCCACAGGCAGCGCTCGTCCTCGCACTCCGGGTCGTCGCAGTGTGGGGTCTCCACGGTGAAGAGCGTGGCGAAGTCGGGGAGTTCCTCGCCGGGGCCGCTCTCTGCGGGCTGCTCGGCCTTGGCGTCTCGTCGGCCGGGGCCGAAGTCCGCCACGACGGGTTCCGTGCTCCAGGCGGCTACCTCGTCGCCGTTGCTCCGCTGGAGCAGCGAGCCCTGGCTTTGGTCGGTGAGGCTGTCCGCCCCGTCGACGTCGACGGGCGGCTCGGCGAGCCACATGACCGCGCCGACCACGTCGTGCGGGTCGCCGTCGTCGAGTTGGTCGGCGGGCATCGGCTCCCAGCCCTGCTCGCCGGCCGCGTCCAGCAGGGCCTGCCGGTCGTGGACGTGGAACTCGCGGAGTGTGGTGATTCGAACGACGTGGCCCGGCAGGTTACGAAGCCGCAGCTCGCCTGGTGCGGGGCCGTCGGGTTCCGGGGCTTCGTCGTTGTCGCCGCCGTCCTGGCTGTCGGTGTCGTCGTCCTGGCCCGGCTCCTCGACCTCGGCCTCTTCGGGCCAGGTGATGTGTGTTCCGGCGGTGGTCGGCCAGGTGCCGGCGGCGATGTGGGCCACCGCCTGTCGGAGCGAGGACGCCGGGGCGTCCGGCAACTGCCCGCACAGGCCGTCGACGGACTCCGCAGGCAGAGCGCCGGGCGCCCGGCGCAGGGTCCGGCGCAGCAGTTCGGCTGCGCGGTGGGCGAGTTGGGGGTCGCGGCAGGTGAGGACGGCCTGGAGCGAGTCGGGGCCGTTGTCGTGGGAGAGGAGTGCGAGGACGCGGCTCTTGCTGGGGGTGTGTTCGCAGTGGAAGTCGCGGGGTGCGGCGTTGAGATGGTGTTCGGGCATGCGGGGAACTCCGGTGCGGTGGAAGGCGCGTCCCGGTACGGGCGCGCGAAAGAGAGTGGAGTTCCGCTGGTGGGCACGCTGCTGACGTGCCTGCGGACGGTGGAAAAGTGCATCGGCCGAGGCTGGTTCCGCCGATGCCGTCAGCGGTCCGGACCTGATCCTGTCCGACACCGTACCCGAGTCACCGAGGGGTTGTCCCCGGTGAAGCCGTGACAGTCCCGCCCCCGTCTGGTCGCTCGTTCCCGGATTGTCCGACCGATGGAGCAGGATGGGCTCTGACGAGTCACCGGGGAGAGGGAAGCAGGAATGGCCACCGAAAAGACCAGGCTGCCTGTGGAGTTCCTGGCCACTGTGGCGGCCGGTGCCGAGCCCGGGTCCGCGGCGGCCCGGATGGTAGCCGAACAGGCCCGTGGCGTGGCCGACAGCCAGCAAGGCGGGCCGCTCCTCGCGGCGCTACTCGCCAAGCCGTACCGGGATTCGGCACCCGCCTGGCTGCTGGAGGCCGCGGTGGCGAACGGGCTGCGGCAGAGCGAGAGCGAGTACGAGTACCTCGCCGGGTCGACGTCGCTGGTGGTCCTCGCGCTCATCCACCCCGACTGCGATCCGGTTCTGCGGGCTGACGCGTTGCGCCGCTGCTCCGACCGCCGGCTCGGCTCCCTCGGCACCGCCGACCGGCCGGTCGGCCTCTGCGCGGCCGTCGCCGACGAACTGCGAAGGCGGGTGCCGCAACCAGTGCACATGACGCCCGAGCTACTCAAGGAGCCGACGCCCGCACAGGTGGTTCTGCGTACGGGACGCCTCCACGACGCCGTGTTCGAGGCCGCCGTCGCTCTCCTGCCCGACGGCCTCGACCGCGCGCGTCTGGAGGACGAGGATTCCGGCGCCTGGTCCGACCGGATCAGGGCAGCGTTCGACTCGTGGGGCCACATGTGGTCGGCCGTGCTCGAACAGCACCCTAACCGGCACTCCCAGCTCATCGACAGGACTGCCGGCACCACGGCCAACCGGGTCATCCGCGACCAACTGCTCGGCAGCGTGCCGTGGACGGTCGAGCCGAAACTCCTCAGGCAGATCGCGCTGGATGACCTCTCCGGGTTCGGCGCCGCCATGCTCACGACCCGGATCTGCGGCTTCCTCCAGGACGGTTCCTCGAAGGAGGAGGCCCGGCAGCGCTTCGCCGCCGAGCTCTCAGCCCTGGACGAGACCGATCGAAAAGACATCGAGTTCCTGTACCTACGGGACGACGTCTTCGACACCGACTGGGGCACCGATTCCGCCGTGTCCTGGGTGAGCCACGCGGCCGACGGACGGTGGCGCCTCATCCTGAACCCCGCCGAGGCCAAGCCCGCCTACGGCGACCCCCACACCTGGCGAAGCCATCCGGACGAACTCGCCGACCTGGGGCGGCACTTCGCCGAAACGGCCGTGCAGGCCCTCCGAACCTGGAAGCCGAAAGACCTCTACGGAATCAGCACAGCGTCCGACCTGCGCTGGGTACGCGACATGCTGGTCCACCTGCCCGAGCTCACACCGACCGTCGAAGCGACCGTTCGACTGGTGATCCGCGACGCCCGCCGCAGCCGGTCCGGTGCACAGTCGTACGACTACAAGTCCCAGGAGGACCGGAGGCAGTTCGACGAACTCCTGGACGCGATCACGCGGATCGGAGCCGACCCCGCCCCGCAGCCGCCCGCGACCCGTCGCACGGCCCTCGGCAACCCCGAAGAAGTCACGGTCCGAAGCCTGTCCGCCGTCACCACGGAGGTACTCGACGCGTACCTGGACCGGCACGCCGGTGACGACGCGCTCGTGGAGAAGGCACTGCTGTCCGTCGCCTGGCACGGCCACCGCAGTCAACCGGCGTTCGCCTCGGTCCTCGCCCGCCACTCCGACCCGCAGCACGCCGTCCACACCCTCACCCATGAGCTTCGCCTCAGGCTCGGCGGCAACCCCGCCAACCGGGAGGCGTGGGCCCGGGAGGTCCTCGCCCTGCCCGACTGCCCCGACGAGACCGTTCTGGCCCTGCCCGCCTGGACTGCGTTGAAGGCCCGCGGTCACCGCTACAACAGCACGCATCCCACCGTGATCGCCTTGGTCGAAGCAGCGCTCGGCGACGACCTCCATGCCTGGCAGCGATTCGCCGACAGCCCGATCAGCAACTCCGGCCCCACCGCCTGGCTCCGCCTCGGAGACATCCTCACGGCTGCCGCAGACGGAACGGCGTGGCCCAAGCCACCCGGTTCCCGGTGACAGTCCCGAGCTGCGCCGAGACACACTGGCCACATGGCAACCGAGCGCCGGTGATGGCGGGCAGCGGGGTGTGAGAAAGGCCCGGCTGGTGCGGCAGCTTCTCCTCCGCCCTGCCGGGTCACGCGTAGGGGTCGCGCAGCGGCCGGGGCTCACGGACTCCGCGGGTGATGTCCTCGGGGAGGTTGGGGCCTGCGAGGTAGTAGCGGCCCTGTGCCTCACCCTTCGCGGCGAGCCAGCCGGCGCGGACGAGTTCGCGGATGTCGCGCTGTGCCTGCTGCTCACTCAGTTCGGCGTCGGCCTGGTACGTGGCCCTCCGCACGCGGTTGCCCATGGCCGCGGGGTAAAGGGCGTAGAGCACCCGGTTGGGCCAGCCACGCTGCTCGACGGCTTCGTCGAGGGATGTCCAGACCTCACGGGTGCTGTTCACTTGCCGCTCGACGCTCTGGGCCTGCTGGTGGTGGGCCCGCAGGCAGAACCGAACCCACCGGAGGGTGTTCCGCCCGGGGGTCCAGACGGGGCCGCCGATCTCACCGAGGACGTCGTAGTAGCGGTAGGTGTTGCGGGCCCGGCCGAGCCACTCCTCGATGCTGGAGAACTCCGGCGCCATGATCCCCTCGCGGGCGAGGACCAGGGTGTGCAGGGCGCGGGACATCCGCCCGTTGCCGTCCGACCACGGGTGGATCGCCACCAGGTTGAGGTGCGCCATCGACGCCCGTACCAGTCCGGGTGCGTCGAGGTCACCGTCGTTCAGCCACTCCACCAGCTCACCGGTGAGCACCGGGACCAGGCCAGCGTCCGGCGCGGTGTAGGCCGCGATGGTGGGGTCCTCGGCCGACGTGACGTACACCGGTCCGGTGCGCCACCAGCCGGGGCGCTTGACCAGGTGGTGGCCCTGCATCATGAAGTGCAGCGCGTTGAGCAGCCCCTTGCTGTACGCGAAATCCTCACCGACCTCAGCAAGGCGCTGGATGTAGGTCATCGCCTGCCGAGAGCCCTCGATCTCGACCGCGACGGTGTCGCTCGCCTCGATCGGGGCTTCTCCGACCATGATGTCCTCGACGTCCGACACGCTCGCCGCGTAGCCCTCGATCGTGTTCGACCCGGCGATCGCCCGCGCGGTCAGGTTGCGCCGCAGCTGCCCCTCCCATCGGCGGGGCGTGCGCAGGTGCAGGCGCAGCCGATCCCGCATGTCCTCGATCTCCCCAAGGACAGTCAGGTCGGCATCTTCGAGCTCAGGCACGGAATACAGCACGATTCAATGACACCATCATGGAATCACCGCGTCAAGAAACGGGGAGACCGCCAGTCGGCAGTCGGCGCTCTGTCGGCCCGATCACGGGGGTGTCCTGCGAGCGCCGTAGTCGCCCGCAGGACACCCCCGTGCAGTAGGGCTCTTCGTCAGGAGATCTGGTGGCGAGCTACCTCAAGGCGCCGTCGGAGGTCGCGGATGATCTCGCTCCAGCGCCACGACTCCGGGGCGTCCCAGTACTTCTCGCCGATCGGGTGCCAGTCGGACAGCTCGCTCAGCTGAGCGGCCAGCGCCTCCCAGTCGATCCCGAGTGTGGTGCCTGGGTCCCAATCGAGCTTCCGGGCGACGTCGTGGAGGCGGTGGGCCGCCCGGTAGTAGGACAGCTGGGTGTCGGTCAGTCGCCGTACCGCGAAGCCGTCGCACTTGCTGCACCAGTCGAAGTCGTCGCGGGCGAGGAGGTCCGCGATGCGCAGCAGGTCGTCGTGCTCGGTGACGCCGCGTTCTCCGGAGTGTGAGCAGAACGGTGAGTGGCCCTTGCGTTGCCAGCCAGGATCGGCATCGGTGGTGTAGACCTGTACATCGGCGAGGACGCCCAGCGGGATTCCGCTGCCGCGGTGCCATCGGTCGGTGCCGGGCTGCTCGAACGGTTGGAGGCGAAGGCGGCGGGCGCTGACCAGCAGGCCGTGCCACACCGCGCTGGACACGGTGCGGCGGCGGCCGTCGCGGTCGGGGCCGCCGTCGAGAGTGCGCAGGTCCGCCGCGCCGCGTGCCATGGCCAGGCAGCGCAGCTCCTGTTCAGGGTTCTCCCTCCAGTACCTCAGGCGAGCGGTGGTGCGGGCGCCGTCTGCGAGACCGAGGTCCTCTCCGAACCGCGGATCGTGCGGATCGCGGACGGGGGCGGGCCAGACGCTCTCCTCTTCGTCTTCGTCGGGACGAGGCCCGATTTCCTGGATCCACGGTTCGATGACGCTCGCCGGCAGGTCCGAGGCTCCGGCGATGATGGTTCCGCGCCACCCGGCGGCCAGCCGCCTCTCGACGACCGCCAGTGGCAGGACCTCCGGTCCTCCGTCCGGAGAGAAGACCAGGTACAGCTGGTCGTCACCCGCCGAGACGGCGCGCAGCGCGCGCACGTGGTCAGCGGCGAGCGACTGGCGGTCACGGACGGGGGTGTCGTCGAAGATCCCCGGCCTGATGTGGGCCACGGCCGTTTCGGCCCCGGTACCGGTCGTCGTTTCGGTCGTGGCGGTGGTGTGGGGTTCGCAGTCGAGGAGGGAGGCGCGGGAGTCGAGAAGTCGGTCGGCGATGAGGGGCGGGACCCGCAGGGTGAGGGTGCGCCGGGCCCAGTCGGCGGCGGCGAGGTAGGTGACGAGAACGCCGGTGGTCCAGTTGTCGAGTTCGCTGAGGAATCCCCGCTCGTCCCGGTGCGAGGAGTCGTCGGCGACCTCCGACAAGTGCGCGGTCACCAGCAAGATCGGCGCGGGCTCGGCGTTGGCAGCTGCGGCACGCGCCAGGTCCTCCCAGGACGCGACCAGCTCGTCAGCGGCGGAACATGCCTGTGCGTAGCCCTTGCGGTTGGAGCGCATACCGTGGGTGAGCGTGTAGGAGATGTACGAGCGCTCACTCGGCCGGCCCCAGCCAGCTTCGGCCTTGCGCTGCCAGTCCCGCCACAGTGCCTTCAGTCCCCTGTTGATCTCCTCCCGCGTACCGATCGCCGTCAGCGCCGGATCGTCGGTGGGCAGGTCCGGCTCGTCCAGGAGTGCCGCGGCCGCGCAGGTCAGGAGTCCGTCCGGGTCGACGAACCGTGCAGCCTGCACACGCAGCGTCTCCAGGTACTCCTTCTTCACGGCCAGTTTCGGCTCCGCCCAGTCAGCGAGCCAGGGGAAAATCTCGGCAGCGGCCTGGGCCCGGTTCAGACTCCTCGCCGCATCCCGCCAGGCGGAGAACACGCTGTCCCGCACGTGCTCGGCGTCGTCGCGCGCCTCTTCGTCGTCGCCGTCCGCTTCCTCGCTGTCAGGGTCGACTGCGGGCTCGGTGCGCAGCAGGTCTGCGGCAGCCTGGACCTCGCTCTCGTCCCACCAGGTGTCCTCGTCCGGCCCGGTGTGGGATCGCAGCTGGCACAACAGGCCGATCCCACCGAGTTCCTTGAGGAAAACGCCCAGCCCGGTTTCCGGGCGCACCCACGTGCCCGACTGCGCGCAGCGCGAGCACATCCGGCCGATCGTCTCCGCGTTCAACGGGACCTCGGCCGTCGTGATGTCACGGGCACGCAGCTGGGTGCACGTCGTCGCGGCATGGAGCTTGGCGTTCTTGCCCTTGGCCGAATGGACGGTGACGGGCGTGCCCTCGAACGGGCCGAGCGGAACATCTGCGGTCAGAGCACAGTCGAGCACGTGACTCCCCTATCGGTCTCGACCTGCGAGCCTAAATGAGGGCACCGACAAGGTCAGCCGAGAACGCTGTTCCCACATGCGTCCTGCGAACGACGGCAAGCGGCTCGGTCTGACCGGCGTTCTCCTGTCCGCCTGGACGGCGTCTGGGTCATTCCCCCGCGGCGAGCCAGCGCAGGCGCCCGTCCTTGGGAGAGCTCCGGCAGGTGAGGGCCAGGCCGTTCGAGGAGGTTGCGGTGGCGCCGGCCTCGCGGCACTTGCGGTGGGGTTCGTTGCAGCTTCCCTTCTTCTTGCCGGGTATCTGGGCGCAGTTCTCGGTGTCGTGCGCTTCCTTGCCCTCAGGGGAGAGGTTGTCGTAGTTACTCCCGTCGTGCCGCCCAGGGGAGTCTCCGTCCGGGCCTTCCGTCTCTGTCGGCTTCCCTGTCGCGCTGCCCCTGGTGGGTGCTGGAGCGGCGCCGGCCAGAGGCGCGGTCGGCGAGGACGTCCGGGCCGGGGCCGGCGGAGTGGAAGCCGCCATCGGCACGGGCGACAGCGACGGGACTGACAACGGCAGTGCGGATGACGAGGCCGCCACGGAGGGCGGGTTCGGCGCAGCGTCGGGTGACAGGCCGGTGCCGCAGGCCGTGGCCATGCCGAGGAGCGCACCCGCGACGGACAGCACTGTGCCCCTCGGCACGGAGCACTTTTTGATCATGAAGCGGGGCATCGGGTCAGTGTAGGCAGTCGGTGATCTTGGCCGATCGCGGTACCCGCCATGGTGGGGAGAAACCAAGGATCGTAGACGTACCGCACAGGCCCCGTCCCGGGGAACAGCACGTGACCATGAAAGAATCCCGCAGGTGAGCCCTATATCGCCCGGGAAGCCGGTTCAGCTGTGTTCGGATCCTGGTTGTTCGCAGCCGACCGCGTACCGGACGCGTTCGCGCGATGCCTGGTGCGACGATCACATCACCGGCATCCTCCGCGTCGGCGGACTGGAGCCGTTGGAGCCGTTCGCCAAGCCGACGGCGTGGCGCCTGACCCGGTGCCTGACGTGCGGCTGCGAGGCCCACTACCGCTTCGAGTACACCCTCTCCAAGAACGCGGAGAACGAGGCGACCTGCCGAGCGTGCTACTGGCGCCAGTGGGCGCAGGACGAACGACGGCGCCACGGCTCGTACGCGGATCTGACGCCGGTCCCCGCGGCTGAGGCCAGGGAGCACGCGGAGAAGCACGGCTACGACTACCTGGCAGCACTGACCGACCCGTCGTACCACGACGACCCTCATCACGTCCGGTGCCGGTACTGCAACCACCTCGCCGCCGAACGGATGGGGGACATCGCGTTCGGCTGCCGGTGCCAGACCAACCCGAGCCGCGCACGACAGACGCCCAACCCGCCCGGGCAGAAGCAGCGGGCCCTGCTCAAGGACTCCGGGCTCCCCGTCCTCGACTGGTGGGACCACGGGACGAGCGACCTCGCACAGTGGGAGACCGTCACCGTCACAGCCCGCCGGGAGGCGGCCTGGCGCTGCCCCGACTGCGGCCTGCAGTTCACCGCCCGGGTCCACGACATGATCCACCGGGCGACGTGCCCGACGTGCGAACCAAAACGCCGCGCCGAATGGCAGGCGGAGTACGAGCGCTACCAGGTGACGCCGGTCTCCGAGGTACCCGAACTGCTCGCGGCGTGGGCCGACGACGAGGACCCCCGGACCGTCCCGGTCGCCGGGTACGGCCGGTTGCACCGGTTCCGTTGTCCGAGCGGGCACCACCCGCGGGTGTCGCCGTACACCTACCTCCGGTCGGGCTGCCCCTCCCGCCGGAGCCAGGAGACGCGCACCGCCGGTCTGGACGCCGTCGAAGCCGATCCGGCCCCGTTCAGGATCAGCCCGGAGATCGCCTCCCAGTGGCACCCGAGCCGCAACGGCCGCATCAGCCTGGCCAAGCTCTCCCCCAAGTCCCGCAGAACGGTGTGGTGGCAGGACCCCGATTGCGGCCACGAGTGGCAGGACACGCCGGACCAGCGGGACAAGGGGCAGCGCCTGCGCTGCCCCGAGTGCCGTACGATCCTCGACTCGCTCGCCTTCCACTTCCCGGAACTCGCCGCCGAGTGGTCGTCGGTGAACCCGCTCTCCGCCTGGCACGTGCGTCCCAGCGGGCAGACGGCCTTCGTCCCGACGTGGGTCTGCACCACGGACCCCGAGCATGTGTGGCAGGCGCCCCTGGCCTCCCGCGCCGTCGGTAGCGGATGCCCCGAGTGCAGGGAACACGGCAAGTCCCAGATCGAACTCGCCCACCACGAGGCCGCGGAGCGCGCCTTCGGCAGGGCGTCGTCCGGTCAGGCCGCACGTTCTGACGCGTTCGTCCGGCGCAGCGTCTGGCACGTCGACATCACGGTCGAGCTCATCGGCGGCCGGAGGCTCGCCGTGGAGTACGACGGCTCCTACTGGCACGCGGACAAGACCGATGTCGACGAGGAGAAGTCCCGTGACCTGCTGGCCGCGGGGTACCTCGTTGCGCGACTGCGCGAGCATCCGTTGCCCGCGCTGCCGATCGACGACCCCGGGTACGCCGAGTTCACCGTCCACTCGACCGTCCCCGATCCGGAGGGTGTGATCGAGCGCGTGAAGCGGTGGGTGTCCGAACACTGAATCATGGACTCTCCTGTGACGGCAGAAGGTGCAACCCCGGTCCAGGCCCATGTCCCATTCCCGGGAGCTCCGGCACGGCCCGACCCGTCTCCACCGGCCGATGCTCGGCCGCAGGTGCGGCTGGGCACCATGTGGACGTGCAGTTCCGCCCAGTTGCTCCGCCCATTCGCCCATTGGCTTGCAGCCCGAACGTCGATGGCCCGAACGAGCCCACCTGACGAGACAACAGGACCGCCGGTGGCGGAGGCGCCGGACTGCGCTCCCGCCACCGACAGTCGGTGTCCAGGTCAGCCGTGGGAGAAGGTGACCTTCGGCAGGACCCGGTCGAGCCAGGCCGGGGTGTGCCAGGCCGCCCGGCCGGTCAGCCGGAGGATGACCGGGAGCAGGACGAGGCGGACCAGTGCGGCGTCGAGCAGGACGGCGACCCCGAGGACGATGCCCATCTCCTTGGGCGGCAGCGGCCCGGAGATCGCGAAGGTGAAGAAGACCGCGACCATGACGCCGGCGGCCGCGAAGATCACCCGGCCGGAGTGCGCGAGCGCGCCGACCATCGCCTCCTTCGGGTCGCCGCTGCGCTCGTAGTGCTCCTTGGCGGAGGCGAGCAGGAAGACGGTGTAGTCCATCGCGATGGCGAAGATCATCGCGAAGAAGAACACCGGCGCCCAGCCGTCCAGGAAGCCCTGCGACGTGAAGCCGAGCAGGCCCGCGCCGTGGCCGTCCTGGAAGACCAGCCGGGCGACGCCGAACGCCGCCCCGGTGGAGAGCAGACTCGCGGCGGTGCCGAGCGCGGAGATCAGCGGCGCGCGCAACGCGATCAGCAGCAGCAGGAAGCCCAGGGCCATCACCACACCGATGACCAGCGGGGTCTTCTGGGTCAGCAGGTGCTGCAGGTCGAGGTTCTCCACCGCCGCGCCGCCCACCAGGGTGCCGTGCGGGAGTTCGGCCCGCAGCGTGTTCACGGTGGAGCCGAGCTGCGGGCTGGACGGGTCGACGGAGGGCACGGCCTGGATCATCGACCAGCCGGAGCCGTCGGCGGCGCTCTGGGCGGGCATCACGCCCGCGATACCGGGCGTGTGGGCGATCTGCGCGCCGACGGCGGCGGCCTGCCCGCTGGGGGTGATGATCTGCAGGGTGCCGGGGGCGCCGGGGCCGAAGGCCTGCTGGACGGCGGTGTAGCCGGCGCGGGCGCTGTCGTGGGCGGGGATGACGGTGATGGACGGCATCGCGGTGCGCAGTCCGACGACCGGTGCGGCGAGCGCGATGAGAGCGGCAAGGGCGAGAGCGCCGTAGCGCAGCGGGTGCTTCCAGAGGCGTTCGCCCCAGGCGGCGAAGCGCGGGGAGCGGTGTTCGCCGGTCTTCACCCAGGGCAGGGCGAGGGCGTCGACGCGGTGGCCGAGCTTGCCGAGGACGGCGGGCAGCAGGGTGAGGGTGGCGGCGAGGACGAACAGCACGGCGAGCATGATGCCGCCGGCCATCGAGCGGAACGCCGGGGACGGGACCAGCATCACGGCGGACAGGCTGACCAACACCGTCGCACCGGACAGCAGCACCGCCTTTCCTGCAGTGTCCATGGTCTCCGCCACCGCCTCGGCGCTGGACAGCGAGCGGCCCATGCGGGCGCTGCGGAAGCGGACCACCATGAAGAGGGCGTAGTCGATGCCGAGGGCGAGGGCGAACATCATGGCGAAGTTCATCGCCCAGATGGAGACCGGGAACAGGTGGCTGATCAGCACGAGCGAACCGGCGGACGCGGCGAGCCCGGCCATGGTGAGCAGCAGCGGCAGTCCGGCGGCGACCAGGGAGCCGAAGGCGAGGACCAGGATGGCCAGCGTGACCGGCCAGGACATGATCTCGGACTTCATCATGGCGTCGTGGTTGGCCTTGTTGAAGTCGCTCCACAGCACGGAGGCGCCGGTGGCGTGGACGTTGATTCCGTCGCCCGAGAGGGCGTTCAGCGGGCCTTTGAGGTCGTCGGCGGCGCGGACCATGTCGTCGGGGTTGGCCTTGGCGCCGGCGAGCAGGATGGCGGTGCGGCCGTCCTGGCTGATGGTGGTGCCAGGCTGGGGCGGGACGACGGTGGAGATCCGGGGGTCGGCGGTGGCGACGGCTTCGGCCTTGCCGATGACCTGCTGGACGGCGGGTTCGGTGACCGGGCGGTCGGCGGCGACGACGATCTGCAGGGCGCTGGAGGCGTTGCCCGCGAAGTGCTGTTCGGCGACCTGCCTGACCTTCACGGACTCGGAGCCGTTGGCCTGCCAGCCGGCGCCGGACAGCGCGGTGGTGACCTGGGGTGCGAAGGCGCCGAGTCCGATCACGACCAGCAGCCATCCCACGAGTACGGCCTTGAAGTGCTCGGCCGACCAGGCGCCCAGGCGGCCTAGGAGGCCGGCTCGGCCCGGAGTTCCGGGCGGCGGCGCGGTGGGGGGCTGGGCGAGGGAGGTGTCCGGGTGGTTCACGGGGGGGGTGCTCCGTTCCGAGGGCGGCCCGGCGGGCTCGCTATACGGGTAGGGGTATATGGGAATCCGGGAAAAGGGCCCGCGGGAGCGGGCCCGGGATGGGCGGTCAGCCGGCGAGGACGTCCAGCGCGGCGCGCAGCCGACCGGCGGCCTCGTCGGCCACGGCTTCGAGCGCCGGCCGCTCGGTGACCCGCACCATCAGTTGCGGGTCCATCACCTCGACGACGGTGCGTCCGTCGGCCGCACGCACCACCACATTGCACGGCAGCAGCAGTCCGATGCGCCGGTCGACCTGGAGGGCGCGGTGGGCCAGCGTCGGATTGCAGGCCCCGAGGATGACGTACTCCTCGATCTCCTCGCCGAGTTTGGCCCGCAGGGTGGCCTGGACGTCGATCTCGGTGAGGATGCCGAAGCCCTGCTCGGCGAGCGCGGCCCGCACCCGCTCGACCGCTTCGTCGAAGGGCAGGTCGAGGGTGAGGGGAATGCCGTAGTCCATGGGGTGCTCCGATCGTGGCGTGAGGTCAGGGGGATCAGGTGGCGAGATCGCGGCCGGAGAGCGACCACTCCGAGGTCCCGCCCCGTACGGAGGCGGCGTCGAATCCGGCGCGGCCGAGCAGTTCGGCTCCGATCCGGCTCCGGCTGCCGGAAGCGCAGATCACCATGACGGCGCGGTCGCGAGGCAGTTCGGCGGGGCTTCCCGCGAGCATCCCCAGCGGGACCCAGCGGGCGCCGGGCACATGTCCCGCGGCGAACTCGAAGGCCTCGCGCACGTCGAGCACCAGCGCACCGCGAGTCCGTGCGGCGGCGAACGCCTCGATTTCGACTTCCCGAACCACGGTCCACCTCCCATGAATACCCCTAGGGGTATGTAACAGAGTACGTCAACGCCCAAACGGAGATCTGCATTCCACTGCAGGCCACCGGGCGTGTCGCACGCCCTCGCGGTCCGGCCGCAGGCCCCGACCCGCCCGCAGGGGAGGGAGCCCAGCAGGGCACGGGACCGCGCCGCACGGGGCGCCGCCGATGGGCGGGCGCGATGTCAGGCCAGGGCGAGGAAGAGCTTTTCGAGTTCGGCCTCACTCATCGGAGGCGTGTCGCCGTCGGCAGCGGCCATGCACTGGCGCATGCCACTGGCCACGATCTTGAATCCGGCCCGGTCGAGAGCGCGGGAGACCGCGGCCAACTGGGTCACGATGTCCTTGCACTCGCGCCCGGCCTCGATCATCGCGATGACGCCGGCGAGCTGACCCTGCGCGCGGCGAAGGCGGTTGAGGACCGCGCCGACCGCGTCGTCGTCGACCTGCATGTGCGCACCTCCAGAGTGTCGTTCTCCCACGAGTTTACCCCGTGGGGTATATATCGGCGCAGAGCAGGGATCAAGGGCCCTCCCGGCAGGGCCGGTCGACTCTGGCCCGTCGCCCGGCACCGATCTCCACTGGAAATGGACCCGACCGCCATCGGCCGCTTCGCGGCCCGCCGACAGGAGCAGACCGTGACCCCGCCCGCGCAGCACACCTCACCCACCAACTCCGGCGCAACACTCCCTCCTGGCCGGATCCGGATCGAGCACCTGACCGGAGACCGCTACGAAATCGCGCTTCGCGGCCACCGCCTCGTCGTGGACCAGCCGGTCGAGGACGGCGGCCAGGACGCCGGCCCCACCCCGACCGAACTGTTCGCCGCTTCGCTCGCCTCGTGCGTGGCGTTCTACGCCGGCCGTTACCTGACCCGGCACGGTGTCAATCCGAAAGGGCTGCGAGTGGACTCCCATTTCACGATGGCCACCGACCGCCCCGCCCGGGTCGCCGAGGTGGCCCTCACCGTGGAGCCGCCGAAGGGCCTGGACCCTGCCCGGTACGACGCACTGCTCGCCGTCGCCTCGCACTGCACCGTCCACAACACGCTCCACCAGGCTCCCGCCGTCCGCATCGAGGTGGATCGAACCGACGGGGCGGAATAGCCGACCGCACTCCACTGCTCAAATACCCATGGGGGTATCTACGAGAGGAGATCGGCCATGGCCACTGTCGAGCTGACCGAGAAGAACTTCAACGAGATCGCCGGCGGCGAGGGCATCGTGCTCGTGGACTTCTGGGCCGCGTGGTGCGGTCCGTGCCGGATGTTCGCACCCGTCTTCGAGCGCGTGTCGCACAAGCACCCGGACATCGTGTTCGGCAAGATCGACACCCAGACGCAGCAGCAGCTCGCCGCCTCCTTCCGAATCTCCTCGATCCCGACCCTGATGGCGGTGCGCGACGGCATCGTCCTCTACGCCCAGCCCGGTGCGCTGCCAGAGGCCGCTCTGGAGGACGTGATCCGCCAGGTCCGCGCCGTGGACATGGACGACGTTCGTCAGCGGATCGAGGCATCCCCCGCGTAGCCCACGAGCCCGCCGGACGAACCGAGCGCTGCCGGAAAAGCACGTTGCACCGACCGGCTTCGCAACGGACCGATGGGCGCAGGCCGCCGGGCCGCATCATGCGTGGGGCGGGTGATGCGGCCCGGCGGCCTGCGTCGTGAGGCCTGCTGCGGCGTGCTGGTCACGGCTGCTCGTTGATGGCCGCGACGAGCACAGCCGCTTCGTCCGGCTCGGTGTCGATGCCGCCGGGTGGCTCCTTCTGCAACGCCCCGCCTTTGCGCGCCCCGGCGGCGTACCGGTGCGCCTGGGCGATGGTGGAGTCCGCGGCGACGTCCCACGTGATGAGGCCTGTCGCATCGGCCGCTGCCTGCAACAGCTGGAGGGTCCGCTTCCAGGCCCCGTCGCACTGCAAGCGCCGACTCAGGTCGTGGGCTCGGCCCCAAGACCCCACCCCTCCGGCATGTCCCGCCACGGTGCACCGGTCCACCCCCTCCGTCAGCGCAGGTCGACCATGACCTTCGGCGGGTGCCGGAGGGTGTTGGTGACCGCGCACCGGGTGAGGGCGTCGCGCAGCGCTGCGTGCCGCTGCGGGTCGAGGCCGGGCGGTAGAGCCAGGACCAGGCGCAGGGAGGTGATCCTGGCGGGCTGGTCGTCGAGTTCGTCGTAGTGGGCGGTGACGCGCAGGGTGTCGCGCGGGAGGCCCCGGCCTTCCAGGAACCGGGCGGCGCGTTCGGCTGCGCAGGTTGCCGCGGATGCCACCAATTGCTCCACAGGCGTGGGTGCCAAGGCGCGACCTCCGGCGGTGAGCAGGTGCCGGCCATTTGCGGTCGCGACCCAGCCGTGGGGGCCGGCACGGAAAACCTCGACCACCCCCTGGGCGGCCATGGGTGACGACTCACCCTCGGCACGGGCCGCTTGGTCGAGCAGGCGCTGGGCGAGTTCACGCGCCTCGGCCGGACTGAGTCCGGCCCAGATGCGGGAGGTTCCGCCGGTCTCGGGCCCCACATCCAGAGTGACCCGGCCGATCCGGACGGAAGGGCCGTCAACTTTCAGCTGGCCTACGTCGATCCGCCGCCCGCCGGCGGTGAAGAGCGGCTCCGCCGCCTGAACGTTTACGTTCGCCATCACTCCCACAACCCTTCCATAAATACCCCTGCGGGTATCTATGGAAGCGGTCGAGCGCCGGTGGGTATTCCTTCCGGACCAGGGGCCGGGTTCAGCCGACGGGCCGGCGGGCGGCTGCCCACGCCGCGTAGCCGCCGAGGAGGTCGGACACGTCGCCGTAGCCGCGGTGGCGCAGCAGGCTGGCGGCGATGGAGGAGCGGTGGCCGCCGGCGCAGTGCAGGACGAGCGGGCGGTCTGCTGGGATCTCGTCCAGGCGGCCGGGCAGTTCGTTGAGGGCGATGTGCACGGAACCCTCGACGGCTCCTTCGGCGCGCTCGCCGCAGGTGCGGACGTCGATGACGAGCGGCGGCAGGTCGGCGGCGAGGGCGGCGCGCAGCTGTTCGACGGTGAGGCGGCTTGCGGGGGTGAGGTCGTCGGCGAACGCGGCGAGGGCGCTCTCCGCGTCGGCGAGGTGGCCGGCGGTGCGGTCGAAGCCGATGCGGGCGAGGCGGGTCACCACTTCCTGCCCCTGTCCGTCCGGTGTCACGATGAGGATCTCGGCGTCCGGCGCCAGGACGGCGCCGGCCTGTTCGGCGAAGCGGCCGTCGGCGGGGACGTTGACGGAGCCGCGCAGGTGTCCGGCGGCGAACTCCTGTGGACTGCGGGCGTCGACGACGACCGCTCCGGCTGCGCGGTGGGCGCGGAACTCCTCTTCGGTGAGCGGGCGGTGGGCCTGCGTGGTGTCGTAGAGGGCGCGGTCCTGGCGGTTGAGGGTGGCGTCGTAGCCGAAGTAGCCGGGTGCGGTGGACTGGCCGGCGGTGACGATGGCGACGAAGTCGTCCTCGCTCATCGGTGCGCAGGCGTAGTTGGTGGCGCGCTGTGCACCGATGGTGGACTGGCGTTCGGTGGAGAGGTTCTTGCCGCAGGAGGAGCCGGCACCGTGCGCGGGGAAGACGCGGACCTCGTCCGGCAGCGACATCAGCTTGTGCTGGACACTGTGGTGGAGCATCCGGCCGAGCTCCTCGGCCGTCACGCCGACGGAGGCCAGCAGGTCGGGGCGGCCGACGTCGCCGATGAACAGGGCGTCGCCGGTCAGGACGCCGTAGGGCACGGCGTCCTCGGTGCACTCGTACACGAGGACGCTGATCGACTCGGGGGTGTGGCCGGGGGTCTCCATGATCTGCAGGGTGACCTCGCCCAGGCTGATCCGCTCGCCGTCGGCGAGGTGGCGGATCGGGTACTCGGTCTGCGCGCGCTGCCCGTAGCCGATCCAGGCGCCGGTGCGGGCCGCCAGTTCCAGGTGGCCGGCCAGGAAGTCGGCGTGGAAGTGGGTGTTGATCACGGCCTCGATCGTGAAGCCGTGCCCCTCGGCGTCCGCGACGTACTCGTCGATGTCGCGCCGCGGGTCAGCCACCACCGCGCGGCCGGTGGTCTCGTCGGCGACGAGGTACGAGGCCTGGGAGAGGCAGTCGAGGTAGTACTGGGCGAAGAACACGTGGATCGCTCCTGTTCCTGACGCATGGCAGCTCGGCCCGAGGCGGCCGAATCGAGCCGCCCGTGTGAGCCGGAAAAATACGGGGTGGGGTATCCCTTACTCTCAAAGATACCCCCATGGGTATTATCGAAAGCAAGGGGCGCCGTTCACGGGCCGCCATTCGCCACCACCAGGGCGTCACCGGCGCCGGTGCGCCGCTTCCACCGACTCGCAACCATCGGAGGCCAGCCATGCTCTCGACCCACCAGTCACCCGCCCCGCCGCAGGCCACCCCGGCCGAGGCCGAGCGGATGGTCTCGACCGGCCGGGCGGTCCTCGTCGACGTCCGCGAGCAGGAGGAGTACGCCGCCGGCCGATCGCCCTCCGCACTCTGGGTGCCGCTCGGCGTCCTCGACGCCGGTGGCGATCTGCCGCCCGACGCGGCGGGACGGACGGTGCTGGCGATCTGCCGCTCGGGCAACCGTTCGCAGTACGCCGTCGCCCTGCTCACGGCGCGCGGCGTCACCGCCGTCAACGTGGCAGGCGGGATGAGGGCGTGGGCCGACGCCGGGCTCCCCGTCGTCACCGCACACGGCACCGGCGGTCAGGTCATATGACCGCGCTCGTTCTCGCCCTGATCGCCGGTGCCGTCGTGGGCCTGGCCCTCGGCGGCCTCGGCGGAGGCGGCAGCATGCTCGCCGTCCCCGCCCTGATCTACCTGCTCGGCTTCTCCCCCGCCCACGCCGGCACCGCCAGCCTCCTCATCGTCGCCGCCACCTCGCTCACCGGACTCCTCGCCCACGCCAGGGCAGGCCGCGTGCGCTGGCGTACCGGCCTGCTGTTCGCCGCGGCCGGCCTTCCCCTGGCCGCCGCCACGGGGGCGCTGTCCGCCCACCTGCCCGCCACTCTGCTCACCGTCGCGTTCGCGGTGCTGGCATCGTTCGCCGCCTGGCGCATGCTCGCCTCCGCCCGCAAGCCCAAGGACGCCGCCCGGCACCGCCCCGACGCCGCGGGGCCCGACCGACCCGCCGAGAGCCGCCCCGCACGCTCCGCGGCCGCCGGCGCCGGCCTCGGGGCGGTCACCGGCCTGCTGGGCGTGGGCGGCGGCTTCCTCGCCGTCCCCGCCCTCGTCTCCGTCCTCGCCTTCACCATGGCCGAGGCCGTCGGCACCAGCCTGCTGGTCATCAGCGCCAACTCCCTGGCCGCCCTGGTCCCACGCATCGGCACGACCGGCTCGCTCGACTGGGCCGTGATCGCCCCGTTCACCGCCGCCGCCATCCTCGGCGCCTGGGACGGCAAACGCCTGGCCGACCGCTTCAGCGGCCGCACCCTCCAGAGGTCGTTCGCCGTCGCGCTGCTCGCCGTCGCCGCGCTGATGATCATCGACGCGCTCCGCTGACCCCCACACACCACTCCCGGACGCCCCGCACCCGCCGACGCCCCCGCTCCCCCACCGGAAGGACCCCACCCCATGGCAACGCCCCTGACCGTCGAGCAGCTCCGCCCCCGTCTCGGGCAGCTCACCGTCATCGACGTTCGCTCCCCCGGCGAGTACGCCGGCGGCCACATCCCCGGCGCCCACAACATCCCCCTCGACCAGCTCGACCGGGCCATGCCCGCCCTGCGCGCAGCCGCCGAACACAGCGCGATCGCCGTCGTCTGCGCCTCCGGTGCCCGCTCCCAGTCCGCATGCGAAAAGCTCGCCGCCACCGGCATCACCGCCCACACCCTCGTCGGCGGCACCTCCGCATGGGCCCAGAGCGGCCACCCCCTCAACCGCCCCGAAGGCGCACGCGCCGTCTGGGCCATGGACCGCCAGGTCCGCTTCGCCGCAGGTTCCCTCGTCGTCCTCGGCGTCCTCGCCGACCTGGCGCTCCCCGGCGCCCGCTGGTTCTCCGCCGCCGTCGGAGCAGGCCTCGCCTTCGCCGCGATCACCAACACCTGCGCCATGGGCGCCATGCTCGGTAAACTCCCCTACAACCGCCCCCGCACCGGCACCCCCGACCTCGACACCACCCTCGCCACCCTCCGCTGACCGCCCGCCGCCAGGCACACCACACCGGCGCGCCCGGAACACCGGCGGAACCACGTGGGATGGCCACGATGGGCTGCGCGGGAGGGCCGTCCGGCTCTGGCGTGCCGGGATCCGCTGCGGGATGCTGGCAGTCGACGGAGTTCTCCGGGACCACGCCGACCGGTCCCGGCCACCCCGGACAGGAGGCCGACGTGAGCACCACCACCGCGTCGGGCGAGCGGTCCACGTCCGCCGCCTCGCCGTCACCTCTGCTGGAGCGCATCCGCGCGGGCATCATCGGCGAGGGCGAGGTCCTGGACGGCCCCTACGGACCGCGCCGGGTCACCTACGCCGACTACACCGCCTCCGGCCGCTCCCTCGACTTCATCGAGGACTTCATCCGCGACGCCGTCCTCCCCCGCTACGCCAACACCCACACCGAGAGCTCCGGCACCGGCCTGCAGACGACCCGGCTGCGCGAGGACGCCCGCCGGATGATCCGAGACTGCGTCGGCGGCACCGACGACCACCTGGTGATCTTCTGCGGGTCCGGAGCCACGGCCGCCGTCAACAAGCTCGTCGGCATCCTGGAACTCCGCCGGCCGACCGGCCCCGCCGAACGCCACCGGCCGGGCGGGCCTCTCCCGCTCGCCGAGCGGCCGGTGGTCTTCGTCGGGCCGTACGAGCATCACTCCAACGAACTGCCCTGGCGTGAGACCGTCGCCGACGTAGTGCCCATCGGCGAGGACGCCGACGGGCACCTCGACCTCGCCGACCTCGCGGCCCAGCTCGTCCGCTTCGCCGACCGGCCGCTGCGGATCGGCAGCTTCTCCGCCGCCTCCAACGTTACCGGCATCCTCACCGACACCGACCGCACGGCCCGCCTCCTGCACGACCACGGAGCGCTGTCCTTCTGGGACTACGCCGCGGCAGCACCGTACGTACCCATTCGCGCGGCCGAAAGTTCCCCGGGCCGGGGCGACGGCAAGGACGCACTGTTCATGTCCCCGCACAAGTTCCCGGGCGGCCCCCAGACCCCCGGTGTGCTGGTCGTCCGACGGGAGCTGGTCCGCAACCCGGTGCCCACCGCGCCCGGCGGCGGCACAGTGCTGTTCGTGGACCCCACGAGCCACCGGTACCTCGACGACCCGGTCGCCCGCGAGGAGGGCGGCACACCCGCCATCGTCGAATCCATCCGCGCCGGGCTGGTCTTCGGCCTCAAACAGGCCGTCGGCGCCGACCTGATCCAGGCCCGCGAGGAACGGATGTGGCACGCCGCCCTCGACCGGTGGGAGCGCAACCCGCGCATCGACGTCCTCGGCAGCCACCGCGCCCGCAGGCTGTCCATCGTCTCCTTCCGGATCCGGCACGGCCGCCGGTTCCTGCACCACAACTTCGTGGTCGCCGTCCTCAACGACCTCTTCGGCATCCAGTCACGCGGCGGCTGCTCCTGCGCAGGCCCCTACGGCCACCGCCTGCTCGCGATCGACACACCGCACTCACATGCCTTCCGCGACGAGATCGTCGGGCACCGCTGCGAGGGAATCAAACCCGGCTGGACCAGGATCAACTTCCACTACTTCCTCTCCGACACCGTCCGGGACTACCTCATCGACGCCGTCGACCTGCTCGCCGACAGCGGACACCGGCTGCTCCCCGACTACCGCTTCGACCCGCACACCGGCCTGTGGCGCCACCGCGACGCCGCGGCCGGACCGCCACTGCGGCTCACCGACGCCCGCTACGACGAGCACGGCCACCTGCACTGGCCGCACGGACGCGCGCGGATGGGCGAGGAGGCACTCGCCGGACATCTCGCCGAAGCCCGCACGCTGCTCGACTGCCTGCCCGGCCCCGTCGACTCCGCCCCCTGCGCCCTCCCGGCGGACTTCGAAGCCCTTCGCTGGTTCCCCCTGCCACCGCAGGCCTGGCACCGTGACGGAGAACGGGCCGGCCACCACCTGCACCACCGACCGTACCGGCGCCCACAACGCCCCCGGCTTCGGCCCGCCCTGCCGGCTCCGCTCACGGCCGACGACGCTCGACGAGTCCGCCATGCTCTGCCCTTCGGGAACCCGCTCCGCCCCGCCCCCTTAGGGCCACCCGGCAGTCTACGGCTGACTGCTACCCGGTTCGGGCCCTCTCCCGGAATCCCGGGCAGGTCAAGGGTGGCGGGAGACGTATCCGAGTACCCAAGCGAGGGCGGCGAAGACGAGCAGGACGAGGGTGGCGGTACGGGCTCCGGTGCCGGTGCCGCCGAGGTGGAGGGTGAGGGTGACCGCGGCGACGCCGGTGGCGGTGCCGAGGCCGCGGGTCATGTTGACCATGCCGCCGCCCGTGCCGGCCGAGCGGCTGGGGATGGCCTTCATAACGAGGGTGTTGTTCGCGGGCAGGAAGACTCCGAGGGCGAGACCGAGCAGGGCGAGCGGGTACGGCAGGACGGCCGCGTGCTGGGGTACGGCGGCGAGCAGTGCCAGGGCGACGATGCAGCCGGCCGCACCGTAGCGGCTGCGCCTCTGGTCGTCCCAGGTATGGGGCAGGAGGCGGTCGGCGGCGGTCGCGGCGAGGGCGAAGCCGACCGGCAGCGCGGTCAGCACCAGGCCGGCCGTCAGGGGTGAATCGCCGTGGCGGTCGAGTTCGACGGGCACCAGCACCAGGGGACCGAAGAGGACGAGGTAGCCGCACAGCCCGGCCAGCAGTCCGGGGCCGACCGGACCGCGGCGCAGCAGGGTCAGATCCAGGAGCGGGTGGTCGAGGCGGCGTTGGCGGCGCAGAAACGCCCACGCGGCGAGTGCCGCGCCGACGCCGAGGACGGCGGCGGTCCACGGCGGCAGGCCGAGTCCGGAAAGGACGGACAGGGCGAGCAGGGCCAGGGTGGTGGCGGCGGCGAGCAGGTGGACGCCGGGCAGATCGAGGCGGGAGGTGGTGGCCCGGTCGCGGGTGCGGGGCAGGAGGTAGTACCCGGCGGCGAGGGCGACGACGCCGACCGGGACGTTGACGCCGAAGACCCAGCGCCAGCCGGCGGTGGCGACGAGGGCTCCGCCGATGGTGGGGCCGAGGGCGAGTCCGACAGCCTGTCCGGCGGCCTGGATGCCGAGGGCGGTGCGCATCCTGCCGGGTGGTGCGCCGGTGGCGACCAGGGCGACGCTGTTGGCCTGCATGAGGGCTGCGCCGACCGCCTGGAGCACGCGGAAGGCTACGAGCGCGGTGAGGGTGGGTGCGAGGCCGCAGGCGGCGGACGCGGCGGTGAAGACGACGAAACCGTACAGGTACATGAGCTTGCGGCCGTGGACGTCGGACATGCGCCCGGCGGGCACCAGCAGGGCCACGAGAGTCAGCAGGTAGGAGAGGGACACCCATTGGACACCGGCCAGGCCGGCGTGGAACTCGGCGCCGATGGGCCGGTAGGTGAGGGTGACGATGCTCGCGTCGAGCTGGCCCATGAAGGCACCGAAGCAGACGGTGGCGACCGCGAGGCGCCAGGCGCCGGGGCGGTCGCGTATCACGCCGGGCCTGGGCCGCTCGGTGGTGAGCAGCGCCCGTAGGCGCGGGGTGGAGGATGCCGGGGTGCTGCGGTCGCGGACCGTCATGGCGGATACCTCGATCGGCTGGTCGGCGAACGGGCGGGGCCGCCGCCCGTGGGGTTGTGCTTCCAGCGGCGGCCCCGGGTCCAATATATATCTGTCACCGATATGATCGGTAGGGGATGCACTCGATGCCCGATCGATTGATTCCCCCGGAACCCTCAGGCGAGTGGCGCCCGGAAGGGCCGGAAGGAGAAGCGGGCCGTCCAGCGGGCGGCGGCGAAGCCGGCGCCGATGGTGAGCAGTCCGGCGAGGGCGTCGGCCTCGAAGTGGTTGGCGGTGGAGATGATCACGGCGAGGGTCGCGGCCGGGTAGCAGAGGGCGGCGGCGCGTACGGCCCGGTTGCGGGCGTGGCGGTACAGCACGACGGCGCACCAGGTGGACCAGACGATGTGGACCGAGGGCATGGCGGCGTACTGGTTGGAGACGGTGTCGACGGAGCTGGAGGCCCAGGAGCCCCAGGTGTGGTGGACGACGACGGTGTCGATGAAGCCGTCCCCGGTGAGGAAGCGCGGCGGGGCGAGGGCGTAGATGTAGAAGCCGGCGAGGGCTGCCGCGGTCGCGGCGTAGAGGGCGGTCCGGGCCTCGCGGAAGTGCTCGGGGCGGCGGACGTAGAGCCAGAGCAGGGTGCCGATGGTGACGATGAAGTGCAGGGTCGCGTAGTAGTAGTTCATGCCGGTGATCAGCCAGGTCACGTGGTCGGCGGCGTGGTTGAGCGCGAGTTCGAAGCTGAGGTGCAGGCTGCGTTCGGCGTCGAGGATCTCCTGTGCGCGGTGCAGGGCCGCCGCGCGGTGGTCGGGTACGGCGTTGCGGCTGACGGTGTAGAGGGCGTATCCCGCGGCGGCGAGCAGGAGTTCGGCCCACCAGGCCGGGCGTGGGCGCCTGGTGGTGGGTGCGGGGTGTGCGGCTGTGGCCGGGGCGGCGGTGTCGTGCGTGGGGGCTGCGGGGTGGGGCATCAGCTGGTGGCCTTGATCGGTTCGGCGGGTCGGGGGGTGCGGTGGATGCGGTCGGCCGGTGCTTGCCGGTGGCGGGTGGCGACGAGGCAGGCGACGGCGAGGGCGAAGCCGATCAGCGCGGTCCAGATGTTCAGGCGCAGGCCGAGGATGTGGTTGGCGTGGTCGTCGCGCAGGGCCTCGACCCAGGCGCGGCCCGCGGTGTAGGCGGCGGCGTAGAGGGCGAAGAGGCGTCCCGAGTGCAGGTCGAAGCGGCGGTCGGCCCACAGCAGCAGGGCCACGCACCCCAGGTCCCACAGCGACTCGTAGAGGAAGGTCGGCTGGTAGAGGGCGATGTCCGGGGTGGCGGCGGGGCGGTGGGCGGGGTCGATGAGCAGGCCCCAGGGCAGGCCGGTCGGGTCGCCGAAGAGTTCCTGGTTGAAGTAGTTGCCCCAGCGGCCGATCGCCTGGGCGAGCACCAGGCCGGGGGCGAGGGCGTCGGCGTAGGCGGCCAGGCGGATGCCGTGGCGGCGGCAGCCGATCCAGGCGCCGACGGCGCCGAGGGCGACCGCTCCCCAGATGCCGAGGCCGCCGTCCCAGATGTAGAGCGCACGGATGGGCTGCCGGCCCGGTTCGAAGTACAGCTCGGGGTCGGTGATCACGTGGTAGAGCCGGCCGCCGACGATGCCGAACGGCACCGCCCACAGGGCGATGTCGGCGACGTGGTCCGGGTTGCCGCCGAGGGCGGCCCAGCGGCGGCGGGTCAGCCAGACCGCTGCCCCGATGCCGGTGATGATGCACAGCGCGTAGGCGCGGATCGGTATCGGTCCCAGGTGCCACACGCCCTGGGAAGGGCTGGGCAGGTACGCCAGATGCATGAGGCCGATCCCCTCGCGGCCGGGCGCGGCGCAGGTCCTGCCGCGCGAGGGGCACTACAGTACCTCGGCCACAGATTAGCTCGGCAACCGCCATACCTTTCGGTCACGGGCGGGCGGCCTGCGGACTGCGGCAGCGGCGCAGCTGCACCACCAGCCAGGGAATGGCCGATACGGCCGCGCCCAGCAGGAGGACGTACTGGAGTGGGAACTCGGTGGCGGCGAGGAAGGTCAGCACCGTCGCCACCCGCTCGTACGCCCCGCGCCGCCAGGCGGCCCGCAGCTCGGGCAGGCGGGCGAGGGCCAGCTTCACGCCGACGACTACCAGCAGCGCCCCGATCACCGGCAGCGGGATCAGCGCGACGGTACGCCCGCAGGAGGCGACCAGAGCGGCCAGGGCGACGCCGGAGGCGACGGCGGCCCAGCGGGTCCGGGCTCCGGCGGCCACGGCCACCCCCGTGCGCGAGAGCGAGCCGCCGACCGGCATCGCCTGGAAGAACGCCCCCGCCATATTCGCCGCGGCCTGTGCGAGAACGTCCCGCGTGCTGCCCGCCCGGTGTTCGCCGCCACCCGGTTCGCCGGAGATCCCGGCGGCCTGGGCGAGGGCCACCAGCGCCACCGCGCAGGCCCCCGGCACCAGTTGGGCCAGAACGCCCCACGCGGGCAACGACAGCTGCGGGAGCCCGGACGGGAGAGCACCGAGCGAAGCGGCCAGCGGAACCGGCGCCGACCAGGCCCGTACCCCGGCGCTGCCCACCACCAGCGCGATCAGCACCGCGTGCGGCCGCGTGTGGTGCCGGCGATGGGCTGACAGCCACACCGTGACCGTCGCCGCGGCCGTCCAGCTCGCCGCCGACGACCACGCGTGGGGGTGCGCGGCCCACGCGGCGATCCGCAGCAGCTGATTGTGGTGCCCCGCCCGGTAACCCGTGGCGTCCGTCAGCGCACCCGCGACGATCTGCACGGCGATGCCGACCGCGAACGCCGCCGTCGCCCCGCCGCACACCAGCCGCAGAGCCGACCCCAGCCGCAGCAGGGCGAAGACGGCCATCGCGACACCGACCAGCAACGCCAGCGCGGCCACGTTCGCCCCGTCCGCGGGATTCAGGTGCGCCTCGGCGAGCACTTCCTGCGAGGTCAGCGCGATCGCGCTGGTCAAGGTGGTCACCATCAGCACCGAGCGGCACAACAGCGCACCAACGACCGCGGGGAGCGCGCCCGCGTACAGGCCCGCCGCCGGATCGAACCCGCCGAGTGCCGCGTACGCCATGCCCTCGGGCACGCTGAACAACGCCACGATCACACCCGCGCGCACCTCCCCCACCCAGGCCCCGACGCACCACCGGCCCGGCCCGCGCCAGGCACCGGCCTGGCGGGGCAGCGGACGCGCCCTCAGTTCGGCCCGGCCCGTGCCGGTCTCCTCCACCTGGTCCACGCGGTCCTCCCGGAAGGGCGGGCACGGCGCACCCCGACACGCCGCATACGTACAGTCACCTGAAACGCCCAGCGTGCTCGCCCCCACCGCCCCAACGGCCGACACGACACCGCGGTGTCCACCGTTCGGGTGCTTCTTCACCGCACGCGCCACCGGCCGGGCCCGCGTGCCGTAGCGCCCGAACGCACCGCCGCCAGCGGACACGGACACCCACGACCGACCGAGGAGGTGGCCAGGTGGGTGCCATGGCCAGCCCCACCGGCGACACGACCGCCGGCCCCGACCTCGAACAGCCCGGTCCCGACGCGCGCCTGCCCACCGAGGCGATCACCGGCCTGCGGCGAGCGCTGCGCTCCTCCGGCCGCGCGGAACTCCCGTCGGAGACCCTGCCCGTCGCACAGGTCGAGATCCTCCGTCCCCGGCCGGGGCACGGGCCGCCTCGGTCCGGCATCTCGCCGAGCGGCTGCGCCCTGCTCCGAACACCGTCTCGGGCCTGCTGACCCGGCTCATGGCGGCCGGGCTGGTCGACCGGGGCACCGATCCCCGCGACCGGCGCCGCACCGTCGTCCAGCTCACCGACGAGGGCCACGACCACCTGACGACCTGGCAGCACGTGAAAGAACGGCGGATCGGGGCGGCCGTGGACGCCCTCGATCCCGGCGAACGCACCGCCCTGACCTCCGCACTGCCCGCGATGAACTCCCTCGTGCACAGGCTCCACCGCGGCTCGCCACACATCCGGCCGACCGGACCACCTGACGCCCAGCCACGACTGGCTCGGCATCGACCCAAGGCTCGACCTCGACCACCCGTGCCCCCGTGACCGCGGACGTCCGCGCCCCTCCCCCCGACGGGCACACCGACGCCCCGGGTCCGGCGCTTCCCGTCCGAGTGGAGCGAGGACCGCCGCGCGCCGGCCACGCCATGCGCCGTCAGTGGGCTGAGCGCGCGGTGCTGCTCGAGGAAGCCGTCAGCAGCGGGCGCAACCGCCCCTTGGCCATGCCGTTGACGGCCGGGGTGGCGAAACGTCGCAGAGCCAGGCTCGTCCAGTACGCGACGGGCAGCGCGATGACGGCGGCGCCGATCACGTCGTGGGGGTAGTGGGCACCCACGTAGACCCGGGTGAACGCCTCCACGACGGCGAAGACGGCGGCAACGGCGCTCAGCCGCCTGTCGAGCAGGAACAGCGCGGCGACGGTGGCTGCGGCAACGGTGGTGTGGCCGCTGGGGAAGGCGTAGTCGTTGGGCGCGGGGCAGGAGTCGACGACGTAGGCGTGGGGCATGGAGTGGCAGGGACGGGCTTCGGCGACGACCTTCTTGATCACTTCGGCGACCGCGAACGCGGCGACCACGGACACCGGGACGGCCAGGGCGAGCGCCATGGCCGCGGCGTCCCGGCGGCGGGCGTTCCACCAGGCGATGAGCATCAGCACCGCGAACACGCCGAGGCCGAGGTTGGTCCAGGTCTCGACGGGTTGGTTCAGCCAGGGGGTGTCCTTGGCGATGCCGGTGACGGAGCTGAACAGTGAGCCGTCGACGCCGGATCCGTCGAACGCGAGCGGGACGGCAGAGGGGAATGTCATCGGGACGCGCTCTTTCGGGATCATTACGGAGGAGGCGGTACGAACACCCGGGCCCGGCAGGATGAAGCGGCGCCCGGGGAGACTGCGGCGCGACGGGGAAGCCGGTCGGCCGACGTCGCCTTCCGGCCGAGGCAGGCCGAGGCAGGCCGAACCAACGGCAGACTTCCGGCGAAGGCACAGCAACCGAAGCGCAAAGCTACTACATGCTGTAGAGATTGACTGGATGAGCCGGCGCAGCCAGGCTCGACGGGCGGCCACGCGGCCGGTCGTGACCGGCCGCCGGCAGGATCTTCTACAGTGTGTAGTAGCTTCGGGTCGCGCAGGGCGATCACCGGGGCGTCCAGGCGCCGGCCCGTCCTCCCCGCCCCGGTGGCCGCCATCGCAGGCCAGCCCAGAAGCGTTGGAGTGAGCGCTGTGACCTATCCTGATCCACCGCCCCCCGGCATAGCCCCGCCCTCGCCGCGGGCCGCCGGCCGAAGGGCCCGGCGCAACAGTCCGCGACCGACCGGCGGGCGTTCGCCGGCCATCGCCGCCATCACCCGTGCCGGGGAGCTCCTCCTCCTCGTCCCGATCCTCCTCCTGCCCTGCCTCCTGGCCGCCGGGGTCGCCACCGGGCTCGTCGTGTGGCTCTTCATGAGCTGACGGACCATCGATCGACGGGACCCCCGGCGACACCGCAGCGCAAGGCGCTCCGATCGGAGCGTGGCCGGGCCCCGGCCACGCAAGGGATACTGGAGGCCGACGCCGCCGCGACGGGCCCTCCAAGCCCGCCCCAGCGGCACGCTGCAACGCCGACCGGTGCGGTGACGACGAACGGAAGAGGCGCCTGACGATGCACGGGGACGGGAGCAGGCCCACCGAGGGCGGGAGGCGGGCGGCCGGGGAGCTGGAGTCGCAGGTACTCGCCGCGCTGTGGGCGGCCGACGGGCCGATGACCGCCGCACGGGTGCTCGAACGGCTGCCGCAGAGCCTCGCCTACACCACGGTGCTCACCATCCTCTCCCGGCTTGCGGCGAAGGGGCTGGTGCGGCGGGAGCGCGCCGGGCGCGGGTACGCCTTCGAGCCGGTCCGGGACGAGGCGGAGCACACGGCGGCCGGCATGCACGCGCTGCTGGAGCGCGGCAGCAACCGCCTGGCCGTACTGGCCCGGTTCGTCGACACCCTCTCCACCGAGGACGAGCAGGCGCTTCAGGAACTGCTGCGCCGGCCCGAGACGTCCCGAGACGTGTGAACGTCGACGTCTACGCACCGTTGCTGGCCAGCGCGCTGCTCGCCGGACTGGGACCGGCGCTGTCGCACCGACTGTCGCCGAAGATCGCGGCGTGGGCACTGCTGTCCGGGGCCGTGGTCTCGGCCGTGTGCTGGGCCGGATCGCTCGCCCTGCTGGCCTCCACCGGGATCGGGCAGATCCGGCTGGTCGCCGCGATCGGCCAGTGGTCCCGCCGGGCACTGCGCGCACAGGCACCGGTGAGCCCGACCGTCTCCTGGGGCTGCGCCCTGATCCTGGCGACCGCGGTCTCGATGCTGCTGGTGGCGACTTGCCGGCGGACAGCGGTCCTGCACGCCACCCGACGGGCCTGCCGCAGGCTCCGCGGGCACCGGGAACTCGCCGTCCTGGAAGACCCGCAGCCGGTGGCGTACGCACTGCCCGGAACGCCGGGGCGGATCGTGGTGTCCACCGGAATGCTCAGGCTGCTGGACGGCGGGGAGCAACAGGCACTGCTCGCCCACGAGCGAGCCCACCTGAGGGCGCGCCACCACCTGTTCCTCCTCACGCTGCACCTGGCGGTCGCGGTGAACCCGCTCCTCCGCCCTTTGGCCCGCGAGGGCGCGTTCGTGCTGGAGCGGTGGGCGGACGAGGAGGCCGGACGGGCCGTCGGCGACCGCTCGGTGGTGGCCCGGGCGGTGGCCCGGGCCGCTCTGGCCGGCGGGCGCACCCCCGCGGGGGCACTGGCCGCGACAGAAGGCCCGGTCCCGCGACGGGTACGGGCGCTCTTCGCCCCGGCTCCCAAGGCGGGGCTGATGCCGCTGGCGGTCGGCGCCCTGCTGGTGGCGGTCTCCACAGGCAGTCTCGCCGCGGCCTGCCATGACACGGACCGGATGTTCGACAAAGCCACACGCCCGGCATCCGCCGCCCACCCGTAGTCGGGCGCCCCGCCACTCGGCGACCGCACACGCACTCGGTAGCCTCGCCATGGCCCGGTCGCCGGAGCGGGCAGGAGGGGGCATACGGATGCGCGACGGGACGAGCCAGGGCCGGCCACCCATGGAGGCGGATGCCCGAACCCTGCGCTCAGGTCGCGGGCGGGTGGCGGTGGCGATGGCGCTGGTAGTGGGTCTGATCGTCCTCATGGCGGCGGTCCCCCTCATCGGTTCAGCCCTGGGAAGGCCGACGCAACGCCAGGGGCCGGCGCACCGCGTGCACATCCTGCGCCAGTGCTGCGACGGGCCAGGCCGTTGCCGGACGCCCCGCCGACGCCGACTTCTCTGCCCTCCCGCCAGGCGTCAGCACACCCCGAAAGGTTGAGGCCCGCCGTCTTGGCGCGACGTGCACCACTGCTGCTTCCGGAAGGACCCGCCTCAGTCACCGCTGGTGCGTCATGCTGCTTGTCGACGCGAGTTCGCCCGCGAGCGCCGCCGGCACCGGCGTCGGCCGGGGTGGCCGCCCCGCCGCACCGGCCACGATCTTCTGCAGCAGGCTGTACGAGAGGATCGGCAACAACACCTCGGGACGGTGCGAGAACCATCCGGCCGCGAGCACCGCTGCCGCGCTGCTGTTGTTCATCCCGGTGGCGAAGGTCAGGGAGATCCCATCAGGACGGTCGCACCGCGTCCACCGGGAGAGCCACCGGCCGCAGCAGAACGTCAGGCCGCACACCGCGCCGGAGATGCCGAGCGCCATCACCACCAGATCGGGGTCCGGACGGGCGACCGCCTGCCCCAGCGCGCCGGCGGCATTGGTGTAGCAGAGCAGCAGGATGTTCACCAGGTTGACGGACTTGACGGCAGGCAGGGCGCGACGCACGCGTTCCTCGCCGAGCAGGGCGCGCACGACGATGCCCGCCAGGCACGGCAGAACCACCGACACCAGCGCGAACATCCCGGCCCCGGTGCGGGCGACGGTGTCGACGGTGGTCGTGTCGTCCAGGATTCCCGCTCCATGTGGGCCGACCAGCCGACCCGCGACGTCCAAGCCGAGCGGAACGGTGAACGGGCTGAGCAGCGTGGAGCCGATCACCATCGCGACGACCAGGGGGACGTTGCCGCCCGCGTTCTGCCCCCAGGACGCGGCACCACCTGCGATCGGCATGGCCAGCACCAGGAGAAGTCCCACCACCAGCCCCTCCGCTTCCGCCGGATCGGGCCAGGACCGCAGGCACAGGGCGACAACGGGGAGCAGGAACAAGGGCAGCAGGGCGTTCGCCGCGATGCCGAGCGCCAGCCGCAGGGGCCGGGAGGCCACGACGCGCAGATCGGCGATCCGCACCCCCAGGCCGGCGTTGAACAGCATCACTGCCAGCAACGCCATCGGCACTGTCAGAACGGCCGCCGACACCGGGATCCGCAGTGCCAGCGCGCGAAGAGTCTCACCGGGAGCCGGGAAGGCACCGGCCACCGCATAGCAGACCAGCATCAGACCCAGCAGCCACCGCTGTGCCACCGCGATCACTTTCGTCACGCAAAGCAGCGTATCCGACACTCATTGTCTCCACCGGTTGAGTGCCGGGACAGCACGACTGTGATCGAAAGGACGGGAACGACACCGATCCCACCGCAGGGGCGACCGGCCAGGCCCGGACTCCCGACCTTGCCGCCGCGCGACCGGTGCCGGCTCACGTGCGGTGGGGGCGCACGGCGGCGAGCACGAACAGGGCGGCAGCCTGGACGGCGATCACGGTCGCGACGAGGGCCGGAACGGAAACGGCGTACAGGGCTCCGGTGAGAAACCCGCCGGCGAACGTAGCGGCGCCCACCACCGCGGCGAACATGCCGTAGGCGGTCGCCCTGCGGGGCGTGGGCACGAGGTCGGCGACGGTGGCGCGCAGGGTTGACTCCTGCACGCCCATCGCCGCGCCCCACACCAGCGTGCCGACGACCACAGCGGGAAGTCTGCCGGTGAACGCCAGCGCGGGAACGACTGCGGCCAGCACCGGCAAGACGGCCAGGGTGCGCGGGCCGACACGGTCGTACAGCCAGCCGGACACCAGAGCCGCCGCCGCAGCTGCGAGCATCGCCCCCGCGTACAGCACGGGCACCGTGGATACCGGGAGCAGGTGGCGGTGGACGATGTGAAAGGAGAGCACGCCGAAGGTCGTGAAGCCGGTCATCGTCGCTGCGGTGAACACCGCGTACGCCCAGAAGGCGCGCGGGAGCGGTTCTCTCGCGCTCCATCGTGTCCCGGGATGGAGCGGCTCGGCGTGCAGGACGGTCTCGTAGGCGCTCGGGTCGGGCACCCGACGGTGCAGCCACCACAGCAGGGCGAGCGAGGCGGCGCCCGGGACGGCGAGAACACCCAGCGCGGGCCCGTAGGAGTTCGTGGCCGCGAGGACGGCGGCAACGGTCAGCGGCCCAATGACCGCACCGACTTGGTCGAGCGCCTCGTGCACGGCGAACCCTCGCCCCCTGCCGGTGGAGGCGGTGGCGTGCGAAAGCAGGGTGTCCTTGGCCGGGGAGCGCACTGCCTTGCCGACCCGCTCGGCGACCACGAGGACGCAGGCGGCCGCAAGCGTGCCCACGGCGCCGAGCAACGGGACGGACACCACCGTCAGCGCGTAGCCGCCGATCGCCAGCCCCCAGAACCGTCCGGTACGGTCCGCGAGCGGCCCCGACACCAGGCGCAGGACCAGCGCGGCCGCCTCGCCGGCACCGGTCACCGCACCCACGACGGCCGCGGACGCCCCGAGCGAGGCGAGCAACGGCCCGGTGACCGACCGGGCGCCCTCGTAGACGAAGTCCGCCAGCAGACTGACGATCCCGAACCACACCACGAACCGCCACGGTCGCATCCCTCATCCTCCTCGTATCCAGACGGCCACCGATTTTGGTGGCCGAAGGTCGACAGACCCGCCCCTCGCCACCGATCGCACCCCGCCCAAGGTGGTTCGACTCGGGTAGCCTCCGCCCCGGTCAGTGTGTGGCGGGCGAGGGCGTCGAGGCGGGTCCCGAGGTCGTCGTGGCCGGTGCACAGGTGAGGGCGGGCGGCGGCGAGAGGTTGGGCCACTGGAAGGGAACCGTTCTCGCGGCCCGGCGGGATCCGTTCAGGAGTCGTCGTTCTGGTGGCGGGGCGACGCGGTGAGCTGGAGGCGGTAGCCGTGGCCGCGCAGGGTGGTGATGGCGGGCAGGTGCGGCGCGGGGAGGGTGGCGGCGGCGGTGTGGAGACGGCGGCGCAGGGAGGCGATGGTGACGTCGAGTGTCTTGGTGGGGCCGAACCAGTTCTCGTCCCAGACCTGGGCCATGAGGTCTTCGCGGGAGACGGCGGTGCCGTGGTGGCGGGCGAGGACGGCGAGCAGTTCGAACTCTTTGGGCCGCAGCGGGACTTCCTGGTCGCCGATCAGGCAGCGGCGGGCGGCGGCGTCGAGGGTGAGGTCGCCCAGGTGCAGGGCCGGGGTGTCGGTGGGTGTGGGGGGCCGGCGGCGCAGGTGGGCGCGCAGGCGGGCGAGGAGGACGGTGAGGCTGAAAGGTTTGACGAGGTAGTCGTCGGCGCCGGCGTCGAGGCCGGCGATGACGTCGATGTCGTCGCTGCGGGCGGTGAGGATGACGAGCAGCAGGTCGGGGTGCTCGGCGCGAAGGCTTCGGGCGATGTCGACGCCGTCGATGTCGGGCAGGCCGAGGTCGAGGAGGACGACGTCGGTGGGGGTGGTACGGGCCTGGGTGAGGCCGGCGGCGCCGGTGCGGCTCCAGGCGCACCTGTAACCGTTGCCGCGCAGTCCGCTCTGGAGGTGGCTGCCGATGGTCTCGTCGTCCTCGATGACCAGGGCGGTGGGCCGGTCGCTGGGTGCGGTCGTGCGCATGTCCTGAAGAGTAGGGGGTGGGTGGCTGGTCATGGTGGATGTTCCCCGCGCCGGTCCGGGCTGCCTGGCGGGTGGATCAGAGTTCGCGGAGTTCTTCGACGGGAGGGCGGGTGGAGGTGCGGGCGGCGGTGAGCGCGGCTGCGGTGATGGCGGCGGTGGCGCTCGCGGCGGTGAGGGCGAGGTAGGGCCACGGGACGGCCACGGTGGACGGCGGCGGGTCGAAGACGCCGGTGAGGACCGTGACGAGCATGTGGGCCAAGGGCCAGGCGATGAGGGCGCCGCCGGCGAGTCCGGCCAGGGTCAGTACGCCCGCCTCGCTCAGGACCAGTCCGCGCAGTTGGCGGCGGGTGGCGCCGAGGACGGTGGTGATGGCGAAGGTGCGGCGGCGCTCCGCCAGGCCGAGGGCCAGGACGATACCGCCGGCGCCGGCGGCGAGCAGGACTGCGAAGGTGAGCTCGATGCGGGTGAGCCCGGTGAGGTCGACGGAGGTGAGGCTGGAGCCGACCTTGGCGCGGGTCTGGGTGATGTCGGTGACGGTCGCGGTGGTGCCCAGCTGGGTGCGCAGTTGCTGGGCGACGGTGCTTTGGCGGGTGCCGCCTGTGTCGACGAGGAAGGCGCCGACGGCGTCGCTGCCGGTGGCGCGGGCGATGTAGTCGGCGTTGGCGACGAAGAAGCTGTCCTTCGGCGCGGTGGGGAACTCCTTGACGATGCCGGTGTAGTGGAACGTCACGGTGCGCAGGGCCGCGGTGCGGCTGTCCGGCAGGCGCAGGTTGACCTGGTCTCCGGGACTGAGCTGGAAGTCCTTGGCGGTTTCGGCGCTGACGAGGAGCGAGTCGGGCCGGGCGGCGAGTTGGGCCATGAGCTGTGTGGCGGTGCCGCCGGTGAAGTAGGCGTCCTTGAGGGCGGTGGCGGACGTGATGGTGGCGGGCCGCACGCCGTACAGGTCCTGCAGGTCGGCGCCGATGTAGGCGAAGCGGTGCTGGAGGGGTTCGACGTGGCGCACTCCGGGCACGTGGGCCAGGCGGTCGGCGGTGTCGGGGCCGGCGGCGGTGCCGGGTGACTGGGTGACGGTGACGTCGGCGCCGTTGGTGAGCTGGGCGTCGGCCTCTGCCTGCTGGCGGTAGGTGGCGTTGAAGGTCGCGGTGGACGCGGCGAAGGACACGGCCAGGGCGAGCAGCACGATCGAGCGGGCCAGGTGGCTGCGCCGGCGGGACATGCCGGCCGCGGTGGTGGTGGCGAGGGCCCCGGTGAGCGGGCGGGTCAGGGCGGCCAGCGGGCGGCGTCCGTGGGCGAGCGCGAGTGTGCTCAGGCGCCACAGCAGCAGGGCTGCGCCGGCCCACAGCAGGGCGGGGCCCAGGAACGCCCAGTAGGACACCGAGATGCTGGAGACGCCTTCGGGCGCGAGGACCAGGGCGTAGTTGTTGCCGCTGGAAGCACGCAAGACCAGGAGGGCGCCGGCCAGGAGGGCCGCGTCGAGGCCGTAGCGCATCCACCAGGGGTTGCGGGTGCGGCCGATGGTGCGGCGGGTCTGGGCGACGGTGCTGGTGCGCAGGTCGCGCAGGGCGGGCAGGAGAACGGCGGCCGCGGCGATCACCAGCCCCGTGCCCAGGGCGAGACCGAACCAGCCGATGGCTGATGCCACGGTGGTGCCGAAGGAGGCGGCGTGGAAGGCGAGTTGTCCGGCGACGGCGGCGATGGCGATACCGGCGAGGCCTCCGGTGATGCCGACGAGCGCGGCTTCGGCGCCGGCCAGGGCGAGGACCTGGCGCGGTCGCAGTCCGCGGGTGCGTAGCAGGGCCTGTTCGCGGCGGCGCCGCTGGGCTCCTGCTCCGGCGACGGCGGCGGTCAGCAGGGCGGCGACGACGGCTCCCGGGGTGCCGAGGAAGAGGAAGAGGATCTGGGCGTAGAGGGCGTCCTTGCGGGCGCCGTCGAGGGTGGCGGCGAGGTTGTCGCCGACCTGGGCGGAGCCGGCGAGCTGTGCTTCCAGATGGTGGGCGGCGGCGGTGACCGCGGTGTACGCGGCGGCGGGGTCGCTCGGCAGCGGGGCGCTGCGGGAGAGGTGGATCTGGGTGGTGACGGCGGTGGGGTCGGCTGCGCGGGCGGGAGCGGTCACGGCTGCGAAGACCGGGGCTGGCAGCAGGATGACGTTGTCGGGCGGGGCGGGTGGCTGGGACTGGGGCGGAGCGCCGACTTTCTGGAACAGCGAGTCGGCCTGGGGCAGGTCGACGACGCCGTCGATGGTGACGGTGGCCGCGTCGGTGCCGGTGCGGCCGATGCGGACGGTGTCGCCGGGCATGACGTGCAGGTTTGCCGCGGTCTGCTGGGCGATCAGTACACCGGAGGTGCTGCCCGCCAGGGGGCGGATCTCGCCGGGGAAGGCGTGTTGGTAGCCGTCGGGCAGGCCGAGGACGACGCCGGGACCGGTGTTCTGCGTGGCGGCGGCGGTGTTGGCCTGGAGTCCGGTCGTGTTCGCGAACTGCACGGGCAGTGCGGTGCGTGTGCCACCGTCGGCACGGATGGCATCGAGGGCGCGGGCGGGGTCGGCGCCGGGTTTGACTTCGACCTGCCAGTCGACGGCGACGGAGCGGATGGCGCGGGCGGTCATGGTCGCCTTGGAGGCGGTCAGAAACGCTCCGAGGGAGGCGATGAGGGCGACGGCCAGGGAGATCCCGGCCGCCGTGGCCAGCAGGCGGCCGGCCCGGTGCCGCAGCAGGCCGGTGATCCAGGCGGTGATCACGATTCCTCCTGCGGGGGCGCGGCGTGGGCCGTCGGTGGTGTGGGAGGCGGGTCGGTGTCGAGGAGGCGTCCGTCGTGCATGCGCCACCGGATGGGCAGGCGCGCGGCGACGGCCTCGTCGTGGGTGGTGACGACGAGGGCGGCGCCGGTGTCGTGGGCGGCCGCCAGCAGGACGTCGATGACGTGCTGGCCGGTGGCCTGGTCGAGTTGGCCGGTGGGTTCGTCCGCCAGGATCAGTGAGGGGCGAAGGGCCAGGACGCGGGCGATGGCCACGCGCTGGGCCTGGCCTCCGGAGAGCTCTTCGGGGAGTTTGCGGGCAAGGTCGGTGACGCCGACGCGGGCGAGCGCGGCCTCGGCGCGGGCGCGGGCCTGCGCTTGGGGTAGGCCCGCGAGGTCCAGGGGCAGCTGGGTGTTCTCGGCGACGTCCAGGGCCGGGATGAGGCTGGGGCCCTGGAAGACGACGCCGATCTCGCGGGCCAGATCGGATGCGCCGCCGGGGAGATGAGGCCAGGTGACGCGGCCGCGGGTGGGCTGTTCGAGTCCGGCCATCAGGTGCAGCAGCGTGGACTTCCCCGACCCGGACGGGCCGGTGATCGCGATGCGGTCGCCTGCGTGGACACGGCAGCTGGTGCCGTGCACGGCGACAACGGCAGCCGCTCCGCGGCCAAAGGTGCGGGCGACGTCGTGGCATTCGACTCTCGGCTGTTCTCTCACGGCTGGATCCTTCCGTCGCGCAGCGCCAGGACCCGGTCGGCGATGTTCATGACCTGGCGGCTGTGGGTGACCAGCAGGACGCCGCCGCCCGCCTCGGCGCGGGCCCGAAGCCGGTCCAGGACCTGCTGTTCGCTCTGACCGTCGAGTTCGCCGGTCGGCTCGTCGGCGAGGAGGATGTCGGGGTCATTGGCGAGCGCGACGGCCAGGGCGGCCCGGGCGAGTTCGCCGCCGGCGAGCTGCGAGGGCAGGGCACGTGAGCGGTGGGACAGGCCGACATCCTCCAGCAGCTCGCCCGCCTGCGGCCCGGCGCCGCCACGGGCGGCGTGCTGGGCGAGGCGGATGTTGGCACGCACGTCCAGGTGGCCGATAAGGTTGGCCGACTGCAGCAGGACCCCGATGCGCCGGGCGCGGGCACGGGCGCGGTCGGCCTCGGGCCGGTGGCTGATGCGCTCGCCGCCGATCAGAACCACACCGCCGTCCGGCTCCTCCAGCCCGGCCAGGCACGCCACCAGCGTCGACTTGCCCGCTCCCGAGGGCCCTGCCACGGCAACGACCTCCCCGCGGCCAACCGTCAGGCTCACCCCGCGCAGCGCCAGCGTCTCCTCCTCGCCGGCCCGGTAGAACCGGTACAGGTCACGGGCCTCCAGCGCGTGTGGATCCTGGCCGGCCGCCATCAGGTCCACCGGAAGGAGTCGGTGACGGTGCGCCACGGGTCGGCGTTGTCCGCGCCGACGGGCCCGGACAGGGTCAGGACGACCTGCCGGCCGCCCTGGTAGAACGTGTACTGCTCGAAGGCGTCGCGCACGACCTTGCCCGTCACCGCGTCCGGGGCGGAGTCACCCTGGTAGGTGACCAGGACCGCCGTGCCGGCGGCCCGGGACACGGTGGAGACCTTCCCCATCGTGAACTTCGGCACCTGCTTCTCCAGCGCTGGCACCACCTGGGCGGCGACCGACTCGGCGGTGGGCGCGCTCGGCGCCGTCCCCGCCGTGATCTCGATCCGGTTCAGCTTGTCGTAGAAGACCACCGCCTGGCCTGTGGTGCTGCGCGACCAACCCTCGGGGGTCTTGACCGTGAACCCGCCCCCGTCCGGCGTGTACGCCACGTAGGCCTGGTTGTCGGGGATGTCCCCGGCGGGATTGGATTCGGCGGGTCCGGGCGTCGGTGCCACCGCGGCCGATCCCCCGCCGGTGCTCGCCGGGGGCGGCGCGCCGCCGGAGCCGGAACAGCCCGCTGCCAGGGCTGCCGCGGCAGCTGCCGCCGCCACCGCCAGAACCGCGCGTTTGCTGGACATCGCATCCTCCCAGGGATCGTCTCTCCGACACCACCGACGCTAGGAGTGCCCGGGTTAACGCCTGCCGAGAGGCCGGTTAAAGGACGGCAAAACGCCCTGCCGCCCACAGCCTGCGCGCCGTGTCGGCGGCATCATGAACGGCATGAAACACCGTGTGGTCCGTGTGGCCGTGCTCGCCGTGGCAGCGGCCCTGGCCCTGTTCGCACTGCCGCTGGCCATCGCGGTCAAGCTGATGTTCTTCGCAGACGAACGCGGCGAGTTGGAACGCCAGGTGCTCTCCCTGGCCGTACAGGCGGGCCCGCGCCTGGCCGCCGACGAGAGCATCGACGTTCCGATGCCGGAGAGCGGCACACGCCTGGGGGTGTATGACCAGGCACTGCGTCTGACCGCCGGCACCGGGCCCTCCCAGGCGGACGAGGTGGTCCGCCGATCCGTCACCGGCAACTCCGTGGTCGTCGGGCAGAGCGGCGGCCGGCTGGTAGCCGCAGTCGCCCTGCCCGTCGGCGCGCGCACCGGCGCGGTGCGGGCCTCCGCCCCGGCGGGTCAGGTCTGGCGCCGTGTTGCCCTGGCGTGGCTGGCCCTGGCCGTCACGGCCCTTGTCGCGCTGACCGCTGCCGTCCTGGTGGCGCGCCGCCAGGCCCGGATCCTCAGCGCACCCCTGGAAGCCCTGTCCGAGGCCGCACAGAGTGTCACCGCCGGTGACCTGAGCGCCCGTGCCGCCTCCTGCGGCATCGCAGAGATCGACCAGCTCGCCGGCGCGCAGAACACCATGGTCACCCGCCTGTCCCGCACGCTGCAGCGCGAACGGGAGTTCAGCCAGAACGCGTCCCACCAGCTGCGTACCCCCCTCGCCGGGCTCCAGCTCGGCCTGGAGGCCGCCTTGGCGCACCGGAGCTCCGTGCTGCGGTCGGACCTGGAGCAGGCCCTGGAACGGTCCCGGCACTTGCAGGCCACCGTCGATGAGGTGCTGCGCATGACCCGGCCCGGCCCGTCCGCGCCGCACGCGGCCGCGCTCGTGCCCGCCGCCGACGTCCTTGGCGCTCTGGAAGGGCGCTGGCACGGCGTGCTGGCCCGCGGCGGGCGACGGCTGCGGGTGGCCGTGCAGGAGGGAGGCGAGGGGCTGCGGCTGCCCGGCGCCACTGCCGCTCAGATCCTCGACGTGCTGCTCGACAACGCACGCACGCACGGCCGCGGCACCGTCACGGTCATCCTGCGCGAGATCGGTGGCGCTACCGCCGTGGACGTCGCCGACGAGGGCGCCCTCGCTCTGGACCCGGGCGAGGTGTTCCGGCGGGGTGCCACCACCGGCGCCGGGCACGGCATCGGGCTGGCCCTGGCCAGGGAGCTGGCCGAGACCGCCGGTGGAAGGCTCCACGTCACCGGCAGCGCGCCGACCACCTTCACGCTGCTCCTACCCGCGGGCTGAGAGCTCGCGGGACAGTTCAGGACCCCGGTGGCCAGTGGCGGCGGCGGAAGAGGGAGCCGAGCCTCGGGGCGGCGACGAAGCCCTCTGCGCGGGCGCAGACCAGGCCGATGCGGGGCAGCTCGCCGCTGTTCTCGAACAGCAGGAAGCGCGGCTCCCATCCGGGCCGGTACTTGGCGTTCGCCCGATACAGGGACTCGATCTGCCACCAGCGGGAGAAGAACGTGAGCGCCGAGCGCCACAGCCGGAGGAACGGCCCGGCGCCCAGCCGCGCGCCGCGTTCGAACACGGAGCGGAACATCGCGAAGTTCAACGACAGCCGCTCCACCCCGAGAAGGTGTGAGCGCTGCAGCAGCTCGGCGACCATGAACTCCACCAGTCCGTTGTCGCAGGCGCGGTCACGGCGCATCAGGTCCAGCGACAGGCCCTCGCCGCCCCAGGGGACGAAGCTCAGCAGCGCGCGCAGCTCTCCGTGGGCGTCGTGGCACTCGACCATGACGCATCGCCCGTCGCCGGGGTCGCCGAGGCGGCCCAGCGCCATCGAGAAGCCGCGCTCGGTGTCGGTGGCGCGCCACCGGTCGGCCCGCTCGACGAGATCGGCCATCTCGGCCTCGGGGATGTCCTCGTGGTGGCGGATGCGCACGGTGTAGCCGGCGCGCTGGACCCGGCGGCAGGCTTGGCGCACGGGCCGCATGGTGCGGCCCTCGAGGGTGAAGTCGCGGCGATCGACGATCGCTTCGTCGCCGAGCTCCAGGGCGTCCAGGCCGTGCCGGGCGTACACCACGCCGGCCGCCTCGCTCGCCCCGATCACGGCCGGCACCCACGCGTGCTCCCGGGCCTGGCCGAGCCACGCCGCTATCGCTCCGGGCCACGCCTCCGTGTCGCCGATCGGGTCGCCGGAGGCCAGCGTGACACCGCCCACCACCCGGTAGGCGATGGCAGCCTTCCCGCTCGGGGAGAAGACCACCGCCTTGTCCCGTCGCAGCGCGAAGTACCCGAGCGAGTCCCTTGCGCCGTGGCGCTCCAGCAGCGCGCGAAGCCGCTCCTCGTCCGCGGCCGTCAGCAGCTCCTTGCCGCGCGGGGCTCGGAAGCACACGTACAGCACCGCCAGCAGCGAGAGCGCCGCCAGGATGTTGATCAGCACGTCCACCCAGCGCGGCACCGCGATCGCGTCGAGGCCGTCGGCGCCGGGCCCCAGGGTGACCACGCGCAGCAGGCTGTAGGCGACCCGGTCGTCCAGGGAGGCGCCGCCCAGCCGGTTGGTCGCGGTCACCAGGGCCGTACCGGCCGCCCCGCAGGCGACGGCGGCAACTGCGAGGGCCGCCAGTCCCCGCTGGGTGTTGGAGCGGGGGCCCCTGGCCCGGAACTCACCCCGCCCGAGCAGCAGCGCCGCGACGAACAGGGCGGTCAGGACGGTGGAGAACCAGTTGAAGGCGTGCCGCCGGTATGCCTCCTGGGTCATCGCCGCCGTGTACAGGGCGAGCAGAGGTGTGGCCAGAGCCAGATTGAGGATCCACGCGGCCCGCTTGCGGCGGCGCATGACCACCGCGAGAAACGATGCCAGCACGGCCGTCACCAGGCCGGCCGTGGCCAGGTAGGGAGTGAACAGCTCGCCCGTGTTGTGCTCGCGGACCTCCCGCCGGAACGGGGCCGCGACCACGGCCGCTACGTTCAGCGCGGCCAGCAGGCGCAGATACCAGACGGTGGCCGCGGCCGCCGTGTGCCGTGCCCGACCGGGTACGGCGGGACGTTGCCCGGCGCGGGCGACAACGGGCGGGGACTGGACAGACACGGAGCGGCCACCTTCGCGAGACTGCCGGACGGTACGCGAACGCGCCGCCGCCGGTCCGGGGGAACCGGCGGAGGCGCGCTGTCACCCGCACCCTATCGTCTACACGCCTGTAGTCGACAGTGGGTGGTGTCGCGCTCGGCTGCCGAGACGTCGACGCCTCGCCGGTCCCGGCAGCCGGTCCGGCGAGGCCGCATCTCCCTTTCCTTGATCACTCCACCCCGTTGAACTCGTGCGCGACGGCCGCGGACGGGTCCGCGTGCCCGCCGGGGCCGTCGGACGGGCCGTTCTCCGCCTCGCCCGCCATCTCGTGCTCCGCCCCGTTCTCCGTGCCGTTCTCGGAGCCGTTCGTGGTCCCGCTGGCGGCGGTGCCGGTTGCGGTGTCCGGGGAGCTCCGGTCGCCCTGCTGGAGGGTGTCCGGGTCACCCGGAACCGGGGCAGCGGCGACTGGGGCCGCCGGGGCGGCGGCCGTGGCGGCGGTGGCGGCGACGCCGCCGAGGGAGCCCGCGGCCAGAAGCGCGCCGGCCACGACGGCCATCCGCCGCCGCGCCTTGGTCATGATGTCCTTCACCGTGGTCCTCACTTCCGCGTCTTCGGGGCCCATCCCCTGCGACGCACTCCCAGCATGGACGCGCCCGGCTGAGAGGAGGCTGAGCGGCTGAGAGCCTTCTCAGCCGCCTCTCAGCGCGGTGCTCCTAGCCTGGATGTATCAGCGGCAGAAAGGACTGATCGATGCGCGTCCTGCTCGTGGAGGATGAACGGCTCCTCGCCGCGGCCACCGCCCGCGCCCTGACGGCGGAGGGCTTCACGGTCGATGTCGCCCACGACGGCGAGCAGGGTCTGTGGCGCGCCGAGCAGGGCCTTTACGACGTCGTCGTCCTGGACATCATGCTGCCCGCGCTGTCCGGCTACGACGTCGTGCGCCGCCTGCGCGCGGCCGACGTGTGGACTCCCGTCCTGATGCTCACCGCCAAGGACGGCGAGTGGGACGAGGCCGACGCCCTTGACCTCGGCGCCGACGACTACGTCGTCAAGCCGTTCTCCACCGTCGTCCTCGTCGCCCACCTGCGCGCCCTGCTCCGCCGCGGCGCCCCCGCCCGCCCCGCCGTACTCACCGCCGGGGACCTGGAACTGGACCCGGGCCGGCGCGAGTGCCGACGCTGCGGGCAGCCGGTCGCCCTCACTCCCCGCGAGTTCGCGCTCCTGGAGTACCTGATGCGTCGCAGGGGCGAAGCTGTCTCCAAGACCGACATCCTCGACCACGTCTGGGACGAGAACTTCGACGGCGACGTCAACGTCGTCGAGGTCTACATCGGCTACCTCCGCCGCAAGATCGACGCGCCCTTCGACCGCGCCGCGATCGAGACCCTCCGCGGCACCGGGTACCGCCTCAGCAGCAGCGGAGGCTGAACGTGCGCGCCGTCCCCGCATGGTGGGCCCGCCGCTCTCTGCGGGCCCGGCTGACCACGGCCGCCGCCGTGGTCATCGCAGCCGGCCTGGCCGCGGCCGCCCTCGTCCTGACCGGCTGGCTGCACAACAGCCTGATCGGCGGCCTGGACGAGACCGCCCTGCAGCGCGCTCAGCTCATCGCCGCCGCCGTCGACCGTCAGCCCCTCGACCAGGCGATCCCCGCCTCCGCCGAAGCCGAGGGCACCGCCATCCAGATCATCGACAGCAGCGGAGCGGTCCGCGCCAGCTCCGGCAACATCCAGGACGAACCCCGCCTGTTCACCTTCCCCGCCCCCGACCACGGCCACGCACCCGCGCGCACCGTCCACGGCGTGCCCATAGGTGACGAAAGCGCCTACCGCGCGCTCGCCCTGGCTGCCGGCACACCCCCCGACCGGGTCGCCGTCTACGTGGCCTTGTCCACCGCGGGCGTCGACCGCAGCCTCGCCGTCCTCGATGCCGGCCTCGCCATCGGCGCGCCGCTTCTGCTCGCCGTCCTCACCGGCACCTGCTGGGCGCTGACCGGACACGCCCTGCGCCCCGTGGAAACCCTGCGCCGCCAGGCCGAGCAGATCACCACCGCCCACCTCGACCAGCGACTCGCCGTCCCACCCTCTCGCGACGAGGTCGCCCGCCTCGCCGAAACCCTCAACGACCTCCTCACCCGCCTCGACACCTCGATCAGCCGCCAGCGCCAGTTCATCGCCGACGCCGCCCACGAACTGCGCAACCCCCTGAGCACCCTGAAGACGGAACTCGAAACCGCCACCCGCCGCCCCGGCAGCACCCACTGGGCCACGACACTGCCCGACCTCCTGGCCGAGACGACGCGCCTGTCCGCCCTCGTCGACGACCTCGTCCAACTCGCCCGCCTCGACGCCCACCCCGCACTGCGCCGAACCCCTATGGACCTCGACGACATCGTCTACGCCGAAGTACGCCGGCTGCGCACCCGGTCACCGCTCACCATCGACCAGCACCAGGTGACACCCGCCCGGATGATCGGCGACCGCCACGCCCTCGGCCGCCTGGTCCGCAACCTCCTCGACAACGCCGCCCGCCACGCCACCAACCGCATCGACGTCACCCTGCACGTGCGGGCAGGCACCGCCGAACTGACAGTCGCCGACGACGGGCGCGGCATCCCTCCCGGCGACCGCGAACGCGTCTTCGACCGCTTCACCCGCCTCGACGACGCCCGCGGCCGCGACCGGGGAGGCGTCGGCCTCGGCCTCGCCATCGTGCGCGACATCGCCACCGCCCACGGCGGAAGCGCCGAGGTCCGCGACAACACGCCGGGCGCCAAGTTCATCATCCGCCTCCCGGCCGACCGAACCTGACCGACCGGCCCGGCCGCCACTCCCCCACGAGTGCGACCGGGCCCCAGCCGGCGGGGCCCGGGTGCGACTCCCCCCACGGAGCAGCGGCCGGGCCCGCATGCTGCTCAACCAGCGACACGCAGCGTACATGCCATCTCTACTCATCGCTACCTGGCCATGGTCGGGCGGCCGGCTGCGACGAGGGACTGGGGCTGCCGGGCGGGCGCCGCGGGGGGACGATGGAACCCCCGAGGCGACCAGTCTCCCGGAGGGTCGGCGGCAGGACACGAAGGCACTCGCGTAGAGGTGGCACGGGAAAGCACCGGGTGAGGAGGCGGCCATGAGCGCAGGGGACGCGTTCAGGTCCAGCCCCGCCGCCGGTCATATAGCCCCGGCGGCGCCCGGCGGACTGCTGGACGTACTGGGGGTGGCCGCGGTGGTGCTGGACGCACGGGGCCGGATCGTCTTGTGGAGCCCGCAGGCGGAAGAACTGTTCGGCTATCGCGCCCACGAGGCGCTCGGCCGGTACGCGGCCCGGCTGCTGGTCGCCGAGGAGCACCTCGGCCTCGTCCTGGAGCTGTTCGCGAAGGTGATGGACGGCGGCGGAAGCTGGGCCGGGGTGTTCCCGGTCCGACACAAGGACGGTGGCACCCGGCTGGTGGAGTTCCGCAACATGCGGCTTCAGGACGAGCACGGGGCCGTGTACGCACTCGGCATCGCGACCGACGAGGCGGTGCTGCGCGGGGTGGAGCGGGATCTGGCGCTGTCGGTGCGCCTGGTGGCGCAGTCCCCGATCGGCCTGGCCGTGTTCGACACCGACCTCCGGTACGTTCTCGTCAATCCGGCGCTGGAGCGGATCAACGGTCTGCCGGCGGCCGGGCACCTCGGCCGCACCGTGGCCGAGGTGCTGCCGTTCCTGGACGTGCCGGCCATCGAGGGCGCGATGCGCCGGGTGATGGCCAGCGGCGCGCCGCTGCTGGACGAGTTCACCATCGGCCGCACGCCGGCCGACCCGGACAGCGACCACGCCTGGACGGTGTCGTTCTACCGGCTGGAGGATCCGGCCGGGCGCACGCTCGGGCTCGCGGTCTCGGTGGTGGACGTCACCGACCGGCACCGTGCCGCGCTGGAGGCAGCCGCGGCCCGTCGCCGCCTCGGGCTGATCGCCCGGGCCACCGTGCGCATCGGCACCACGCTCGACCTGGAACGCACCGCCGGGGAACTCGCCGAAGTAGCCGTTCCCGAGCTCGCCGACGTGGCCGCGGTCGACGTCCTCGACTCGGTCCTCGGCGGGAAGGCCACCAAGGCGGCGACACCCGGCTCGGCGATCCTTCGGGCGCTCGCCGTGGCCGGCGCCGATCGAAGCGGCGCGGTCGAGGCCGCCGATCCGGTCGGGCAGCTCGCCCGCTACGGCATCGACCGCCTGGTCACCCGGTGCGTCACCACCGGCCGCCCCGTCCTCGTCGCCCATGTGACGGACCGCGACCTCTCGCGGATCGCCCGCGACGAGGAGGCCGCCGCCCTGCTGGCCCGGGCCCGCCTCCGCTCCTACCTGGCCGTGCCGCTGATCGCCCGCGGCCAGGTGCTTGGCGCACTCGACCTCAAACGCACCGACAATCCGGCCCCGTTCGACGACGACGACGTCACCACTGCCGGCGAGCTCGCCGCCCGCGCCGCCGTGTGTATCGACAACGCCCGGTGGTACCAGCTCCAGCGCGACGCTGCCCTGACCCTCCAGCGTCACCTGCTTCCGCGCCGCCCGCCCAAGGCCACCGGCCTGGACATCGCCTTCCGCTACCAGCCCGCGACCGCCGGCGCCGAAGCCGGCGGCGACTGGTTCGACACCATCCGACAACCTGCCGAGCACACCGCCCTGGTCGTCGGCGACGTCATGGGCCACGGCATCAACGCCGCCGCCACCATGGGCCAACTGCGCACCGCCACCCGCACCCTGGCCGCCCTCAGCCTCGACCCCGCCCGGGTCCTCACCCACCTCGACCACATCACCCAGGACCTCGACGACACCATCGCCACCTGCGTCTACGCCGTCTACGACCCCCGCCGCACCCAGTGCCGGATCGCACTGGCCGGGCACCTGCCGCCAGTGCTGGCCAGGTCAGGTCGCACGCCGGAACTGCTGGACCTGCCCACCGGCGCGCCGCTGGGGGTGGGCGGCATCGCGTTCGAGACCAGCACCCTTCAGCTGCACGTCGGCGACCGGTTCGTGCTCTACACCGATGGCCTGGTCGAAACGCGCGCCCAGCCGATCGACACCCGGCTGCGGAACCTCCTCGCCCTCCTCGACCACCCGCAGCTACCACTGGAGGCCACCTGCGACCGACTCCTGTCCGCCCTGCGCCACCCGCATGCGGAGGACGACGTCGCCCTGCTCATCGCTCAGGTCACACCCGAGACCTGACGCGCAATCAGATATCTGTCGCCCGCCCACGGAATACCCCGACCCCGGGCCACCGGGCTCGGTCGCCCTCGTCAGACGCGCCCGCTTCACCCTGTCCCCCACGACGTGCCGGAAACCGTCCCACCCTTGATCGGGGACGGCCGGGATGGCCGGGCCGCGCCGTGCGGCCACCTCAACTCGCGCGAAGCCGTGGGGCGGTCCTGGCCGCACGGGCCGGGTCAGCCAGGTCGCCAGCGGGGCGCGACCTGACCAGGACCCTGATCAGCTTGCCGCAGATCGCCGACTGCGGCCACACCCGCTTCCGCCCTGCCTGCACTGAAGCGTCGCGCCGTGTCGCCACGCTGCCTGCCCCTTCCAGCCTCCACCCTCCAAGATGCGCAGTCGTCGCCATCGGCGCCCTCAAGATGGCTGACGCCGTTCACGCGCCCCGACGCAGGCGCGCCAGCCGACACCTTTCTTCGGGCCCCTGATCCCTGCCTGACATGCATCGGCCCCGACAACACCGCCCCGTTCGCGTCGAGGCAACTCGGCGTCAGCTTCACCCTTTCGGCAGGGCGTTCGAGCTGCCGCCGCACCACCGTCCGAGGTGCACGAGTTCGTTCGCTCCACCACCCTTGCCTGGTGTACCCCAGGGGGGTATGTTCATCACGCTCAAAGATACCCCCACCCCCTATAGGAGCCACGGCCATGTCGGACCTCGGCACACCTCCGTCACCACGCCGCTGGACGGCGCTCGCACTCATCGCGCTCGCTCAGTTCATGGTGATCATGGACACCTCGATCATCGGCGTGGCCCTGCCCGAGATGCAGACGGCACTCGGCTTCTCACCGGAGAACCTCTCCTGGGTCTTCAACGCCTACGTCATCGCGTTCGGCGGCCTGCTGCTGCTCGGTGGCAGGCTCTCCGACCTACTGGGCGCCAAGCGACTGTTCGCCGCCGGCTGGGTCGTGCTCGCCGCGGGCTCACTGGTGGCGGGACTGGCTTCGCAGAGCTGGGTCGAACTGGTCGGCCGCGCCGTCCAAGGCGCCGGGTCCGCGCTGATCGCGCCGTCCGCCCTCACCCTGCTGATGACCCTGTTCGGCGGGCGACCGCAGGAGCTCACCAAGGCGTTCGCCCTGTACGGCGCGGCCGCGCCGGCCGGCGGCACGGCCGGGGTCTTCCTCGGCGGGGTGATCACCCAGTATGCCAGCTGGCAGTGGGTCTTCTACATCAACATCCCGGTCGCCCTCGCCGTCCTGCTGGCCTCACCCGGCGTCATGCCGGCGGCGCAGGCGCGGCGCGGTTCCGTCGACTGGCTCGGCGCGATCACCGTCACCCTCGGCCTCGCCACCGCCGTCTACGCGATCGTCCGCGCCCCGGAGACCGGTTGGGGCTCGGCGAGCACCTGGCTCGTCCTGGCGGCCGGCGTGGTGCTGATCGGCGCGTTCGTCGGCATCCAGGCCAAGCGGCGGGAACCGCTGATGCGGCTCGGCATCTGGCGAAGCCCCAACCTGGCCGGCGCCAACCTCGCCCAGCTGCTGATGGCCGCCGCGTGGATTCCGATGTGGTTCTTCCTCAACCTCTACCTCCAGCAGGTGCTCGGCCTCGAAGCCTTCGCCTCCGGCGCCGCGCTGCTGCCGATGACCGGCGCCATCATGCTGATGATGATCGTCCTGGCGCCCAAGCTGATCGCCCGCTTCGGCCCCAAGCCGCTGATCGTCACCGGCCTGCTCACGCTCGCCGCCGGCATGCTCTGGCTCTCCTTCGCCCGCCCGGACGGCAACTTCGTCGTCGACGTCCTGCCCGCCTCACTGCTCGCCGCGGCCGGTATGGCGCTCGCCTTCATCCCCTCGCTGGGCACCGCGCTGGCCATCCCCAATCCGGCGGAGGGCGGTCTGGCCTCGGGCATCGTCAACACCAGCTACCAGGTGGGTTCGGCCCTCGGGCTCGCCGCGATGACCGCCGTGGCGGCCGCCAACGGCTCTCGCGAACTCGGCAACCCCGAGGCCCTCACCAACGGCTTCTCGGCCGCCTTCCTCGGCGCCGCCGCCATCGCCGCCGTCGGCGCCCTGGCCTCGGCGCTCACCATCCGCACCCCGGCCCCGGCCGCCGAACCGGCCGCCGAAGCCGCCAACGCCCGCTGAACCGATCCCCCACCGCCGGCCCGGACCCCCTCCGGGCCGGCGGCATTCCCCGCCCCGCCGGAGTCTCAATGACGAAGTCAACCCGCCTGCGCGACCGGAGCGGGGGTGAAGACCCTGTTGTCGCGCAGGAGCGCCCACAGGACGCTCACCCGACGTCGGGCGAGAGCGATGATCGCCTGGACATGTTTGCAGCCCTCGGCGCGCTTCTTGAGGTAGAAGTCCCGGTTGGGGCCGTCCTTGATGATGCTGGTCTGGGCGGACATGTAGAACACCCGTCGGAGGCGGCGGCTGTACCGCTTGGGCCGGTGCAGGTTGCCGGTGCGGCGTCCGGAGTCGCGGGGGACGGGCACGAGCCCGGCAGCCGAGGCGAGGTGGCCGGCGTCGGCGTAGGCCGACAGGTCGCCGGCGGCCACGACGAGCTCGGCGCCGAGTATCGGTCCGATGCCGGGCAGGGACTCGATGATCTCGGCCTGCGGGTGGGCGTGGAAGGTGTCGCGGATCTGCTTGTCGATCCGCTTGATCCGGTCGTCCAGGGCCAGGATCTGTGCGGCCAGGTCGGCGACGATCGCGGCGGCGACGTCCTCGCCGGGCAGCACGGTGCGCTGGGCCTCGGCGGCCTCCAGCGCGGTGGCTGCCACCGCGTCGGCGCCGCGGACGCTGCGATTGGCGAGCCAGGCCGTCAGCCGGGCCCGGCCGCGGCGGCGGATCGCGGCCGGGGTCTGGTAGCCGGTCAGCAGGACCAGGGCGCCCTTGTGGCAGGAATAGTCGAAGGCCCGCTCCAGGGCGGGGAAAATCCCGGTCAGCACGTCGCGGAGCCGGTTGATCATCCGAACCCGGTCGGCGACCAGGTCAGAGCGGTGCGCGGTCAGCAGCGCGAGGTCGGCCGCAAGCTGGGCGGGCACGGCGATCGCTGTGAAGTCCCGCCGGTGCCGGGCGGTCTCGGCGATGACATAGGCGTCGCGGGCGTCGGTCTTCGCCTCGCCCCGGTAGGCGCCGGACATGCGGTTGACGGTCCGCCCGGGCACGTAGACGGCCCGCTGGCCATGGGCCGCAAGCAGGGCCAGCAGCAGGGCGGAAGACGTTCCGGGGATGTCCACCGCCCAGTGGACCTCGTCGGCGAGGCCAAGGATCTCACCGAGGGCGGTCAGGATCGCCGTCTCGTCATTGTCGATCTTCTTCGACCACAGCGTTGCGCCGGTCTCGTCGACCACAGCCGCCCAGTGATGGCCCTTCCCGGCGTCAACACCCGCCCAGACGTGGGCACTTCGCTCGCTCACTCAACCCTCCTCGATCCCACCCGCATCCCGTTGGCCCGAGGAACACCCCGCCGTCATCTCCATAAACAGCGACCGCACGTAGCGCGCATATCTCAATCAGCAGCCAGGGCGCCCCGGAGAGCCGGACGGCCACTCCGGAGGAGCCACTGAAGGCAAGACCCCATTAGCCACATCCGGCCCTCCCGGGCCACCCAACACCTTATGGAGGTCCCCATGATGATCATCACCGCCCGAATCCGGCGCGCTGTAGAACACCCGGTAACCCGATGCGTTCTCGTCTGCCTGCTCCGTGCCGTCGCCGCCGATCGGTGCACGCCGGCTCCTGCCGACCGACGGTAGCTCCGGCCGAGCGGTCACCGCGGCCAGGCTGAAGTCACCGGCGCCGACAGATGCCGCCGGACCGACCGAGGTGCAGGCGGCCGCCCGTGAGAGGAGAGTCGAGGAGGGGTAAATATCAACGCCCCGAAGAGGTGAGGGTGATGACCTTAGGAGACGGGATCCGACGAGACGTGGCAACGGTCACCAAGGAGGAACGTGAGCGGCTGCGGGACGCCTTCCTCCAGCTCGACGGCGGCAAGTACGTTTACCCCGATGGGGTTACGTACTGGGACAAGCAGGAGGAGGTCCACAAGGGCGCCCACGTCGCAGGCCAGGACGTCCACGGCGGCCGGGCGTTCCTACCGTGGCATCGGGAGCTGTGCTACCGGCTCGAACACCTGCTGCGCGAGATCGACGCCGATCTATCACTGCACTATTGGGACTGGACGACCGATCCTCGCCTTGCCATCGGCGGGCGCGCCGCGCTCTTCACGCCCGACTTCATGGGAAACGCCGCCGGGGACATCGGACTGCCGTTCCCGGACTTCGAGACGACCGAGCCAGACCACACCAAGGTGTGGCGCGACGTCGCCGCCGGCGCACCGGTGGTGGCGGACCTGATCACCGTACTCTTCGGATTCGCCATCGCCCTCGACGAGACCATCATCACCAGCGGTGACAACCTCCCGGAGGAACTCCAGTACACCGCGATGGACCAGGTTCTCCAGGGCTCCCACAACTACATCCACAGCGGCTACATCCGCGGCACGATCGCCAATCCGCACTTCTCCTTCCACGACCCGTTTGTGTTCCTCCTGCACTCCAACGTCGACCGTCTGTGGGCGCGTTGGCAGAACGCGCCGGGCCACGCCTGGCGGCTCGAGCCGGCTCAGGTGTATGGCCGTCCCGGCACCAACCCCGCCTCGTCCGTGAACGCGGTGCTGCAGCCCTGGGGCGGAGGTGTCGACGGCACCGTCCGGCCCTGGTCGGTCGACGAGGACCCGGAGGATCCCGCCATAGCGAAGACATCGAAGGACCCGACCATCGCGAACCCTCCGCAGAACGACCGGTGAAACGGCGTGATCACGGGCCCCGGCCGGCGCGCATCGCCGTCCGGCCGAGTTTCATGACCTGTTGGCCTGCTGACAGGCCATGAGACGACTTCGGCCTGCGGCTCGTGGTGACGCCGCAGGCCGGAAGTTCAGTAGATGAATCAGTGGAGTTAACCTCGATCTTGCATGACGGTTCGTCAGCTCGGCTGGCGGGCCGTTTTTGCTTGGCCTGGCTGGTGTTTCTGCCCTGTGGGCATGGTGATGGCCCGGCTGTCGCGTCGGGTGGGCGCCGGGTTCCACGGCTCCGGAAGTGGTCCGTTGCTCGTCGGGATGAGGCGTTGTCGCTGGTCAGCCGGGGTCCGGCAGGGCGTTCAGGCGTGCGAACGCGCTGGTGATCACGTCGGTCCAGGGCCAGTGCCGGGCCAGGCGGAGGTAGCGGCAGCGGCCGGTGGTGACGAGTTGGGCGGCAGCGGAGAACAGCCGCAGCCGCATGCGCTTGGGCTCCCACCGACGGGCCGTCCCGGTCAGCGCGAGCATGGGCATCCAGGCCAGTAGGTCGAGCGCGAGCTGGACGATCTCCAGCCAGATCTGGTTCTGGGCGGCTTGGTGGAGAGGCAGGTTGCGCAGGCCGGTGTCGCGGGCGGCGCGGACGCGGTCCTCGGCGCGGGCCCGCATGCGGTGGCGCAACTCCAGGCGCGCGATCGGGGTGCCGGTGGTGTTGGTGGCGAAGCAGGTCAGTCGCATGCCGTCAGCGTCGGTGAACCGCAACTGGGCTCCGGGGTGGGGCCGTTCCTTGCGGATGATCAGCCGTATCCCCTTCGGCCAGCCTTTGAGGACGTCGCCGGCGAGTTCGGCGACCCAGGCGCCGTCGCGGATCTCGCCGCCGGGTTCGACGGCCGGAGTCCAGGCCGCGGCCGGGATCTTCAACACAGCCTGGTGGACCTGGTCGGTGATGGTCATCCCGACCGAGTAGGACAGCCATCGTCCGCGTGCGGTGAGCCAGTTGAGGAAGTCGTGGGTGCCGCCGGCGGAGTCGGTGCGGATCAGGGTTCGGCGTCCGCGCCGGTACTTCTTCGGCAGCTGGGCCAGCGCCGTCCGGGCGACTGCGATGTGGTCGGCGGCCGTGTTGCTGCCCGCGTTCCCCGGCCGCAGCAGGCCCGCGACCGGTTCCCCGGACCCGCCCGGGCCATGGTCGACGAACGCGAACAGCGGGTGGTGGCCGAACGTCTTCTTCCAGGTCTTGGCGGCGTCCTGCTTCTCGGAGTGCGCGAGGACCAGCACTCCGTCGATGTCCACGATCACCTCGCCGTCCGCGTCCGGGGCCGCCTCGCAGGCCAGCCGCCAGACCCGCTCGCGGACGTCGGCCCGTGCCCGACGGATCGCGGCCAGTGCGCGGGGTCCGGCGGCGGCGAGGGTGTCGATGAGGCGGGAGATGGTCGGGTCGGAGGCCACCGGCCCGAACACGGCGGGCTCGGCCCGCAGCACCGCGACATCGGCCAGGCAGTCCCCGCCCAGAGCCACCGCGAGCGCGACGTCCAGCAGGATCTTGCCCGGATCATGGACCGCGCGCGCCTTGCGCCACGGTGCCAGAGCCGTCGATATCGCCGCGTCCAGCCCTGTCTTGCGGGCGGTCTCCACCAGCAGCACGGCGCCGGACTGCGAGACGACCCCGCGGCCACCGCCCTCGACGCGGACACGCGGGTACGACCCGATACGCTTACTCACCTGGAAAGTGCCTCCGACGGGCGCGGGAACAAGGGCCTAGACAATCCTTATTCTCGCTGGTCAGAGGCACTTTCTGCTTTGTTGACCACCTGCCGGACAGTCAGCTTCGTGAAAGCGCGAGGTTAGGCGTGCACGACAGCGTGGCCCTGACCGCGTCCGATGAGCCAGCGGTTGACCGGAACGGTCAGGGTGAAGGCCAGGGCGAGCGAGAAGGCGAGGGATACCCAGAACAGGACGCTGTCCAGCCCGGCGTTCATGGCTCCCGGAACACCGACCATGACGCCGTTGTCGATGATCTCCATCACGATGATCGACACGGTGTCCGCGGCCAGCGCCACCTTGGCCGCACTGGCGAAGTCCAGCCCGGCGCGCAGTACACCCCGCATGGTCAGCGCGTACCCGAACACGAATGCCAGCGCCACGGAGAAAACGACCGTCGCGATGCCGTGAAGGCCCAGCGCGGTGCCGACGATCATGCCGAGTACCTCGCCGATGGCGCAGCCGGTGAGGCAGTGCAGCGTGGCCTTGGCCGCAGTGGCCCAGCTGGTCGCGCCGGCCTCGGCTGCTCCGCGGTGATGTTCGTGCGCATGGTGCTCTTGATGCTCATGGTGCGAGTGCTGTGCGTGGTGCTCGTGTCCGGCGTGGTGCTCATGACCACTGTGCCCGTCCATGACCGTGTCCCCCTGTGATCGACGCATGTGTGGTGATCAACTTAAACCCCGGCGGGGTATCAGCCAATCCCCTGACAGTCACTCAGTAATGGATCTGCACCAGAGACTTCGGACCAGAAGAACGTCGATGCGCAGCTCTGCGGGCACCAAGACCCCCAGCGTCGGATTGCCTACCGCCCGGCCGTGAGCTGGGCGGTGTGTGGCAGACTGCCGTGAGAACGACCGGGCCGTGCGTTCTGCCGCGTGGTACTGAGACCCTGGCCTTCCCGCGAACTCCCGGCTGACGTCCACCCTGTGCACTCCCGCGTGCCTCGTCAGCGCGGTAGCTGACGCGGTGTCCGCCGGATGGCGTCCCTCTTCGCCGTACTCCCCAGCCCAACGCGGCGGACAGCTCGTGCCCGGTACCGCAGAGGCGGTACCGGGCACCGGCGTTCGGTTCGGGTTCAGGTGTCAGCGGAAGCGGCGCAGCCGGAGGCTGTTGCCGACCACGAAGACCGAGGAGAAGGCCATCGCGGCCCCGGCGATCATCGGGTTGAGCAGTCCGGCGGCGGCCAGCGGCAGGGCGGCGACGTTGTAGCCGAAGGCCCAGAACAGGTTGCTCTTGATGGTGGCGAGGGTCTTGCGGGAGAGCCGGATGGCGTCGGCCGCGGCCAGCAGGTCGCCGCGGACCAGGGTGAGGTCGCCGGCCTCGATCGCGGCGTCGGTGCCGGTGCCCATGGCCAGGCCCAGGTCGGCCTGGGCGAGCGCCGCGGCGTCGTTGACGCCGTCGCCGACCATCGCGACGACCCGGCCCTCGGCCTGCAGCCGCCTGACCGTCTCGACCTTGTCCTGCGGCATGACCTCGGCGATCACGTGCTCCGGCGCGATGCCGACCTCGGCCGCCACCGCCTCGGCGACCAACCGGTTGTCACCGGTCAGCAGCACCGGGGTCAGGCCCAGCCCACGCAGCTTGCCGATGGCCTCGGCACTGGTCGGCTTGACCGCGTCGGCGACCTCCAGCACGGCCCGCGCCTCGCCGTCCCAGCCGACCGCGATCGCGGTGCGGCCGGCGGCCTCGGCGGTGCGCTTGGCCTCGGCCAGCTCCTCCGGCAGGTACTGCGACCACTCGTCGAGCAGGGCCTCGCGGCCGGCCACCACCGCGTGGCCGTCCACCACACCCTGGACGCCCAGGCCCGGGACGTTCTCGAAGCCCTCGACGGCGGGCAGTTCGCCGGCCTTGGCGGCGGCGTTGGCGATCGCCCGGGCGATCGGGTGCTCGGAGGCGTGCTCCAGGGCGCCGGCCAGCCGCAGCACCTCGGCCCGGGTGGTGGTGGCGGCGGTGTGGACGGCGAGCAGGGTCATCTGCCCGGTGGTGACGGTGCCGGTCTTGTCCAGGACGATGGTGTCGACCTTGCGGGTGGACTCCAGGACCTCCGGGCCCTTGATCAGGATGCCGAGCTGGGCGCCGCGGCCGGTGCCGACGAGCAGCGCGGTCGGGGTGGCCAGGCCGAGGGCGCACGGGCAGGCGATGATCAGCACGGCCACCGCGGCGGTGAAGGCAGCGGTCCAGCCCTCCCCGGTGCCCAGCCAGTAGCCGAGGGTGGCCACCGCCAGGGTGATGACGATCGGCACGAAGACCGCGGAGATCCGGTCGGCGAGGCGCTGCGCGGCGGCCTTGCCGTTCTGCGCGTCCTCGACCAGCCTGGCCATCCGGGACAGCTGGGTGTCCCCACCGACCCGGGTGGCCTCGACGACCAGCCGGCCGCCCGCGTTGACGGTCGCGCCGGTGACGCTGCCGCCGACCCCGACCTCGACCGGCACGGACTCGCCGGTCAGCATCGAGGCGTCCACCGCCGAAGCACCCTCGACCACCGTGCCGTCGGTCGCGATCTTCTCGCCGGGCCGCACCAGGAAGCGGTCGCCCACGGCGAGGTCGGCGATCGGGATGCGCACCTCGGTGGAGCCGCGCAGCACCGTCACGTCCTTGGCGCCCAGTTCCAGCAGCGCCTTGAGCGCGGCGCCGGCGGTGCGCTTGGAGCGGGCCTCGAAGTAGCGGCCGGCCAGGATGAAGGCGGTGACGCCGGCCGCAGCCTCCAGGTAGATGTTGGACGCACCGTCGCTGCGGGCGATGGTGAACTCGAAGCCGTGCCGCATGCCGGCCATCCCGGCGTCGCCGAAGAACAGCGCCCACAGCGACCACAGGAACGCGGCGCCGGTGCCGAGCGAGACCAGGGTGTCCATCGTCGCGGCGCCGTGCCGGGCGTTGGTCCAAGCCGCCCGGTGGAACGGCCAAGCGGCGTAGGTGACGACCGGGGCGGTCAGGGTCAGGGAGAGCCACTGCCAGTTGTCGAACTGCAGCGCGGGCACCATCGCCATCGCGATCACGGGCACGGCGAGCGCCAGCGCGGTGAACAACCGGGCCCGCAGCGAGGCGAGTTCGTCGGTCGGCTCGGCCGGCTCGCCGGAGTCGGCCCGGCCGTCGGTGGCCGGGGGCTTGGGAAGCGCCGCGGTGTAGCCGGTGGCTTCGACGGTGGCGATCAGGTCGGCGACCTCGACGCCGTCCTCGAAGGAGACCTTCGCCTTCTCGGTGGCGTAGTTGACGCTGGCGGTGACCCCGTCCATCCGGTTGAGCTTCTTCTCGATGCGGGCCGCGCACGAGGCGCACGTCATTCCGCCGATCGAGAGTTCCATCTCCGCGGAGGCGGGTGCCTGCGTAGTCATCGTCGCTCCTCGTGACAGTCGTCGATCAAGTCCTTCGGGCCCATGGCCCGGATACCTCCAGGGGGTCCGGCCCCGGGAGCCGGGGGGCAGCGTCGGCGCGGATCAGGCGCGGCCGGTGAGCTCGTAGCCCGCGTCGTCGATCGCGGCGCGCAGGGCGGCCTCGTCCGGCTCGGCCTCGGCGGAGACGGTGACCAGGCCGGCCTTGACGTCGACGCTCACGGCGGTGACACCGGCCAGGCCGGACACCGCCTTGCCGACAGCCTGCTCGCAGTGGCCGCAGGTCATCCCGGCGACCGCGTAGACGGTGGTGACGGCGGCCGATTCCGCCGTCTCGACGGCGGTGGTGGAGCAGGTGCCGTTCTCGGAGCAGCAGGACATTGGAGCCTCCATGGTCTTCGCGACTTCTTGCGTACCCGCCCGGGGTATACCCGGACTCCTTCGTTTATACCCCTAGGGGGTATAAACGGCAAGCCTGAAGACAGCACGATGTCCAGAACGCCTGCTCGCAGGCCAGCGCCACCGTTACGCGCGCCCAGGCTCCGGGCGTTCCGCGCACCCAAGCCTCGCCCCGCAGGCGGCTTCGCAGGGCACATGCCCCGCACTCCATCGCACCGATACCACAAGGGGGTATATCGAAGACGGCCGGTGCCCCTGGCCGACAGGGACGAGAACGCGCCCCCGCCCAGACCCGCACCTCACCGACGATTCACGACCGAGTATGACCGAACAGACGCGAAGGGCACCGCGACCAAGGATTCTCCACCAAGGCCGCCTGAACGCTGCCCTGGAGTCTCCAGCCGGCGCGAGTGAGCAGGAAGGCGGACGACTTGTCGGCGGATTCGTCCGACCGATCTGTCAGATTCCTCGGAGCTTGAGCCCGTAGCGGTCGGGCAGCAGATCGCTCGGACACTTGACCTGCGGCTTCCCGTAGGCGGCGTCTGGTCGATGACAAGTCGACCGGTCAACGACAAGATCAACCGGAACCTACACAACACATCGTCAGGGGCGCACGCCCCCCATGAAGGGGCCGTCCATGCTGTCGATGGGCAGGATCTCCACGTTCTTGCCGGTCCGCGGCGCGTGGATCATCTTTCCGTCGCCGATGTAGAGGCCGACGTGGTGCAGGTCGGAGTAGAAGAACACCAGGTCACCGGGCTGTAGGTCGGCCCTGCTCACGCGCTTCCCCGCATTCCACTGGTCCTGGGAAATGCGCGGCAGGGACACCCCGGCGGCCTTCCAGGCCGCGCCGGTGAGTCCCGAACAGTCGAATGAGCCCGGACCGGTGGCACCCCAGACGTAGGGCTTCCCGAGCTGGGCGTAGGCGAACTTGACCGCGTCGGCGGCGCGGCCGGTGGCCGGGCCCTGGTAGGTGGGTGCCGGCTCGTTGCGGCTGCCGGCGCGCGAGGCGCGGGTGGCCGCCGCGTCCTGCGCGTTCACCCGTGCCCGCTCCTCGGCGCTGAGCTTGTTGAGCAGCGCCTGCGCCTGGGAGAGCTTGTCCTGGATGCCCTTCTTCTCGGCGGCCAGGGCCGCGTTGCTGCGGTCGAGTTCGGCCAGTGTCGCGGTGGCCTCGGCGCGGTCCTGGTCCAGGCCGCGCTGCTCGCTCTGGAGCTGCTTGAGCAGGTCCGCCTGGGAGCTGGCGACCTGCCCCTGCATCGAGGCCTGGGTGAGGTAGGACTCGGGGCTTGAGCTGAGCATCAGCTGCACGGTGGGGTCGATCCCGCCGTTGCGGTACTGCTCGGCAGCCACGCCTCCGAGCTCGGTGCGCAGCCCGTTGATCTTCTCCTGCCCGGAGGCGACCCGCTCCTGTATCTGGTTGGCCTCGGTCTGCAGCTTCTGCTGCTTCTCCTTGAAGCCGTTGTACTTCTCGATCGAGGCCTCGGCCTGCTCGTTCAGGGCCTCGACCTGGGTCTTGACGGCGTCCACCGAGGGCTTGGGCTCGGCGTGGGAGGAGGTCGCGGAGGCGAGGACCGCCGTGCCGGCCATGGCGGTGGTCACGACGGCCAGGCGGGCCCGGCTCGGCGGGTTCGGCTTCCGGTGGTTTCCCATCGCTCAGCGCGCTCCTTCGGCATGACAGATCAGCCCGCGGACCGGGGACGATCAGCGGTGCACGGCGGCACTCGCCGCAAATTCACTAGCCAACTTAGTAGATAGGTGATGGGCCCGCGCAAGCGCCCTCGGGACATCGATCCCTCCCGAGGTCGCGGGCCCAGCGGCGGCCGCGGCCAGACCTGCTCTAAAGTGATGCCCGATGGACACGCCGAGGACTCGACCCGCACGCGCCCACAGGCACTTCGGCCTGCGGGTGCTCGCCGTGCTGGCGGTGCTCCTCGGCCTGCTCACCATGCACTCGCTGGCGGCTCCAACCGGGCGGGTGGCAAGCACCGAGGCGGGGGCGGCCGGGCTGGACGCGCTGGCGGCACCGGACATGGAGCCGTGGTCCATTCCGGACATGCCGCTGGAACAGGCGGTCAGGGCCACGGCTGCGACGGCGCCCAGGCCCATCATCGCGGCACGGCGGGAGAGCTTGCGGACGGAAACAGACACGCTGAAGGAACTCCTGTGAGAAGTGGGTGAGGGCGAACGTGCGACGAGCGCACGGGCCCGCCCTATATGCGCAGGAGTTGGAGAGCGGCGAGTGATGGCGGTCCGCGGCCGGCTTCGGCGTGGGAGAGTACGGAACCGGGTTCTGCGGCGACCACGAGGGACCGGTCGGGGGCCGGGTGCGCCGGAGGTACGAGAGGCGTCGAGCAGATCCCAGCGGCCTGGCACACGGATCCGGCGTGCATCTCGTGCTGGCCGTCGCAGCCGCACCGCGTGTGGCCCGCGCCCATGGCGGACGTCGAGGATGCGTGCATCCCCGAGGAGCCGGTGCCCGTTCCGGCCGGCGACCACAACGCCGTCGACGTGTCCTTCGCCCAGCAGATGATCCCGCACCACCGGCAGGCCCTGGCCATGGCCGAGCTGGCCGACACCCGTGCGGCCTCGCCGCAGGTCAAGGCACTCGCGATGAAGATCAAGGCGGCGCAGAACCCGGAGATCATCCAGATGAGCGCCTGGCTGTCGGCGTGGGGCCAGCAGGTACCCACCGACGGCGGGATGTCCGGCATGCCTGGGATGACCCACTCGATGGCCCCCGGCTCGTCCATGCCGGGTATGTCCATGCCGTCGATGCCGGGCATGATGGGCGACGGTGACATGGCCAAGCTGCAGTCGCTCAGCGGTGCCGAGTTCGACAAGGCCTTCCTCGCCGGCATGATCGCCCACCACGAGGGCGCCGTCACCATGGCCAAGGACGAGACCGCCAAGGGCACCTACGAGCCGGCGAAGAAGATGGCCGAGTCCATCAGCACCTCCCAGGCGGCGGAGATCGCCGAGATGAAGCAGCTGCTCGGCAACGGCTGAGCCGCCGCCGTCCCGGAAGGCTGACGCCACAGAACGGCCCGGCCACCCCGCCGAAGAAGGCGGGGTGGCCGGGCCGTCGTGTGGCCTGTGCTTGTGCCGGTCCGCCGCGCCGGACATCGCCGGGTCGGCGCCCGGGGGGCCTCAGCCGACGGGGCCGCAGGCCACCAGCAGCGGCAGCACCGGAACGGCCACGGCGAAGGAGGCGATCGTCAGCCAGGTCGCCGGATGCGTGGTCCGGGCCGGGGCAAGCAGGCGGCGCAGCCGGATCAGTGCGGCGGGGCCGCCGGCGCCGAAGGCGGCGGCCGGGACCTGCCCGGCAGCGACCTCGTACATGGCGGTGGCGAGGGCCTCGCGCGAGTGGTGGCGCACCGCACGGTCGTCGGCCGCCATCTCCAGCAGCAGCCTGGTCTCCTCCTCGACCCTGCGGGCGAGCGGCAGGAGAGGGAAGGCACGGGTGTAGGCCTCGGCGGCCGCCTGGGCCAGGTGGTGGCGGCCGCTCACGTGGGCCCGCTCGTGCTCCAGGACGGCCCGCAGCTGCTCCGGGGTCAGGATGTCGAGTGCGCCGCGGGTGAGGACCACCCGATGCTTGCGGCCGGGCAGGCAGTACGCGGCGGGGACGTCATGGTCGAGGACCAAGGCGTCGAGCTCCGGCGCGCGGCGGGCGACCAGATCGAGCAGGCCGATGTGGCGGCGGCGGCGGCGCAGCGACCGGGTCAGCAGCACGGCGAACCAGCCGACCGGCCACAGCCCGACGGCCAGCGGGACCAGCAGCCGCCAGGCGTCGCCGCCCTCGGCGGGGAGCGCCGTGGACGAGGCCGCGTCGAGGCCGCACGCGTGCAGCAGGCCCATCAGCCCGGAGTGGAGGTGCTCGGTCGGAGCGGCCAGGTGGTGGGCCGCCAGCGCGACGGCGACGACGAAGGACAGGGCCAGACCCTGCCAGAGCGCGACGCCGAGTACCGGGGCGCGATGCGTCCACGTGGCGCGGCGCAGGACGGCCGGAACCAGGGTGCCGACGACGGCCGCGTAGGCGAGCAGTGCGACGGCCCCGGTCACCGCTCGCTCCGCGATCCCGCGGCCCGCAGCGCACGTCGCAGCGCCGCCACCTCATCCGGTGACATCTGCTCGACCAGCCTGACGAGCGCACCCGAGGGGTTGGGGTTCTCGCCGAGGGCATCGCGCATCAGCGCGGCCGTGTACGACTCGCGGGAGCAGATCGGGTCGTAGAGCCAGGCGCGGCCGGACTTCTCCCTGCGCAGCATGCCCTTCGTGTGGAGGATGTCGGCGACGGTCATGACGGTGGTGTAGGCGACCGGGCGGGTGCGGTTCAGGTCGTCGACGATCTCCCGCACGGTGGCCGGGTGCCCCCAGGTCCACAGGCGGTCCATGATCTCCGCCTCCAGCTCGCCCAGTCTGCGCACGCCCCTGCCCTCCGTCGCCACCATCGATTCCGAAGGTCCATCGTAGTGCGCGCCAGGATGGCCCGACCGGATCCGCGGGCACCGGGCTTCCGACGGACGAACCGGACCGGCACCCCGAGCGGAGCGAAACCTGTGCGGGCGCGTACCGTTGAGCACCGTGCGGAGGGCGCCCGGCCCGCCCGCACGATCCCGGCACCCCGGGCGAAAGGACCGACGGCACAGATGGCACACGCCCGGACACGCTCCCGTGCGAACCGCCGCGCCGTCATGGTCACGCTGGTGCTCTGGGTGCTCGCTGCCGTGCTGTTGCACCACACGCAGACAGCCGCCTCCGCGATCGGCGACGGCGGCCATTCCGTGGCCCGCATGGCGGTCGCCGCTGCGTCCGCCGCGCCCGGCGCAGCGGCCACCGCGGTGGACTGCCCGCAGGCCCACTCGGTCCACGAAGCCTGCGGATCCCACGACCGGCTCTGCGAGGCTCCCGGTATCCGGTCGGTCGACCTGCCGCAGCCCGCCCTGCGCCACTCCCTGACGACCCTGCCCGCCGCGTCGGCAGCCGGCACGGCGGTCGTCCCCCACGAAGCGGGGCGGTCCCCGCCCGGTCCTCCCTGCAGCTCGGTCCTGCGCATATAGCGGTCCCGTGGTCGCGGCCACGCCGAACGGCGTCCGCGCCCTGCTCGCCGCACCCCCGCGCAGCACCGCTGCGCCCCGCAGACCGTGAGGACAACCTTCCATGAACTCGCTCGACCGACGCTCCGTCCTGCTCGCCGGCCTCGGAGCCGCCGGCGCCGGGCTGCTCGCCGCCTGTTCCGGCAGCCCGAGCGGCGCGAAGATGCTCGTCAGCCCCACCGGAACCGCCGTCGCCGAGGCCGAGAAGAAGCGCGCCGGCACCGGCCGGGAGAAGGCCGTCAAGCTGACCGCCGCCGCCACCGATGTCGATCTCGGCGGACGCACCGTCAAGACCTGGAGCTTCGGCGGCAGCGTGCCCGCCGAACCGATCCGCCTGTCCGCCGGCGACACGCTCGTCGCCGATGTCGCCAACCACCTGCCGCAGCCCACCTCCGTCCACTGGCACGGCCTCGCGCTGCGCAACGACATGGACGGCATCCCGCCGGTCACCCAGCGTGCCATCCAGCCGGGCGACAGCTTCACCTACCGCTTCACCGCCGCCGATCCCGGCACCTACTGGTTCCACCCGCACGTCGGCCCGCAGCTGGACCGCGGCCTGTACGGGGCGCTGGTGGTCGAGGACCCGCGCGAGCCGCTGTCCTATGACGACGAGTGGGTGGTCGTCCTGGACGACTGGCTGGACGGCGTCACCGGCACCCCCGACGAGGCGCTCGCCGAGCTGCGGCGCGGGATGGGCATGGGGTCGCCGTCCGCCGGCCACACCATGGACATGGGCGGGATGGGTGACATGGGGGGCATGGGCGGCATGTCGACGGGCTCCGCTTCGCCCAGCCCCATGGACATGGGCGGCGGCATGTCGATGAAGTTCATGCTCATGGGGGCCACCAGCCCGCTCCTCGGCGGCGACGCCGGGGATGTCAACTACCCGCACCACCTGATCAACGGGCGCCTCGCGACGAACCCCGCCGTCTACGACGGCAAGGCCGGCAAGCGGCTCCGGCTGCGGATCGTCAACGCCGGCGGCGACACCGCGTACCGGCTCGCGCTCGGCGGACACCGCATGACGATCACGCACACGGACGGCTACCCCGTCCAGCACCGGGACGTGGACGCCCTGCTGATCGGGATGGGCGAGCGGTACGACGTCCTGGTCACCCTCCAGGACGGGGTGTTCCCCCTCGTCGCCCTCGCCGAGGGCAAGAACGCCACCGCCCTCGCCCTGGTCCGCACCGGCTCCGGCTCCGCGCCCGACGCCTCGGTCCGCCCGAAGGAACTGGACGGCGTGATCGTCTCCGCTCTGGAGCTGCGCGCCGCCGACGACGTCCGCCTGCCCGCCCGCGGCGTCGACCGCACCCACACCCTGGAGCTGCGCGGCAGCATGGACAGGTACGACTGGTCCATCAACGGCAGGCCGTTCGACATGCGGAATCCGGCCGCCACGCCCTTCCTGGTCGGCGCGGGGCAGCGGGTCCGCATCGACTTCGCCAACAGGACGCAGATGTGGCACCCGATGCATCTGCACGGCCACACCTTCCAGGTGGGCGAGTCCGGCCCGCGCAAGGACACCGTGATCGTGCTGCCCGGCCAGACGGTGTCCAGTTTCTTCGACGCCGACAACCCTGGCCAGTGGCTGACGCACTGCCACAACGTCTACCACGGCGAGGCCGGAATGATGGGGCTGGTCGCGTACGCCGGATGACGCCGGGTGGTGGGGGCCGGGCGGGTTCCGGCCCCCACTCCGTGCCCGACAGCCCTGCGTGCCGGAGCCCCGGCGCCGACCGATCCAGGATGGTCATGATCCTCCCGCTCGTCCTGCTCGCCTTCGCGGTGGCCGCGATGGCCGTTGCGCCTCGCGCGACCAGTCGGGGAACGTGGGGTTCCCGGACTCCCCGCCCGGCCCTGCTCCTGCTCGTCGCCGCCGCGGTTTCGGCGGGGCAGGCCCTGGTCCTGGCGGCTCTCGCCGCGGTTTCGGCGGGGCAGGCCCTGGTCCTGGCGGCTCTCGCCGCGCTCCCGGGCGGCTGGGCCGCCCTCGTGGCCTGGGCCCTCGACCTGCCGACGGCGCACGTCCGGTCGGACTACGGCCCTCACGTCCTCCTCGCCGACGCTCTGGGCTGGGCGGTGCTGGCGTGGATGCTGATGAACCTCGTCGCCACCGCGGTCTCGCTCGCCCACCGGGCCGGCCGCGCCGGCCGGAAGAGCCGCGCCCACCTGCGCGGCGTCGCCCCGAGGCTGCCGGGGGAACGCGCCCGCGCAGCACGCCTGGTCGTCGTCGAGAGCGTGCTCCCGGTCGCCTACTGCCTGCCCGGACGCCCGGCGTACGTGGTACTGACCACCGCCCTGAGTCGCAGGCTGACCGCGCCGGAACAGCAGGCGCTGTTCCACCGCGCCCGTGCTCAGCTGCGCGGCGGCCACCACTGGATGATCCGGTGGGCCGAACTCCCGGTGCGGGCGTTTCCCGGCGTGGCGGTGCTCGATCTCTTCGCCGGGCAAGTGCGTCGCCTGGCCGACATCGCCGCCGACGACTTCACCGCCCGCCGTGTCGGGCGCGCCGCTGCCGCCCGCCTCATCGCACGGGGCGGGTGCGCCACCCTGATGGTCGGGGCCGGGATCCCGAAGCAGCCCGGTGCCACCGCCGAACGAGTGCGGCGGCTGCTGCGGGCGGATTCACCGGTCGGCGTCGGGCGGCGGCTTGCGGCAAGCATCGGCGCGGGGCTGCTGCTGATCACGCCCGCCGGCCTCGCTCTGGTGCCGGCGTTCCTGCCGCACTGAACGTTCTCCCATCCTCCACTATCAACTAAGCTACTTAGCAGTTAACCCGTTGCCTGGTCCGGCACCAGCCGAGCATGGACGGGCTGCGCCGCAGCCATCCCCCGGTGCCGCGCGGTCGCCCATGCCCTGCCCCTACGGCTCCCGCGCCCCTGGTCGGGCCCGGCCGGCCCCGGTGTGCAACCATCGACCGAAAGAGAGCCGTTGAACGCCGCACCCGGACCCGACACCACGATCGGGCAGTCCGTCGCGTCCGCACCCGAGGGAATGCCGACGGATCGCCGACACCCGCTCGGCCGGCTCGCGGCCCGCCTGACGGCGGCCGCCCGATCGTTGCGGGCGAAACGCTCCTGGCCGGCCGCGCTCGGCGGAGGCGTGCTGCTGTACGCCGCCTTCCCGCCGATCGGGCTCTGGTGGCTGGCGCCCGCAGGCCCGGCCCTGCTCGCCCTCGCGGTGCGCGGACGTCGCAAGCGGGCCGCCTTCGCGTGCGGCACACTCTTCGGCCTCGCCTTCTTCGGCCCTCTGCTGGTCTGGCTGGCCAACCTCACGCCGGCCGCCTGGCTGGGCCTGACCGCTGCCGAGTCCGTGCTGCTCGGACTGCTCGCCCTCCCCCTGCCCCGGCTGCTGTCCATGCGCGGCTGGCCGGTGTTCTTCGCGGCCTGGTGGGTGGCCACCGAGGCCGTCCGAGGGCGCGCGCCATTGGGCGGATTCCCGTGGGGCCGACTGGCGTTCAGCCAGGCCGACGCGCCGTACGCCGTGTGGGCCGCCGTCGGCGGGTCGCCCCTGCTGAGCTTCGCCACCGCCCTGCTGGGCTCGCTGGCCGCCTGGCTCGTCGCCGTCGGCCGCAGTCGCGGATACCGACGAGTCGCACCGGTTGGCGCGGCGATGGCGGCGATCATCGCCGTTCCCCCGCTGTTGTCGCTCACGCCGCGCACCGAAGGAGCCGCCGTGGTCGCGGTCGTGCAGGGCAACGTGCCACGCACCCGGTCGCTGGAGGAGCAGGCCCGGGTAGTGGACGTGGCCGAGAACCACGCCCGGGAGACCGCCGAGCTGGCCGCCGCCGTCCGCCGGGGTGAGCTGCCCCGACCCGATCTCGTGCTCTGGCCGGAGAACTCCCTGGACAGCGACCCGAACCGCGATCCGGAACTCCGCAGTCTGGTCTCCGGCGCCGCCGCCGCGCTGGACCGCCCCCTGCTCATCGGCGCCATCCTGCGGGACGACCAGGGCCGCACCTTCAACGCCGGCCAGGTCTGGCTGCCCGGCATCGGCCCCACCCAGAGCTACGCGAAGCGCCAGCTCGTCCCCTTCGGCGAGTACATCCCGCTGCGCGGCCTGCTCGGCGGCCTGGGCGAACTCCAGCTGATCCCGCGCGACTTCACCCCCGGCTCCGCGCAGGCACCGCTGACCGCCGGCCCGGCGAGGATCGGCGACGTGATCTGCTACGAGGTCGGTTACGACGCGCTGGTGCGCGACGCCGTCCGGGGCGGGGCGAACCTCCTGGTCGTCCAGACCAACAACGCCACCTACGAACGCGGTCTGCGGGCCGGCCAGTCCACCCAGCAGGTGGCCATGGCCCGGGTGCGCGCTATCGAGTACGGCCGTTCGGTCGCGGTGGCCTCCACCACCGGGGTGAGCGCCGTCATCGGGCCGGACGGCCGGGTCGCGGCCTCCGCCGGCACCTGGCGCAGCGCCCACCTGGTGCGCCGCGTTCCGCTGATCAGCGGCAGCACGCCTGCCGCGCGGCTCGGCGTGCTGCCGGAAGCCTCCCTGACGGCGCTCGCGATCGCAGGGGTGGGCTGGAGCTTCCTGCGCCGGCGGCGGGCGCAACCGGAATTCCGTGCCGTCTCGACGGGCCGCTGAGGGCCCGACCCGTCAGGCGCCCTTCGTCTGCTCCGCCGCCGCATGCCGCCGGTTGTCGTCCACGGTGATCTCCTCGCGGCCGGGCCTGCGCCGGGCGGAGAACACGAAGCAGGCGGCGGCGCCGGCGAAGGCGGCGATCGAGGTCCAGTCGTTCAGCCGCAGGCCCAGGAACGCGTGCGCCTCGTCGATGCGCAGGTACTCGACCCAGAAGCGGCCGACGGCGTACGCGGCGACGTAGAGCGCGAACGCCCGGCCGTGCCCGAGCCGGAACCGGCGGTCGGCCCAGATGACCAGCAGTGCCACACCGACGCTCCACAGGGACTCGTAGAGGAACGTCGGATGGTAGGTCGCCACGTTCTCCAGGCCCGCAGGCCTCTTGGCCGGGCTGATCTCCAGGCCCCACGGCAGGGTGGTCGGACGGCCGAAGAGTTCCTGGTTGAACCAGTTGCCCCAGCGCCCGATCGCCTGGGCCAGGGCGATGCCGGGCGCGATCGCGTCGGCGAAGGCCGGCAGCGCGATGCCCCGCCGGCGGCAGCCGATCCACGCCCCCACCGCCCCGAGGGCGAGCGCGCCCGGGATGCCGAGGCCGCCGTTCCAGACGTAGAGGGCGTGCACGGGGTTGCCGTTCGCCTTGAAGTACGGCTCCGGCGTGGTGATCACGTGATACAGCCGCCCGCCGAGGAGGCCGAACGGCACCATCCACAGCGCGATGTCCGCGACGGCCGCCCGGTCACCACCCCGGGCGGCCCAGCGGCGCCCACCGAGCCAGACGGCCACGACGATGCCGAGGATGATGCAGAACGCGTAGGCGCGCAGGGGCAGTGGCCCGAGGTGGATCACGCCGCGCGAGGGACTGGGGAGGAAGGCAAGCTGCACCCTCGCAGTATAGGCATCCCGCCTAATCTCATTCGTAGATGATCGGGGGCCCCTCCCCGGCCGGGCCGACACTCACCCTCCGCCGGGCGACATCGGCACCCCACATCATCAATCTACTAAGCTGATTAGGGTAAAAGGGTCGAGGCGCCCCGGACTCCGCGGGCGCGCGCCGACATCCGGCCCGCCGGCTCCACCCCAAGACCTGGAGATCCCGATGAAGACCACCCAGCCGAGCTCGGCTCCGGATCGCCGGACCCCGGTGAGACTTCGCCTGAAGCGCAGCCGCCGATTCAAGGCCGGAATTGCCCTGGTGACCTTCGCGATCCTCATGGCCGTCGTCCACTTCCTTGAGCACGCAGGCGCCTTCAAGCTCACCAACTCGGGGCTCGACGACCTGCTCTTCGGCTGGCCGGCCGCCGCGGTGATCGCCGTCGCGGGCCTCATCGTGATGGGCACCTGACACCGAGCAGGCGGCAACCGCACTCTCCCCGGCAATCCCCACAGCGCCACTCGTGATACTAATCGCACTAGTAGATGCGGGGCTGGGGCGTCGGCGCTCAGCAAGCATCGACCGACCGCAGAACAGCTGAGGAGAACCCGTGCGCACGTGGACGATCCGCCAGTGGACGGCAGCCGCCCTCGGGGCGATCGGGGCCGGGCTCGCCATCGGCGTACCGACCGGGATCATCAAGACCTCGCTCTACACGCGGATGACGCCGGTCCTCTGGTGGAACTATCCGGCCTGGGCCGCGAGCGCGGCGCTGGAGGGCCTTCTGCTGGCCACGTACATGTCGGGGCGCGCCTTCGGACGCCGCCTGGCCGGGGAACCCGCACAACCGAGGTCCGGCCGAGCGCTCGCCGCCGGACTCCTGTCCGCCTTCGCCGTCGGATGCCCGATCTGCAACAAGCTCGTCGTGATGGCCCTCGGCGTCAGCGGAGCGCTCTCGTACTTCGCACCCGCCCAACCCGCTCTCGCCCTGCTGTCGCTCGGCCTCCTCGGCCACGCCCTGATCCGCCGGCTCAGGACCGCCAACGCCTGTCCCGCGCCGACTCTTTGAGGCTCGCAGCCGCGCGGGAACCCGTCGCATTCCTGGGCATGTCTACTAATGACAGGGCGGTGCGCATGGAGGTGAGCCGGCGCCACAGCCAGCGCGTCCAGCCGAGCGGGCCGAGGCCGGCCCCGGCCGGTGCGGCGGAGTCGGCGGAGTGGGAAGCGGAGTCGGCGGTCACGACGGCTCCGCGACGACGGGCGCGAGCAGCGCGCGGAGGCCGTCCTCCGACAGGGCGCGCAGGGCTCGGGCGGCGATCCGGCCCTGACGGTCGATGACCAGCGTGGACGGGATGGCCTGGGGCAGCAGATCGCCCCTGAACCGCAGGACCAGGGCGCCCTCGGGGTCGTAGAGGCTCGGGTATCCGATGCCGAAGCGGCGCTCGAAGGCCTGGGCGGGTGCCCGGTCGAGGTCCCGGGTGTTGATGCCCACGAACTCCACGCCCTGGTCCTTGAGCGCCTGGTACGTGCGCTCCAGTCCGGGCGCCTCCGCGCGGCAGGGGGCGCACCAGGAGCCCCACACGTTGAGCAGCACGACTTTGCCCCGGTAGCCGGTAAGTGCCAGCGGCCGCCCCTCCAGGGTGGCGCCGGAGACGCCCGGCGCGGTGGCACGCCGGTCTTCGGCTATCCGGACGATCTCACCGCTGCCGGCCACGAAGCCCGTGCCGCTTCCCGACGAGGTGCTGCTGGATGCGGATGTGGCGGAGCAGCCCGTCAAGAGCAGCAGAGCACCGGCGAGCGCGGGAGCTGCGCGTCGAGCGGGTGGCCTGCGTCCGCTCACCGTCCTACGAAAGTTCTTAGGAGACACAGGCGAGGAGTCTGCCATGCTTCACAGCGTCCGCGCGTCTCGCCCCTCTCCGACGCCGTGGCGGACCGGCTCCGGTCCACCACGGCGCGGGCGGCCGGTCAGTTCAGCTCGCGGGCCAGGGCCTCGATCGGGTGCAGGCCTCGGCCGAAGCGCATGATCGCCTTGCGATTGGCCTCCAGTTCTCCGTACGGGAGGTAGCGCACGTGCAGGTCGGCGACCCTGCTGAAGGCCGGTCGGCGGATCTGGGCCCGTACCGCCTCCTCCCGGGCGTCCGGGGCGACCAGGAACATCCGGTGGTTCGCGGGTGACTCCCCGCTGAGCGCGAGGTCGAGCATCCGCACGATGCCGGAGTGGATGGAGGTGGTGTGCTCCACCTCGAACGCGGCCCCGACCTCGCCGGCCGGCTCCAGCCACAGCACGTCGATCAGGCCGATCGCCTCGGCGGCCGGCCCCGAACTCAGCGCCGCGGGCAGCCGCTCCAGGCAGCCGTCGGCCAGCCGGCCGCCGTCGTACGGGCGGCCGCGGTCGTTGGAGGCGATCCAGACGTCGAAGCCGAGCGAGCGTCCGAGGTCGCGCAGCCAGCCCTGGACCTGGGTGTGCGTCACGTCGTCGCGCTCGGCCGCCGCGAACGCCTTCTCCGCGCGGGCGTCCGAGCGGACCCGTTCGAGGTCGGCCAGCCAGGCGGCGCGGTCGGCCTCGGTGTCGTCCGTGCCGCGCGGCGGCGCGGTGTAGCGGCCGGACCCGAGGTCGAACAGGAGGCCGCCGATGGCGCCGAGGTCGTTGGAGAGCAGGGTGCGGTGGGTCTGGTTGAGGGCGAGGATCCCCTCCCTCATCGCCAGGTACTCGTCCCACTTGCCGAGCTTGACCTTGGCGCCGGTGAGCGCGTTGTAGCCGTTGACGATGGCGGTGTTGAACGGCGCGACGATGGTCGGGTGGAGGAAGTAGAGCGGGTTCGCGGCGGCCGGTCCGAGCCCCTTGACCCCGTGCGACGTGAACGTCCGTATCGCGGCCAGGACCTGCTGCTCGGTGGTGCAGCAGCGGCAGGTCTCCAGCATCCGGGCGAAGGCGAGCTGGTTGTCGCGGTTCTCGTAGATGTCGGGGATCCGCAGCTTCGGCTTCCACAGGAAGGCGTGGTCGGCGCCCTTGAACATCTGCCGCTGTTCGGCGATCGACCCGACGACGGTCTCCAGCGACGAGCCCTTGTAGGCCACGCCGAAGGTGTCCGCCTCGATCTCGCGGACGACCTGCTCGATGCCGCGGCGGATCGAGCGGAAGTTCTTGGTGCGTTCCTCCCAGAGGAACCAGGACCGGTACGTCCCGCCGGGGTCGTCCCTCCAGCGGCGGATCAGGCTGGCGATCGCGTCATGGTCGAGCGCGGAAAGGAGCGGGGAGGAGATGGCTGCTGTCACAAGGGCGCATTCTGGCACTGCTGTTCGCCACCGCACCCGGCGATCGGAGAAGTCAGCCGTCGCCGACGCTCCGTACGGTGCAGTCGGCGTCCGGGCTGAGCACGATGGTGGCCCGGACCGCCGTGCCCGCAAGGACCTGGACCTTGGCACCGCAGATGTCCTCCGGTGTGCCAAGCCCCTGGTCGCCGGTCTCCGGGCACCCGCCCGTGCAGCCGCGCCGCCAGGTCAGGACGCGGTAAGTGCCCGGGGGGAGCGACTGGTCAAGGGTGACCGGGCCGTCGCGGAAGTCCTTTTCGAGCACGGTCCTCGGCTCGGTGGTCTCGACCCGCACGTACCGGACCGATGCCGCGGCCCCGCTCTCACCGGTCGAACCGATGTCCAGCCGGCCCGTCGGGCCCGAGGCGGTGGCGCCGGGCACGGGCAGGGCATTGCCTGCCGGCGAGGCCGGGGAGGACGGTTCCGGTCGGGCGGAGCAGGCGCTCGCGGTCGCGGTCGCGACGAGCAGGAGGGCCAGGGCTGCGGGGCGCAGGTGTCTCACGACTTCGCCTTCTGTGGGGGCGGGGATGCCGGCTGCCGCAGTTCCCTGCGGCAGCCGGCACCGTTCGGCGAACCGGTGGTTGCGGCCGAATCCTGGGTCAGTCGACCCAGAGGATGTTGGTCACGGTGGTGCCGGTGCGGATCGTGCTGGTCGCCGCGGACGGCTTCGCGACCGCGAGGGCTCCGTCGCTGTGGTTGTAGATGATGCCCAGCTCGTCGTAGTCGTGCTGGTTGGGGTGGACGTACGCAGGGTCGTTGATGCCCGCGTAGTCCATGCAGGAGCCGGCGTTGGTGAACTGGTGGTCCAGGCCCCACAGGTGGCCGATCTCCTGGCAGATGACGTGCTGGTGGGCCGACTCGTTGTACTGGCCGCCGGTCAGGTACGTCTCGTTCTGCTTGTCGGTGCCGGTGCTGATGTGCGTGCCGTCGGAGGTGTCGATCGACGCGATGCCGACCCAGCCGGTCCGGCCGTAGCTGTAGTTGCAGACCCGCACCGAGTTGCTGCCGGCCGCCGGGGAGGCGCAGCGTCGGCGCGTCGAGCTGTCGGTGCTTCCCTGGGTGATCGCCAGGGACAGGGCCGGGGACTGGTTCCAGTCGTCCACCGCGGTCTGCAGCCGCGCGTTCCAGTCGCTGGTCGAGCTGTTGATGACGGACAGTTGGGCCGTTCCGTTGCTGGTGGCCCAGTGGTAGCCGCCCCAGGAGTTGTCGGCCTGGGCGGGGGCGCTCCCAAGCACGACGAGGCCGAGGGTTCCGGCGATGGTTGCGAGTGCGACAAGGCGTGACTTGGCCATGTGTGACTGCCTCACGTGTGGGGGTATGGACGGTTCTCGTCCACGTGGGCATGAACACTACAGAGCTTAGTAGCTAGCGAGAAGAGTCGTGCAGCTGAAGGCTGTTGACGAACCATCCGCCTTTCCGGCGACCGCTCCGCTTCTTCGCCGCAGCCGCCCCGGACCGCGTCGAGAAAGTTCCCGACACGCCGCCGGTTCACCCGAAGGCGTTCTCCGGGGTGGCCACTGGTCACTGGATGATTACGATCGGCACATGCCCCCGCTCGTGGTCGGGCGCCGCCGGGCGCCCCTCATCGCCCTCGTGCTGGGCCTGGTCCTCCTGGCCATGGCCCATCTGACGGCATGCGCGGCCCACGAGCACGGAACACCTCACGCCACCACGGCCACGGTCCTCGAACGGCACGCCGTGGCGGAATGCGCCGGGTCCGACCGCGCCCACGGACAGCACTCGGCGGACCACCTGTGCTGTGACGCGGCCGATGGTTCGGCCACGGTTCCCGGCCGTACCGGACTCCTGCTGCTGGGTCTCGCGGTGGCGGCCCTTCTGCTCCCGGACTTCCGGCCGCCCGTCCGCGCGATCGGCGCGGGCCCGTTCATGCCCCTGTCTCGGGGCGGAACCTCGCTGCTCAGACTCGCCTGCGTCAGCCGTACCTGATCGGGCCGGGCCCCGCCACCGCGTCGTTCCCGGCGGGGCCCACCGGTCCACTTCACGTACGGCAACTGTTCGGCAGCCCCGCCCGGGCTGCGGAAGGACCAGGTCATGACCGCTGCCCTGCGCGGCATCTCCCCGGACGACGTGCGCGCCTTCGCGTCCGCGCACGACTTCCCCGAGCCGGCCGGCGCGCCGAGGCGCTCCCCCGCCGGACTCGTCGGCAACACCCCGGTGCTCTGGATCCCCACCACGCGCGGCGAGCGCGGCTACTGGGCCAAGCTCGAGGCCTTCAACCCCGGCGGCATCAAGGACCGCCCCGGCCTGCACATGGTCGCCGCCGCCCGCAAGCGCGGTGAACTCCGGCCCAGCGCACCGGTGGTGGAGTCCACCAGCGGCACGCTCGGCCTCGGCCTGGCCCTGGCGGGCGTCACCTACGGCCACCCGGTCACGCTGGTGACCGACCCCGGGATGGAACCTCTGATGCTCCACCGGCTGCGCTCCCACGGCGCCTGGGTGGACGTCGTCGCCCACCCCGACCCCGTCGGTGGCTGGCAGGAGGCCCGCCGGGCCCGGGTCCGGGAACTGCTCGCCGAGCACCACGATGCCTGGTGCCCCGACCAGTACAACAACCCGGACAACGCCGCCGCCTACACCTCGCTCGCACTCGAACTCGCCCTCCAGCTCGGCCGGGTGGACGTGTTGGTGGCCGCTGTCGGCACCGGCGGCCACTCCGCCGGCATCGCCCGCGTGCTCCGCTCCTTCCACCCCGGCCTGCAACTCGTCGGCGTGGACTCCATCTGCTCCACCATCTTCGGCCAGCCCGCCGGGCCCCGGCTGATGCGCGGTCTCGGCAGCAGCATCCACCCCCGCAACGTCGACCACGCGGCCTTCGACGAGGTCCACTGGGTGGCCCCGCACGAGGCCGTCCACTCGGCACGCCACCTGGCCCGCGCGCACTGCACCGGCGGCGGCTGGAGCGTCGGCGCGGTCGCCCTGGTGGCCGACTGGGTGGCCCGCACCTCGCCGCCCGGCACCAGGATCGCCGCGGTCTTCCCGGACGGACCGCACCGCTACTGGGACACCGTCTACAGCGACGCCTACTGCCGCGAGCACGATCTGCTCGACCGACCGCCGGCCGTCGAGCCAGACGTGCTGACGCATCCGTCCGAGTACGTCGTCGAGCACTGGACCCGGTGCACCGCGGTGACCGCCCCGGCCGGGAAGGGCGCGCGATGATCCGGCAGTTCCGCTCCTTCGACCCCGCCGCACGGCTACTGATGGTCAACCAGTTCACCATCAACACCGCCTTCTACATGCTGATGCCCTACCTCGCCGCCCACCTGGCCGGCGGGCTGGGCCTGGCCGCCTGGGCCGTCGGACTGGTGCTCGGCATGCGCAACTTCAGCCAGCAGGGCATGTTCCTGGTCGGCGGCACACTCGCCGACCGGCTCGGCTGCAAGCGCGTGATCGTGGCCGGCTGCGCCCTGCGCACCGCGGGCTTCGCGCTGCTGGCCTTCGCCGACTCGCTACCCGCCCTGGTGCTCGCCTCGGCCGCCACCGGCTTCGCCGGCGCCCTGTTCAACCCGGCGGTGCGCGCCTACCTCGCCACCGAGGCGGGCGAGCGGCGGGTCGAGGCGTTCGCGCTGTTCAACGTCTTCTACCAGGCCGGCATGTTCGCCGGACCGCTGCTCGGACTCGCCCTGCTGTCGGTCGACTTCAGGATGGTCGGCGCGCTGGCGGCCCTGCTGTTCGCCGGACTGACGGTCGTCCAGGCCCGCTCGCTGCCGGACCGTCCGATCGAGACCGACCGGGAGAAGGGGGTGCTCGCCGACTGGCGGACCGTCCTCGCCAACCGCCCGTTCCTGCTGTTCTCCGCCGTCATGGTCGGCTCGTACGTGCTGTCGTTCCAGGTGTACCTGGCACTTCCCCTCCAGGCGAACCGCACGGTGCCCGGCTCGGGCGACACGGTGACGGCCGTGCTGTTCGCGGTGAGCGCCCTGGTCGCCGCCGCCGGGCAGCTGAGGATCACCGGCTGGATGCGGGCGCGGTGGTCACCGAACCGCGCGATCACCGCCGGAATCCTGCTGATGGGGCTGGCCTTCGTGCCGCTGCTGTCAGGCTCGCACGTGATCACGGCAGCCGACTCGACCCCGCGCCACTGGCTGATCGCCGTCGGGCCGCTGCTGCTGTCCGCGGGGCTGCTGGCGGCGGGAACGGCCGTGGTCTACCCGTTCGAGATGGACACCGTCGTCTCGCTCGCGAACGGCCGCCTCGTCGCCACCCACTACGGGCTCTACAACACCGTGTCCGGCGTGGGCATCACGCTGGGCAACCTCGCCGTGGGCGAGCTGTGGGACCGATCCGCCGCCGGGATGCCGCGCCTGCCGTGGCTGGTCCTCGCGGCGACCGGCCTGGCCTGCGCCGCCGCCATGGCCCTGCTCGCCCGCTCCGGCCGGCTTCGGCCGTCGCGGACCGGGCAGGCCCCGGCGCTGGAGACAACGGGCTGAAACGCGATCGGTCCGGCGGGCGGCTGACGCCGGACCGCCGGACCGGTGGCGTCGCCCGGCCTGCTCGTCGTCACCGGTCCGGATCTCGTCACCGTTCGGGATCCGGGTAGTGGAAGGTCCGCTCGACCAGGTGGTTGGGAGCGACAAGGGTCTCCCGGCGGAGACTGCCGTCGGGGGCGGTGAGCAGGCGGATCTCGATCTGCTCGGCCGGGTAGGCCAGGAGCACGGTGGTGCCCTCTGGCCCGGTCTCACCCTGGTCGACGACGGTGGCGCGGCCACTGGTGTACGGCTCGGCGGCGAGGAAGCCGGGTCCGTCGAGGCTGAGCGTCTTCGGCTCGCGGCGGTGCGCCGGACACTGCGGGAGCAGGCGGAACGGGCTTGTCACGCACTGGTACGGACAGGCGAGCGGGCGCGCTCGGCCCACGCGGCGGCGCGAGCCGCCGGGCGGCCGCACGGCGGCGGACTGCGCCGCTATGGCTACACCCCCGGCATGGAGGCCCTTGTCGAGGCCGAGGCCGAGGTCGTGGAGGATATCTTCGCCCGCTTCGTGATCGACGAGACGGACCAGGCCGCCTCGCAACGCGCGCTCGCGGTCGGTCTGAACGGCCGCGGCATCCCGACCGTCGGCGGCGGCCGGTGGACCGGCAGCGGCGTCGGTCGCATCATCGACGCGCCACGCTACGCCGGGCTGTGCGTCACCAAGGGCGAGATTCTGCGGGCCGCGGACGGCTCGTACGTCATCGGCGACTGGCCGGCCATCGTCAGCATCGCCGTCTGGGAGAAGGCCCGGCTGCGGCGGAGCCGACTGGCGGACGGGCGTGCCGCGAGCGAGCGGCCTCCCGCCGACTATCCGCTGACGGGCCTGGTGTGGTGCACCAGGTGTGAACGGCACATGGTCGGCTCCGCCGTCGCGGGGTACCGCATGTACGAATGCACCGCCGCCGCCCGCCTGCTGGCCCACTTCTGCCAGCGCCGCATCGGCGCCGCGTCGCTGGAGGCGTTCGTCGAGGAGCGGGTGGTACGGCTGCTCGAAGTCCTGGACCCCGCGGTGGCCCGCACGGCCCCGCTCGCGGTCCTGACCGGCCCCGGCGGCCGGCCAGCTCGTCGTGGTGCGCTCCGCCGCCGCACTCGACGGCGTCGTCTTCGGCCCCCGGGCGCGAGCCGCCTGGAAGAGGCTTCCGACCGACCGCAGAACGGGCGTACTGCACTACTTCTTCGGCGCCATCCGGATCGGGCCGTCCTCGACCGCGCGCAGTGTGTTCGACCACGGCCGCATCGAGATCATGCCCAATCCGCTGTGATCATCCGAGCAGCGGACCGGATCCTCACCGGTGCATCGGCGTTGGTAGCTCTGAACGACGCCGGGAACCTGCTCGCGGAACGTCTGCCGCGGGCAGCCGAGCACCGGGCAGACCGGGCGCCGGACCCGCGCCGACACGGCGACCCGCCGTCCGTCCGCCGGCACGTCCGCGACCACCCGTGGAAGCAGCGCACCCGCCCGTCCGCTGCCCACATGCCGGGCACGGCACCGGATCGCCCCGGGTCCACGCGACACCCGGACGACCTCGCCATCATCCGTCACGCCCTCGACGACGAGGGCTGACAGTCCCGAAAACACCACACCCACAAGCTCATTGATATCGCGGGCGGTCCGTCTGGCATCCGAACCGGGAGGCGGACCGACGGACTCCCCGTCCCTTCCCTTAGAAACTCGCATTCACGCTCGGCGCCGAGCGCGCTTCGGCCATGATGGTCACGTGCCGACCTTCCGCACGCTCGCTCGCCGCCGCTCGGTCCAGCGGCCTCCCGTGAGGGGGCTGCTGTTTCTGCGGTCGTTCATGCCCTCGCCGGCACCGCACTCGCCGCAGGACTGCACCACGCGACGACGGACTCCGCCGTCTCCTGGCCCGCGCTGGGAATCGCAGCAGTGCTGCTCGCCGCGTTCGCTTACCCCGCCGTACTCTCCGGAGCGTCCCGCGCAGGCATGCTCTGCCTCAGTGCAGTACAGGCGCTCCTGCCCGGCTGGCTGGCGTTGACGGGGACGGATGTGCCCGCCGCCCGCCTGGACGGGCACCTGCGGCTCCCTCCGACCTGGCACCACCAGCCCCTGGCTATGGCCGCGTTGAACTTTGTCGCCGGGCACGCCCTGGTACTCCTCCTCCAGGACGCGACCCATCTGCCCGCCCGTCTGGCGTATGCGGCAGCCGGTACCGCACGCTCGTGGTGGACATGCCTGGCGTGCGTCGTCCGTCTCCTGCTGCACTGCACGGACGAGTCGCTGCCTGAGCCGGGAACGGCGCCCCGGCCGACTGTCGCGCTGCGGCGACCTCATGCGCTTGTGCCCCTGCTACATCGTGCGCAACCCTGCGCCCCATAGTCCCCCGGCAGCACTCCACCGCACCAAATCCTGTCGCGCGCCAGTGACTTCGGCGTGCCCTGTCCCGCCGCGCCCGCATCCGCGGTTCCAAGCGTTTCGGATGCTGGAAGCGGGACCGGCCTGGGAGGCCATGCCGGATGAAGGCTGCAGAAAAGGGGACGAAAATGCTCAAGTCTGGAATTAAGCACCTGCTGGGGCGCGCGGGATTCGACATCGTGCGCAGCACCAACAACAGGGGCGGAGTGGACGACTTCCTCCCGTTCGAGGCGACCATGGGTGCTGCACGGGCAGCCGGCCTGTCGCTCAGTGACTACATCGATGAGGTCATGAACGGTACGCCCGGTGCCACCCAGTCCACGATCGATGAACTGCGTGGGCTCGGTGCCTTTGCCGCCAACCCGAAGACGGTGCTGGAGATCGGCCCCGGGTCCGGTCGGTATCTGGAGAAGACGCTCAAGGAGTGTTCACCGGTCCGCTACGAGATCTACGAGACGGCGGCGCTCTGGGCCGACTACCTCGTGGACACTTTCAAGGTGGTCGCCCAACCGACGGCAGAATGCAGTCTCGCCTCCACGCCCGACGGAAGCGTCGACCTCGTGCAGGCTCACAAGGGAGGACCGCCTGGCCAGGGCGACTCCCGCCTGCATGGTGGTCGCAGACCTTCGCCTTGCAGGGCCGCCCCCGCGCCGACATCTGGCCCAGAAAATGCGGACAGAGCGGAAGAAAGCTCACAAATTGAACGATGCTCACGCCCGACCGCGTCAACCCCGCGACGCGAGGTCACCCGCCACAGGACATCGTGAGTGGTTAACGATCCGGCCACCCATCGGGCCACGTGCGCCAACCCCAGCCATACAGCAGCAAGTTGACCAGGTCAGCCCGCGCCCGGCTGCGATCCACGGCCGGACGAGGCGCGGCCACCCTGCGACCACCACCCCGCGACACGCACAAAAAGGCCGCCCCCACCCTCAGATGGAAACGGCCTCCGACCTGCGGATTCGCAAGTCGGGACGACAGGATTTGAACCTGCGACCCCTTGCCCCCAGCGGCGCGCCGGCCCCCGGTGCCCGCGCCTCATGTCTGTGCGCCGCGGGGCCGTCGGAGCCGGCCGCCGTTGGCTGCGAACCCCGCGGGGGCCGGCGACGTGTCGCCAGCCGCATCGGGTCCACGTCCCACCCCCAGGCCGAGCCTGGTGTGCCAGGTGCTACGCCCAGGCCTTGCTCTCGAATAACTTGCAGCGCATATTCGATGGAGCGCATACTGGCCCGGTGGCGTGGGAAGTCTCACTGGAGAGCGAGGTCGAGGAATGGCTCCTGGACCTGGCACAGCACCACCCGCAAACCGCCGACGAGGTCGCGGCCGCCATCGACAAACTCGAGCAGGACGGCCCGACCCTCGGTCGGCCCCTGGTGGACCGCATCCACAGCTCCAAACACCACAACATGAAGGAGTTCCGCCTGCGGACAACCGGGCCCGGCGAGATCCGGATCCTGTTCGCCTTCGACCCTGAACGCCAGGCCATCGTCCTGGTGGCGGGAGACAAGGCCGGGTCATGGCGGCAGTGGTACGAGATCAACATCCCCATCGCCGACGAACGATTCAGCAGGCACCTGAAGGCCATCGAGGAGGGCAAGCCATGAAGTCCTGGAGGGACGTACGACCCAGCGTCGTCACCGACCCGCAGCGCGTATCCGCACACCGGGAGAAGCTCGACGCCGAGGTGCGGGCCTACCGCCTCGCCGAGATCCGCCGCGAGCAGGACCTCACCCAGGCCGAGGTCGCCGAGATCATCGGCATCACCCAGCCCAACGTCTCCCGACTCGAGAGCGGCGCGCTCGACACCGCCGCGCTCGCGACGATCCGCGCCTACGTCGAAGCCCTCGGCGGACAACTCCGCATGGTCGCCGACTTCGGCGACCGTACCCTCACCATCGGCTGACACCCCGACCCACCTGGTCGCAGCGGGGTGGACGAACCGCGGGTGCGGCACAGGCTCTCATGTCACCAAGAGTGAGGCCTTCCGGCGATCCGGGAGGCCAAAAGGTGCGTGCCCGGGCGGGAGTTCTCGATGCCCGCGGGCCACAGGCCTGATTCAACCGCCAGCCTTCGAGGAGTTGAACTCGTCGACGAGGGCATCCAGCCCGATCTTGCTCAGGTAGCGGTGCTGCTGGGCGCCCGCATTGCTTCACTCGTGATCGCACGCCCCAGCGGCTACGGTGGCGTGTTCCGCTCGTTCGTATCCGCCGGGAGCATGCCCTGAATACCGCTGTCGCTGAGGTGCTGTCCGTCGCGCTGCTGCTGGCGGTGCTGGCGTTCGCAGTCGCCAGGCCGAGGGGTTGGCCGGAGGCGGTCGCGGCAGTCCCGGCCGCCGGGCTGGTCGTCGCGGTGGGTGCGGTCTCGCCGCACGATGCGTGGGCCCAGACGCGGAGTCTGCTGCCGGTGGTGGGTTTCCTGGCCGCGGTGCTGGTGCTTGCCCAGCTGTGCGCGGACGAGGGGCTGTTCACGGCGGCCGGGCAGGTGGTGGCCGGGGCCTGCCGGGGGCGGCCGCACCGCCTGCTGGCCGGGGTGTTCGTGGTGGCGTCGCTGATCACGGCGGTGCTGAGCCTGGACGCGACGGTGGTGCTGCTGACGCCGGTGGTGTTCGCGACCGCCGCCCAAGTAGGGGCCCGGCCCCGCCCGCACGTGTACGCCACCGCGCACCTGGCGAACTCCGCTTCACTGCTGCTGCCGGTCTCCAACCTGACCAACCTGCTCGCCTTCACCGCCAGCGGGCTGACCTTCACCCGCTTCGCCGCCCTGATGGCCCCGGCCTGGCTCGTGGTCATCGCGGTCGAGTACCTCGTCCTGCGGCGCTTCTTCGCCGCCGACCTCGCTGCCGGAGCAAGGTCCCCGCAGTCGGCCGAGCGCGTCGAGGTGCCGGTGCTCACCCTGGTCGTCCTCGCGCTGACGCTGGCCGGGTTCGCCGTCACCTCCTTCGCGGGGATCAACCCGGCCTGGGCGGCCCTGGCCGGGGCCCTCGTCCTCGCGGGGCGGGCCCTGGCCCAGAAGCGGACCGGGGTGCGAGAGATCGCCGGCGCCGCCAGCCCGCTGTTCTGCCTGTTCGTCCTCGCGCTGGGCATCGTGGTCAAGGCCGTGGTGGACAACGGGCTCGGCGACGGCGCACGGCACCTGATCCCCAACGGTGCCAGCCTGCCTGCCCTGCTCGCCGTCGCTGCCCTGGCCGGCGTCCTCGCCAACGTGATCAACAATCTGCCGGCGATCCTGGCCCTGCTGCCGATCGTCGCCCCCGGCGGGCCCGGCCCGGTGCTGGCCGCGCTGATCGGGGTGAACCTGGGCCCCAACCTGACCTACGTCGGCTCGCTGGCCACACTGCTGTGGCGTCGCATCCTGCACGAACACGACGAGGAGCCGGCACTGGGTGACTTCACCCGCCTCGGCGCGATGACAGTGCCCGCCACCCTCATCGCCGCCACCATGGCGTTGTGGGCGATGCTGCGGGCGACCGGAGGCTGACATGAGCGTGCTGGTGTGGATCACCGAGGGGACCTGGCAGGCCGCGGTCGACGCCGCCCGCGCCCACGTCGGCGCCGACGCCGAGATCACCCTGCTGTATGTCGGCGGATCGGACATCCCAGGCGCGGCGCACGGCGCGTACGCGGGCCTGCTCGGCCGCGGCCGCCGCGAGCGTGACCCCGGCACCCGCCTGGAACACCTGGCCGCCGCCTCCGGAGAGCAGCTTTTGGCCGCCGCGGCCGCACGCCTCGGGCGGCGCTGCACCGCTGTGGTGCGTACCGGGCGCGTCGAACACGAGGTCGTCGCCGCAGCGGAACGCGCCGACCTGCTCGTCGTCGCCCGGGACGGTGACCGCCACCACCTGGGCCCTCGCAGTCTGGGACCGGCCACCCGCTTCGTCGTCGACCACGCCCCCTGCCCCGTCCTGCTGGTCTGGCCCGAAGCCGCACCCGACCTGACCTCGCTCCCGCCCGCTCCGCACCATCCGCGCACGCCCCCGCCGCATCACCGGCCGTGAACGCCGCCGGGGCGGACAGCGCTCGCGATCCGGAGCCGGGTTGGGGGCCCGTTCACCTGCGGCAGGTAGGGTCTGGCCGCCGGGCCGGCCGGTGTGACGGAGGAAGACCGCGTTGGACAGTGCTCGCGAGGCCCCGGCCGCCGAGGTTCGGGTGGGGCTGGGGACGATAGCCCGGGAATGGGGCCGGATCGGCTGCATCGGGTTCGGTGGCCCGCCGACGCATATCGCGCTGCTGCGGCAGCTGTGCGTGCAGCGTCGGGGCTGGATCACGGCGGAGGAGTTCGAGGACGGCATCGCGGCGACCAACCTGCTGCCCGGTCCGGCCTCGACCCAGCTGGCGATCTTCACCGCCTGGCGGCTGCGCGGCCTGCCGGGAGCGCTGGTCGGCGGCATCGCCTTCATCGTGCCGGGCCTGGTGCTGATCCTGGCCCTGGCCGCGCTGTTCCTGGCCGGGCATCCGCCGCTGTGGGTGCGCGGTGCCGCGGCCGGCGCGGGGGCGGCGGTCGCGGCGGTGGCCGTGCAGGCCGCCGTCGGCCTGGTGCCCGCGAGCTGGAAGCGGACGGGCGGGCAGCGCGCCGCCCGGGCGCGCTGGTGCGGATACTTCCTGCTCGGCGCCGTCGCGGCCTCGCTGGCCGGGCCGTGGCTCGTACTGGTGCTGCTGGCAGCCGGGCTGCTGGAGGTCACGGTCCGCTCGCGCGAGGCCGCCGGGCAGGTCGTCCTCGGCGAGCGGAAAGCGGCCTGGCCGCTGCCGCTGGCCGCCGCGGCCCCGGCGGTAGGCGGCTTGGCGGCGCTGGCCTGGGTGGCATTCAAGGTCGGCGCACTGTCCTACGGCGGCGGCTTCGTGATCATCCCGCTGATGCAGGCCGACGCCGTGGGCCACTACCACTGGATGACCGACGGCCAGTTCCTCAACGCCGTCGCGCTCGGCCAGATCACCCCCGGCCCGGTGGTTCAGACCGTAGCGGTGGTCGGCTATGCCGCCGCCGGGATCGGCGGCGGCCTGCTGGCCGCCGCGTTCGCGTTCGCCCCGTCCTTCCTGTTCGTGATCCTCGGCGGCTCGCATTTCGACCGCCTGCGCGCGAACACCCGCGTGCAGGCGTTCCTCACCGGCGCCGGACCGGCCGTGATCGGCGCCATCGCCGGGTCCGCGATCCCGCTGGCCCTGGCCCTCCGGCACGGCTGGCAGTTCGGCGTCCTGGCCGCCGCCGCGCTGTGGCTGCTGGCCGCCCGCAAGGGCGTCGTCAGCGCACTGATCGGCGCCGGCGTGCTCGGGGTCGCCGCCGCGATGGCGGGCTGGTCGGTGACCTGACCGCGAGGCGGCTTCCGTGCGGGCGGGGCCCGATCCGGTGATCCTGCTGGCCTCACCCGCATCGCGCCCGGTTCTTGGGACCATGGCGTCACGCGGCTGCAGACCGCGAAGAGGAGGCCCGCCCGTGATTCCCGGCCCGCACCGCACCAAGGGCGGCGCGCCGTTGCTCGGCGCTGAACACCCTGGCCTGCCCGGCCCCTTCGGTACCCGTCCCGAGGACGGCCAGGAGCCGGACCGGCCCGAGGAAGACGACCAGCAGGCCGATGAGCTGCGGTGCTGACCACCCGGGCCTGCCACCAGCCACGCAAGCGACTGCGAGGCGTGGCCCGCCCCGAAGGACGCCTTCACCACCGTGGTGGTGAAGGCAACGGTGCAGAACTCGCGCCTACTGCTCGTCGACGCGCGGCCCCTGCGGTTCGCAGTGCCGACCGCAGTGGCCGGGGTGGTCAGTGGTCGCCGGAGAAGATCTCGCGGACCTCCCGGACCGCGGAGTAGGTGAGCACGAATCCGCTGGCGGGGTCGGCCCACCACCAGCCGAGCACGGAGTTGAGGACCAGGCCAAGCAGGACCGCGGCAGCCAGCAGTCCGTCGATCAACGTCACGCGGCCCTCGGTCTTCAGCACCGGGTTGTCCAGTGCGGCGCCGGTACGGGCCTTGCCCGCCGCGAGGGCGAACATCACGGCCGCGGTCACCGCCGTCCAGCCGATGCCGACGGCGAGTGGTGCGGGTGGAAGCCGGTGACCAGCACCAGGGTCGACTGCACCAGCAGGTAGAGGGCGAGCAGCCCGAACCCGACTCCGATCAGCCGGAGCGCCGCCTTCTGGCGGGCCTGCCCGGTGCCGGACAGGCCCCAGATCACCACGGTGGACGCGCCGATCTCGATCAGCGAGTCCAGGCCGAACCCGGCCAGCGCCACCGACCGGGCGGAGACCGCCGCCACCGCCAGAACCACGATGCCGACGACGTTCCAGCCGAGCGTGGCGTACTCCAGGGCGAAACCCCGACGGAGCAGAGCCTCTCGCGAAATCTCCCTCACCTCAGTCACCGGGCGATTCTCGCAAAGCGCGGACCAGGGCCGGCGCACGGGCCGCGCACCGGCACCTGTCGGGCCGCGCTAAAGTCCCGATAAAATTACCTACGGTGTGCCGGGAAGTCTGGTCGGCTCGGGGGACGGCTGCGGCGATCGGCGGCAGCGACCCCGCTCGTCGTGATGGGGTCTCTCGCAGATGCACGCCGTGGGAATCGTCCTCTTCCTGGTGGTTCTGGCCACCGCCGTGGCCACCTTCGCCCGACGCTGGCGCGTGCCCGCCCCCTCCCTGCTGGTCCTGGCCGGTATCGGGGTGGCGCTGATACCCGGCGTTCCCGCTCTGCACATCCCACCGCAGACCATCGCCCTGGTGGTACTTCCCCCACTGCTGTACGCCTCCGCCGAGGAGCTGTCGCTGCGCGACCTGAAGGTGGTGTGGCGCCCCGTCACGATCCTCGCCTTCGGCCTGGTCTTCGCCTCGGCGGCGGCGGTGGGCTTCACCGCGGTCGCGATCACCGGTCTGCCGCCCGCGATGGCGTTCGTGCTGGGCGCGGTGCTCGCCAGCACCGACCCGGTGGCCGTCACCGCGCTCGGCCGCCGCCTGGCCCTGCCCGACCGGGTCCAGGTCCTGGTGCAGGCGGAGAGCCTGTTCAACGACGCCACCTCACTGGTGCTGTTCAAGGTCGCCGTCGGCATCGCGGTCGCCGCCGGGGCCGCGGTGAGCCTGCCCGCGGCCGGCGGCGAGTTCCTGCTCCTCGGCGGTGGTGGCAGCGTCATCGGCGCCGCCGTCGCCGCACTGGTGTGGCTGATCCGCCGCCGCACCACCGACCCCGTGCTGGAGACCGTGATCGCCCTGGTCACGCCGTACGCGGCCTACGTGCTGGCCGAGTCGGCACACACCTCCGGGATCACCTCGGTCGTGGTCGCGGGCGTGCTGCTGGGCCGTTCCGGGCACCGGCTCAGTGACGCGCACATCCGGTTGCAGGTGCAGGCTGTGTACGCGGTGGTGGTGTTCACGCTGGAGAGCGTCGTGTTCAGCATTGTCGGCCTGGAGCTGCCCACCTTGGTGCGCGACCTCCCGAAGGGCAGCGGCTGGTGGCCGCTCCAGGCCCTGGCCCTGGCCGCCGTACTGATTGCGGTGCGCGTCGTGTGGACGCTGCCGCTGACCCGCGCGGTCAAACCCACCCGAAGCCGGTTGTCCTGGCGGGTGGCGGCGGTGGTGACCTGGGCGGGCACCCGGGGTGTGATGCCACTGGCCGCCGCGCTCTCCATCCCGCTGGCCGCGAGAGGCGGCGCGGCGCTGGACGGACGTGCGCTGGTGCTGGTGCTGACCACCGCCGTGGTGGTGTTCACGCTGGTGGTACAGGGGCTGACCCTGGCCGGGGTCGTCAACCGCTCCGGGCTGGCGCTGGAGCCCGAGCACACCGCCCGGGAGGAGGCCGGGGCAAGGGACGCGCTCAACCGTGCCGCACTCGACCGCATCGAGCACCTCGCCGACTTGGAGGCGATGCCGCCGGTGGCGATCGACCGGGTCCGACGCAATCTGGAAGCCCGCCTCGACCGCACCGAGGACCTGGACGGCGCAACCCCCGACGCCTCGTACCGCAACCTTCGGCACGAGGTGATCGCCGCCCAGAACATCGAGCTGCACCGCCTCTACGACGAGCACCTGATCAGCGACACCACCCGCCGCCGACTCCAGCACGACCTCGATCGCGAGGAAGCCGCGCTCGGCGGCCGATGACCCGGTTGGCGAACACCCGTGCCAGGCGAGCGCGGGTGCCCGCTGATCTCGCCTGCGGGACAAGGTCAGCCTCCTCAACGACCGCTGGTGGGACTCGCTGAGCCCCGCCCTGCCGATCTTCTGCTCGGCCGACGCGGTGGTGTCGTGCGCGGTGGACGGCTCGGCCGAGTGCTGACGTACTGCTCGGGCGCCCCGCCGTACGGTACCGGGCCTGAAGTCATGAGGATCGAGAAGCCGGGCAATGAACGTGCCGGTGCGGTCAGCGGGCGTCGGCCTCGGGCCGGGGCAGCTCGTCCAGGTCGAGGGTGTAGGTCCGCCCTGAGGTTCTCCCCTATTCAGGACAGCGCCCGTGTCCCACACGGCAGACCTCACTGGCGGGCGGCACAATGGTCGAGCGCACCGGTGATGGGGCTCACCTCCTTGCGAAACCGCGGTCCGACCGCTGACGGTCCCTGGCCAGACGAGCCTGCCCGGGAGTGCCATGACCGAGAACCGCGCCGAGGAGACGACGGCTGACGGCGAGGAGCCGCGGTCCTGGCTGTCCCGGGGTGTGGTGAGTGTCGGGCTGACCAGCTTCTTCAGCGATTCCGGCCACGAGATCACCACGTCGGTGCTGCCCGGCTTCCTCACCTCGACCCTGCACGCCGGGCCCGGGGCGCTCGGGCTGATCGAGGGAGTGAGCGATGCGCTCACCGGGATCACGAAGCTCGCGGGCGGGCCGCTCGCGGATGACCCGCACCGCCGTGGCGCGCTTGCCCGGGGCGGCTATCTGATCACGGCGGTGGCGACCGGGCTGATCGGGGCGGCGACGGCGGTGTGGCAGGTCGCGGTGCTGCGGGCGATGTCCTGGTTCGCCCGGGGCCTGCGCTCGCCCGCCCGTGACGCCTTGCTGGCCTCGCTGGCGCCGCGCTCCGCTTTCGGGCGGGCGTTCGGCCTGGAGCGAGCCGGGGACAACCTCGGCGCGGTGGCCGGCCCGCTGCTGGCCTCGCTGCTGGTGTCGCTGGTCGGTATCCGGCACGCCCTGTACTTCGCGGCGCTGCCGGGGCTGCTGGCCGCCGCGTCGATCACGGTCGCCGCGAGCGAGGCCCGTCGTCTGTACGGGGCTCCGGCGGGGCGGGCGCGTGCCCGGTACAACCTGAGCGCGCTGCGGGAGGCGGGAATCGTGCGGCCGCTGCTGCCGATCGCGTTGTTCGAGCTGGGGAACGCGGCGACGACGCTGCTGATCCTGCGGGCGACCGGGCTGCTGCATCACGACAACCGGTCGCTTGCCGCGGCGACGTCGCTGGCGATCCTGATCTATGCCGCGCACAACGCGTGCGCCGCCGCCGTCTCCTACGCCGGCGGGCACTGGATCGACCGGTCCGGTCCCAGGCCGGTGTTCATCGCCGGGGCTTTCGCCTACGTCGCGGCGTACGGGCTGTTCGCGGTGCCCTGGCACAGCTGGCCGGCGCTGCTGGGCGCGTTCGTCCTGGCGGGGGCGGGGATCGGCTTCGCGGAGACCGCGGAGTCCGCGCTGCTGGCGCGGATGCTGCCCGATGGGCTGCGCGGCTCCGGGTTCGGGCTGCTGGGCGCTGTCCAGGCGGGCGGCGACCTGGTCTCCTCCGCGCTGGTGGGCCTGTTGTGGTCGCTCTTCTCCCCGGCGGTGGGCTTCGGGTACGCCGCCGCGTGCATGTGCGCGGCGACGGCGGCTGCCACCGGCGGCCGCCTGCGCGACGGGACCGGCGTCTGAGCGGCTGGCGGGTGGTACGGGGTCGGGGCGACACTGGAGTCCGGACGGCGTTGAGGCTCGCCAAGACCGCGCGATCGGCGCTGATGGCCTCTACCCGCACCCTCGCGAAGGAGGCCGGCCGTGACCGTCCGCGAGCATCTGCGTGAATCCCTCCGCCACCTGTCGGGCCACCTCTGGGTGAAACCGCCCACCGGCCCGCCACCCCTGGAACAGATCGAGGCGCTGTTGCCGCTGCTGGATGCGGCGGTGCTGCTGCAGCCGGAGGCCGAGCGTGTCATCCGCCTGTGCACCGGCGACGGCGACCTGGACACCAAGCAGATCGCCGAGCGCGGCAGCGCCGTACGCATCGGCTACTGGCGGCTGCGCCGCGACCTGCCCGCCCTGCCCGGTCCGGCTGGGTTGAAGGACGACATCCGCCGCCTGCTGCTCTACCACGAGTGGTACATCCACGACGCCGTCGCCATCGCCTGCGCCCCCGCCCAGACCCTCGACCTGGTCGCCCACCGCGCGCACCTGGCCGGCGGCCTCGGCGCCCCGGCCGAGCACCTGCGGCAGATCCGCCAGGACCTGCTGTGGGAACACGCCGAACTCAGCGCGGACGGCGACGACCGGCCGACCTGATAGATCGATCGCCCTGCCTGGAGGACTCGTGCGCATCACCGACGCCCGAAGCGGGCGAGCCACCGAGATCCGCCCGCGCCGCGCGGGCCTGCTGCGCGTGACCCTGGACGTCGGACGCTCCGACGACCGGTTCGACCTCGCCGACCTGCGGGTCCTGCTGATCGGGGACGTGCTGGCGCGCACCGCCGAACCCCTCGGTCTCCAAGTGGCCGTCCGCCTCCAGGTGCCCCCGCTTGCCGACGATGCGCGGGTGACGGCGCTGCTGGGGGACGCCGACCTCCTGGGCATCCGCCCGCCCGCCGAGACGGCGACGGACCCCGGCCGCGCCGCAGACCTGGTCATCGGCCCCCGCACCGCCGCAGCGCAGGAGACGGGGCTCCCCTGCTGGCCGTCGCTGCCGTGACCGCGCCCCTGAGCGCCCCGGCCGCTGCGGCGACCGGGGCGCTGGCGGCCGTGCCTCTCGACGGCCTGGACCCCCTGGCCATACGGCTGGTGCTCCTCGGCCATGCCCACCAGGCCCCGGCCCACCTCACGGCCGAGGCGCTCGCGCAGGCCCAGGCCAGCCTCATCGGGTGGCGCAAGCTCGTCGCGAACCTCGCCCGCTCACCGTCCCGGGCGCTGACCGCCGACGCGGTCCAGCAGGCGTTCGACGCGCTCGCCGACGACCTGAACGCCAGCACCGCGCTGCACACCCTGCACGAGCTGGAGCAGCGCCGCGACCTGCCGGACGGTGCCCGCTTCGAGACGTACCTGCGCCTGGACCAGGTCCTCGCCCTGGAGCTCGGCCGCGACATCGGCCGCGACCCCGCATAGGCTGCCCGTCCGGGGCAGTGCGGTGGGCGGTCAGTTCGCGGTGAGGCCGAACGGCAGGGCGCCGGGGCGGGCGTCGTCGATCTCGGTGAGCCGGTTGTACTTGGCGATGCGCTCGCCGCGGGCCGGGGCGCCGGACTTGATCTGACCGCAGCCGGCGCCGATGGCCAGGTCGGCGATGAACGTGTCCTCGGTCTCGCCGGAGCGGTGGGAGACCATCTGCTCGTAACCGAACGTCCGGCACACCCGGATCGCCTCCAGGGTCTCGGAGACGGTGCCGATCTGGTTGACCTTGATCAGCGCGGCGTTGGCGACACCGGCTTCGGCGGCCCTGGTGATGGTGGCGGAGTCGGTGACGAAGATGTCGTCGCCGACCAGCTGCACACGCGCACCGAGGCGCGAGGTGAGGCGCTGCCAGCCGTCCCAGTCGTCCTCCGCCAAGCCGTCCTCGATGCTCCACACGGGGAAGCGGTCGATCATCTCCTCGTACCGGTCGATCAGCTGATCACTGGTCAGCTCCGCTCCGGCGATGCGGTAGCCCCCGCTTGTGCGGAAGCCGTTGGCGGCCGGGTCGAGGGCGATGGCGATGCCGCCCGGTCCGGCGACGTAGCCGGCGTCGTGGATCGCGGCGACGATGAGGTGCAGGACGTCCTCGGGCTGTTCGATGGCGGGCGCGAATCCGCCCTCGTCGCCGAGGCCGGTGTGGTGGCCGCCGTCCGCGAGGCGGGCCTTGAGCCGGTTGTAGACCTCGGCCGCGGCACGGACCGCGTCGGCGACGGTGGGGGCAGCGAGCGGGGCGAGCATGAACTCCTGGAAGTCCAACGGGTTCGGGGCGTGGGCGCCGCCGTTGACGACGTTGAAGTGCGGCACCGGCAGCAGCGCCCTGCCGCCCGAGACGGCGGCCAGGTGCTCCCAGCTCCATTCCCGCCGCGGTGACTCCGGCGCGGGCGACGGCCATGGACACCCCGACGATCGCGTTCGCGCCGAGCCGGGACTTGTCCGCCGTGCCGTCCAGCGCGATGAGCGCCTGGTCCACGTCGGCGGCCGAGTCGAACGTGCGGCCCACCAGGGCCTCGGCAATCTCGCCGTTGACGTGGCCCACGGCCCGAGTGACGCCCTGCCTGTCGAACCGCTGCGGGTCGCCGTCGCGCAGTTCGGCGGCCTCGCGCGAGCCGGTGGACGCGCCGGAGGGCACCCCCGCCCGTGCGCGGGTGCCGTCGGCCAACTCCAGGGTGACGGCCAGGGTCGGGCGGGCGCGGGAGTCCAGGATCTCCGCGGCGTGGACGTGCTCGATCCGCATGCTCAACTCGGCCTCCGTGCGCGACGTTTCGGCTTGCCCAGGTGCTGAACGTATCCGTACCGCAAGCGACCGAAGGTCCCTATCGGCCATCCGGGCGGCCCCGTTCCGCCAGGGATCGCACCTCGCCGCGCAGCGCGCGAAGATCGTTCGCCGGGGCGCCGAGGCCGGTCAGGCGCAGCCGCATCGCCTCGGCCCGCACATCGTGGTGCGGGGTGAAGGCGAGCTTCATCGCCTCGTGCAGCATCCACCGGTGGTAGGCCACCAGCCGCATCGCGTGCTCCCGCAGCGGCGCGAGCTCGTCGCCGACCCGCAGCTCGGCCAGGCGTGTTCCGAGACGCTGGTAGATGTTCAGCTGCCGGCCGCCGATCTGCCCGACCTCGCCGGACACCTCACCGCTGGCGCCGCACGCGGCGATCACCTGCTCGGCGGCCGGCTGGGCGGCCGCCGCCGCTTGGAGGATCTCCGCCAGCGCCCGCACCTGCTCCTCCCATGGCGGCAGCGCGACCGGGCGGCGGCGGTGCAGCAGGTGCCGGAGGGCCGCGCCGACGCGGTGGTGGTGCTCCTCGGCGGGCTTCGCCGGTGGCTGGTGGACGGTCGGCGTGCGCATCGGGATCGACCAGCCGGTTCAGTCGAGGCAGCCGGTCAGCCGCTCGTACGAGCGGTGCGCCCGAGCCAGCAGTTCCTCGGCGGCGCCTTGGCCCTCCGTGCCGGTGGAGTGCCAGTGGTGGCCCCGGTCGACGCGGTCCAGGACGGCGGCCAGATGCTCGGGTCGGGCATGCCAGTCGTCCAGGTCGGGCGGGCCGGTGAGCTGGTCGAAGTCGTGGTCGTCCGCGTCCACGCAGACCACCTCGTCCGCCGCTCGGTCGTCGCGCTCGCCGTGCAGCAGGGCGACCGGGCGGGCCCGCACGCCCTCGCCCGGCTGGGCGGTGTCGTTCAGCAGGACCAGGGCCCGGACCGGGTCGGCGTCCTCGCCCAGGGTGCCGGCCACGTAGCCGGTGCCTACCGGGCAGCCGCGCAGCGGACGACCTGCCCAGGAGGCTCCAGGAAGCGGTGCGCGGGGTTCGTGGGTGAAGTCGGAGCCGGCAATGGCTTCGACGATGACGGTGATCTCGCTCATGGCTGCCTCCCGAGTACAGGGTTCGCAGAGGCCATCAGCACAGGGGCGCCGCGCCGCGGTGCGGTTTCGGCGAGCCTCATCGCCGTCACCTTCCATTCTTCCCGCCCCGGCCCGGGAGACAACCCGATCGGGCGTGGCTGTGCTCTGCCCACGCCACCGCCCGCTCAGCCGAGGCGCGCCAGGCGGAGCAGGTGGTGCAGGTCGTGGTACGCCCCGTGTGCGCACAGTACGGTCGCGGCCAGCAGCAGGCCACTGCCCGCCAGAGGCAGGGGGCGGTTGCGCGGGGTGGGGGCGAGGAGGGCGGCGACCCGCCGGGGTACCGGTCCGCCGGCGGCCCGGGGGCGGCGGTGGCGGCCGAGCGCGCCCAGCACCATCTGCGACACCGGACGGACGGTGCGGGTGCGGCGGGCGGCGAGAGCGGCCTTACCGACCGCGACGGCCACCCGGCGCCGGTTGCCGGTAGCCACCGCGGCGCGTTCGTCCGCCCACCGCTCCACCGTGTAGGTGACGGCGGCTGCCAGCGGCCGAAGGACCGGGTTGGCGGCGGCCGCGATCTGGGCCGCGTTGGTGAACAGGTAGTGGTGGCCGCGCAGATGGGCGCGTTCGTGCGCGAGCAGAACCTGGCGTTCCTCGTCGTCGAGCGCGTCCAGCATGCCGGTGGACACCACGATCCGCCCCGGCAGGCCGGGCATGGCGAACGCGTCCGCCGCCGGGTCGTCCAGGACCACCACGCGCCGGCGCCCGGGCAGGCAGGCCGCCTCGTCAGCGGACGCCAGGAACGCCCGGGTCCGGCGCCACAGCGTGCGCGCCACGGCGGTCACGGCTGCGGACAGCATCAGGGCGGCGACCACGGCCACCCACCAGGCGGGCGGCTGGCTGCGCCGGATGACCGGCAGCGACAGGTCGGCCAGGCGCGCGACGAGCGGGATGCGCACCAGGCCGGCGACGGCGAGCAGGCCGAGCACCAGCGAGCTCCCGGCGGCCAGCACGAGGGCGGAGCCGGTCAGCAGCCAGGTGGCCAGACGCGGCTCTAGGCGCTCGGCCAGCGGGCGGGCCGTGAACGCCGCGGCTACGGGCAGGAGCAGGGGGAGGTAGAGCGTGACGTGCACGGGTTCGACTACCGCCCCGGGTCGAGGTCGCCGCCGAGCAGCCGGCGCAGGAGCTGCTCGTCGCCGGTGTCCATCCCGTCGACGAACCGGGTCAGGACCGCCTCGCGGTCGGACTCGCCCGCGAGCAGCTGGTGCATGCGGCGGGCGGTCAGGCCGTAGGAGTCCGTGACCGGCCGGTAGGCGAAGGTGCGCCCGTGCGGCTCGCGTGCCAGGACGCCCTTGTCGTGCATCCTCGACAGGGTCGTCACCACGGTCGTGCGCGCGAGGTCCTCGCCCAGGCGCGCGGAGACCTCACCCGGCGTCAGCGGCCCCTCGGCTTCCTGGAGTACGCGCAGGACCTCTGCCTCCAGGGCGCCGTTCGCCCGCCGCTGAGGCGGCTCGTCACTCGGCCGACGCCCCCTGGTCCCCATCGGATTGGTCTCCCGTTCACCAGTCGTCTACAGTCGCGTAGACGTCTACGCGCGCATAGTCGTCGGCGACAAGTCTGCCATGCGCGCCCGCACCCTCACGCATCGAAGGGCGTTCCGTGACAAGCACCGCCACCACACTCCAGGCCCTGGACGGCTCCCGCATCGACGGCGGCCTCTACACCACGGTCACCGACTTCGCCCGCCACACCCACTGGCTGAACCAGACCGCGCTCTGGTGGACCAGCTACGGCGCCGTCCTCTTCGTGCTGCTGCTCATCGCCGCGTGGTGGCGGGCCCGGCGGGCGGACGCCTTCGCGATGGCCGGCGCCGTCTGCGGCTTCGCCGCCGCCGCGATCGCCTACCTGGTCAACTCCGGGATCAAGGACCTCGTCGCCGAGCCGCGCCCGTGCCGGGCCCTGCCGCACGACTTCCTGCTGGAAGCCTGCCCCGCGCCCAGCGACTACGCCTTCCCGTCCAACCACACCACCGTCGCCTTCGCAGCCGCCGTCGCCCTGCTGCTGATCGACCGCCGCCTCGGGGTACCGGCGATCGTGGCCGCCGTCCTCATGGGCGCCTCCCGCGTCTACGTCGGCGCCCACTACCCCCACGACGTCATCGCCGCCGCCCTCGTCGGCACCCTCGTCACCATCCCCGTCGTACTCGCCGGACGCCGCCTCGCCACCCCGGCCGTCGAACGCCTGCGCACCGGGCCGCTTCGCCCGCTGCTCGCCGCCGGCTGACAGCCGCCCACCGGTGCCCGCCCGGGGAAGGCCCCCGGCGGGCACCGAGGCGTTTCGGACCAGTACTCTGGGATGGAACGACGGCGGAGGGGCTCGCCGCAACCGCGACCGAACCGGTCGCCAACGGTCCCTACCTGGCGCCTGCCGAACCCGGCAGGCTTTCCCACAGGTAGGAGAACCCATGCCCCAGCACCCCGATGCCCGGCCCGACGCGGCCGACCGCGCCACGCCGCCGAGCGGTGGCCCCGGTGAACCGATTCCCCAGCCCGCACAAGGAGTAGGCATGCGCGGCCAGCGCCCGCCCGAGAACGGCGGGCCGCCGCCCGCCGAGACCCTGCCCGTCGACCCCGACACCCCGAGCCCTCTCCCAAGCGAACAGGCCCGCCCCGCCCGCCCCCGCCAGTGGGACGTCCTCGCGGTCATCGCGCTCGGCGGCGGCCTCGGCTCCGTCGCCCGCTACGGCCTCGCCCACGCCTGGGCCACCCCCACGGGCGGCTTCCCGTGGGCGACGTTCACCACCAACATCACCGGCAGCCTGCTGCTCGGCGTGCTCATGGTCTACGTGCTGGAGATCTGGCCACCGAGCCGGTACGTGCGCCCGTTCCTCGGCGTCGGCATCCTCGGCGGCTTCACCACCTTCTCCACCTACACCGTCGAGCTACGCGGCCTGCTCGCCACCGGCCACGTCTCGATCGCCGACGCCTACGCCCTGACGAGCCTGGTGGCCGGCCTCGCCGCGGTGTGGACCGGCATCGTGCTCGCCCGCCGCCTCGGTGGCCTTCCGGTCAGGCGCGGGCCGCGCCGCCGCTCCCAGGCCGGACAGACCGCAAGCCTCAAACCCGAACCCGTCAGCACCGCCGGCCGAGGGAGCGCGCAATGAGCCCGCTGATCCACCGTCACCACGACGAGCCCGCCCCAGACCGCGAGCCCCGGCCGCCGCTGCGCGGGCCGATGCTGCGGATGACCGTCTACCTGGGTGAGACGGACCAGTACCAGCACCACCCGGTCTTCACCGAGATCGTCCACCGCGCCCACCGCGCCGGCCTCGCCGGGGCGAGCGTCTTCCGCGGCATCGAGGGCTTCGGCTCCACCTCCCTCATCCACACCACCCGCTTGCTCGACCTCGCCGAAGACCTGCCCGTTGCCGTCGTGATCATCGACGAGGAACACCGCATCCGCGCCTTCCTCCCCCAGGCCGAGGAGGTCCTCACCGAAGGGCTGATCACCCTCGACCCCGTCGAGGTCGTCACCCATCGCATCGGCCCTGCCCCCACCAGCGGAAAGGCCGGCTGATGGCGGTCCTCATGGTGTTCCTCGGCGGCATGATCGGCGCCCCGCTGCGCTACCTGACCGACAGAGCCGTCCAGTCCCGGCACGACAGCGTCTTCCCCTGGGGCACGTTCGTCATCAACATCTCCGGCGCGTTCGTCCTCGGCGCCCTCACCTGCGCAACCCACGCCCACGGCCTGCCCTCCAGCGCCATGCTGCTCCTCGGCACCGGGGTGTGCGGGGCACTGACCACGTTCAGCACCTTCACCTTCGAAACCGTCCGCCTCCTGGAGGACGGCTCCCTCGCCGAAGCCGGACTCAACGCGATCGGCAGCCTGCTGGCCGGGCTGGGCGCCGCAGCCGCCGGCTACGCGCTGCTGACCTGGCTGTGACCGGCCCGCCGCCCGCCCACGTGGGCGGCGGCCCCGGCATTCGGGGGACGAAGGGCGGTGCCGATCACCGGGGAAGGACCTGGGTGACACGCCACAAGCGGCGCGGCAGGTTGCCCTCCTCGAAGGGATGGACCTCGGTGAGGGTCCAGCCCGCGGCGAGGTCGTCGACCAGCTGACGGGAGAAGAAGTGGACGGCGAATCCACCGTGTTCCCAGATGTCGTCGCCGTGTCCCGTGCCCGAGCCGTGGTGGGCGTCGCCGGTGTGGCGGACGGTGTAGACGAAGACGCCCCCCGGTCGCAGCACCCGGCGGACCTCGCCGACCAAGGCGTGGATCTCGTCGGTGGACAGCGCCATGCACAGCAGCATGTGTGCGAAGACGGCGTCCACCGAGGCATCGGTGAGCGGCAGCGGGTCGCGCACGTCGTGCACCGCGGTGGTGACCTTCTCGGCCAGGCCCTCGGCGGTAGCCCGGGTACGGAGCTGCTCCAGGCCCACCGGGCTGAAATCGGTGGCCAGCACGGTGAACCCCGAACGAGCGAAGAACAGCGCGTCACGGCCGTGGCCGGCCCCCAGCTCCAGCAGGTCGCCCGCACCGGCGGCCCGGAACGCTTGGGCGGCGTGAACTGCCGGCTCCGAAGGCTGGTCGCCGTACATGCCCGGATGGGCCCCGTACGTCTGCTGCCAGTGCTCCTGCTGAGCCCCGGCCAGGTCCCGGCCCTCACCCATCGCGACTCCTCACGCCGTCCCGGCCTCCGCGAGGCCGCCCCCAGCCTAGGCCGCTCCCCCGGCTGGTCGGCTGCGAGGTGCGCGCACGACGTCGTGGTGGCCGACCGAACCGCCCGCTCGCGGGCCACGGCGGCAGCCCGGACGCCGAGCCCCCGCGTGCGAGGGCTGGGAGGAGAAGGCGGTGTCCTCACCGCCTGTCCCGTCCCGACGCCCGAATCACTCCTTCGGGTGGTGATCGGTTCCGGCCGTTCAGGAACGCACCGCTGGGGCAGCCGGTACTGGCACGATGACGCCGGTGGACACCACGGAGATCACGGCTCAGCGTGACCAGGCCGGTTACGTGCTGCGCAAGCTACCCCAAGTAACCCTGCTGTTCTGGGTGTTGAAGACGGTGGCGGTGACGCTCGGAGAAACCTCCGGCGACCTGCTGGGCATCACGTTCGGGCTCGGATACGTGACGACGGCCCTGCTGTTCCTGGCCTTCCTGGCGGCCGTCGCGGTGACTCAGGTGCGGGCCGGGCGCTTCCACCCGGCGCTGTACTGGGCGGTGATCCTCGGCACCAGCATGGTCGGCACCGAGATCTCCGACTTCCTGAACCGCGGCTTCGGGCACGGCAGCGCCCCTGACGGCATCGGTTACGCCTGGGGCGCGGCCATCCTGACCTGCGTGCTCGGCGGGGTCTTCGTGGTGTGGTGGCGCACCGGGCAGAGCCTCGACGTGGAGAACCTCACGAGCCGCAGGGGGGAGATCCTCTACTGGATCGCCATCCTGGTCTCCAACACCCTGGGCACCTCCAGTGGTGACTGGCTCTCCGACGACACCGGGCTGGGGTTCCGCAACGCGTTCTTCCTGATCGCGGCGGTCATGCTGCTGATCGTCGCGGCGTACCTGTTCACCTCCGCCAACCGGACGGTGCTGTTCTGGCTGGCGTTCATCCTGACCAGGCCGCTGGGAGCCGCGGGCGGCGACTCGCTGACCAAGCCGGTCGCCGAGGGCGGGCTCGGCTGGGGGACGTCGTGGGGATCGGTGGTGTTGCTCGGTTCGCTGGCCGCCATGGTCGCGTACCAGACCTGGCAGATCCGCCGGCATCCGCCGGCTCCGCTCCCGGCTCCGTACGACCGCCGCACCGGCCTGCCTCAGCGGCCCAACGCCCGCCTGGTGACCGCTGAGCCGGCCCGGGACCCTGCTCCGGCACAGGTCTGAGTCGGCCACCGGGCCGGGCAGCGCGGGGCGTCAGGCCGTGCCGGGGCGGGGCGGCTCGTGTCGGTGCTTCATGCCACCGCGAGGGCGTCGGAGCGGCTGCTGTCCAGAGCACCGGAGCGGGCCAGCCAGACGACGGCGCCCGCGCACAGGACGCCGACGGCGGTCAGCGCCAGCCACGGCAGTCGCGGGTGGCCGGCTGCCGCGCAGGCGTCCCAGAGCGCGCCGGTCGCCAGGTTGCCGACGGTGATCCCCAGGCCGGTGACGGTGCTGTACAGCCCGTAGTGCGTGGCGATCAGGCGGCCGCCGGACAGCGATACGATGGTGTCCATCTCGAACGGGTAGACCAGTGTGGTGGCGACCGCGATCAGCGCGGCGGTGGCGATCAGCGGGCCCACTGCCTGGACCCAGTGCGAGGGCGTGTCCGGGCGTGCGAGGACGTGGTCGCCGGTGAGCGGCGGCAGGAATGCGGCGGCCATCACCGCCAGCCCGTGGACCAGGGAGCGGGTCGGTGACCACCGCTTCTTGGCCCAGGCGGTGATGCGCACCTGGCCGAGCGCCGCGATGGCCGCCGAGACGGCGAACAGGACGGTGGTGACCTCGGCCCCGTGTCCGGGGGCGGTGCGCTCGGCCCCCAGGGGCAGGGCCAGGTACACCTGGAATGACAGCACGTAGGAGCCGATCATGGCCGCGGAGAAGAGCAGGAACGGCCGGTTGGAGACGACGGTTCGCCAGTCGGCGAGCACCCCGCGGGCCCCGGACCTCTCGGCCGGGACGACGGGCTGATCAGGCAGCATCCGCAGCTGCACCACGGTGAGCGCGAGGAAGAGCAGTGCCGCCACGGCGCAGACGGCCTGGAAGTCCCAGGCCAGCAGGGCCAGGCCGATCAGCGGCCCGGCGAACATGCCGGTCTGGTAGAAGACGTTGAAGAGCGCGAACGCCTCGACCCGCCGCTCGCCGGCCGCCTCGGCCAGGTAGGCCCGCACGGCCGGGTTGAACAGCGCGCCCGCGAATCCCGTGGCGGCAGACGCGGCCACCAGGGCGGGCAGGGTGTCGGCGACGCCCAGCAGGGCGAAGCCGGCCGTGCGCAGCACGCATCCTGCGATGATCATGCGGCGGCAGCCGAGCCGGTCGGCGAGGGTGCCGCCGAGGAGGAACATGCCCTGCTGGCTGAGGGTGCGCACGCCGAGCACCAGCCCGACCGCCCAGGCCGCCATGCCGAGTCCGCCGGCCAGGTGGGCGGCCAGGTAGGGCATGAGCATGTAGAAGGCGGTGTTGATGGTGAACTGCTGGACCATCAGCAGGCGCGCCGGTGCACTGAAGGACCGGAAACCGGCCGTCGCGGCGCTCACCGGGCAGCTTCCGAGGTGTTCGTCGCGGGGCGGCCCGCCGGGGATCCCGGGGGTGGTGTGACGCTGGTGCAGCGGGTCCACCGCTCGACGGTGCGCTCCTGCTGGGTGGCGATCTCGTCGGGTTGACGCGCGGGGCACCGGTCGAGCAGGTCGTGGGAGCGGCAGTAGTCGTCGCTGTAGACGGTGTCCCAGTAGCGGGGCATGCCGTCGGGAAAGATCGCGGCGATCCGGTCGCCGGGCGGCTGCGTTCGGGCCAGCCAGCCGGCCACCAGGGAGACCGCGCCGACACTCCAGCCGCCGCTGGGGCAGTTGTGGCGGGCCAGCCGGCGGCAGGTCCACACCGCCTCGTGGGGCGCGACCCAGTGCACCTCGTCGAAGGCCGCGTGGTCGACGTTGCCGGGGTGGATGCTGCTGCCCAGTCCGCGCATCAGCCGCGGTCCGGCGCTCTGGCCGAAGATGGTCGAGCGGATGGAGTCGACTCCGACCAGGCGCATGTCGGGGAAGAACTTGCGGAGCGCGCGGGCGGTGCCGGCCGAGTGGCCTCCGGTGCCGACGGCCGCGACGAGGGTGTCGATCCGGCCGAGCTGGAAGACGAGTTCCAGGGCGAGTCCGGTGTAGGCGGCGGCATTGTCGGGGTTGTTGTACTGGTCGGGGCACCAGGCGCCGGGGACGTCGCGGAGCAGTTCCCGGACGCGGGTACGGCGCGCCTCCTGCCAGCCGCCGAGCGGGTGCGGCTCGGCCACGGTCTCGACCCGGGCCCCGAGGGCGCGAAGCTGATGCAGCATCAGCGGCTCGATGCCCGGGTCGGTGACCAGGACCACCGGGTGGCCGTAGGTGGCGCCCGCCAGGGCGAGCCCGAGGCCCATGGTGCCACTGGTGGACTCCACGATAGTTGCCCCGGGCGTGAGTTGGCCGCGAGTGCGGGCGGCGGCGACCATGTGCAGGGCGGGGCGGTCCTTGATGCCCCCGGGATTGGCGCCCTCCAGTTTCGCCCAGAATCCACGGGGTGCGGGGCAGAGCGGCTCCGCGATCCGCAGGACGGGGGTGTGGCCGACGAGGTCGGCGGGAGAGTTGCGGGGTGCTCCGGCGGGTTGGGGCAGGTCGTGGGCGATGGGCGAGGGGTGGGCGCGGGTGGACCCGCGCAGGGCGGTGCTCATGAGTGTGCGTCCTTCCGGTCCCCACCGTGCGGGGGCACCGAGCGTCAATTCGCTGACAGGGGGCGAGCCGGGAGCTGCCGACCAGAACTCGGGCCGACAGTAGGCTCGCCTAGGTGCGACTGACGCAGGAGAGGGAGAGGATGTGTGCGCCGCCCGTTCCGGGCGATCCGTGGCGGCGCCGACCAGAGGGATGGCGCCGGCGGGGTCCGGGCAGTGCGCCGAGGAGCAGGGCCGGCGCGATCAAGGTGGGCGCGGCGGGGCCGCCCACGACAGCTCGTAGATCAGCCTGGCTGTCGGCAGGCTCGCAGCAGCCGGTTCCGCCTTCGTCGTGGCCCGCCGCATCGACACGGCAGTCAACCGGGGCGTGCGGTCCCGTGGCCGGGACATCGTCAGCGGGCTGCGCGGCTGTCGCGGCAGTCAGTCGGAGCCCTGAGCCTGCCGAGTGCCCGCACAGGAGTGCGTGCCCTACGGCCAGCAGAGCCAGGGCGGCCAGCACGGCGGCGGCGAATGTGCGCGCCGTCCGCTGCCGTGCTTGACCCGAGTCCATGGCTCTGATCGTAGGTGGAACATTGCCTTCTGCAGCCATTTGACTACTTATGGGTGAACTGCCGTTTTTCGGGAACCTGGGCCCCTCGTTCTGCCGTCGAGCCGCTCGCGACGTCCCGCCCTCGTGGCGGGAGCGTCGCGAGTGGCTCTCAGCGGACTCTCATGTCATCCGGCGGAGGCGGAGCTGCTCGGCATGCCGGGCATGCCGCTCATGTCCATGCCGCTCATCGACGGCATCGGGCCGGCCGGCGAGGAACTCGTCGACGGCATGGGACTCGTCGAGGCCGGGCTCACGGACGGTGAGCTGGGGGACATCGAGCCGCCGCTCATCCCCGGCATGGAGGAGCCGGAGGAGCCACAGGCCGCAAGCGTCAGGGCGAGTGCGGCGGTGACCACGACCACGGCGGCGGTACGGCGGCGGACAGGCAGACAGGAAGCAGACATGAATGATCTTCTTTCGAGGAGAGCGCGTCTGGATTGCGCGCGGATCGGCAGGACACGGCGCCGCCCCTCAGGATCGAAGGCGCGGCGGCGGTCCTCAGTTCCGCATCACGCACACCAGGAGCAGGACGCCCCGTCCGCAGATCGGCGGACCTCGGCGCCGGGCACCCACCGCTGCGGGTACCAGCCGCAGAGCCAGAGCCGCCAGAAGGATCACGAAGAACCCCGCGAGCGGACCGCCGTGCGGGACGAAGGGGCCGCCCCGCGCGGACGTGGACACACACAGGGCCCCATCCATCACCGACGACGACACCCAGGTCGCCGAGCCCGCTGAGAACATGCGCACAGGTGAGGCGACCGTGACTGCCCGGTCGGTAGCCTGACGCATCGTGCCGGACGATGCGGGCATGGTGCCGTGGCATCCGCCGGCGGCCGCGGCCGGATTGCCGTGCATCAGGATCAGCCCGAGCACCACCGCCAACATCGCCGCCGCCCGGACCCGCGGCCGGATGCGTGCCGGATCGTCAGTGCGCACAGCTGGGTCGTCCTTCCTCATCTCGGGCGGGCTGACTGCGAGGGCGGTGCCGCTTGGCTCATGCGGTGTAGGCGACCAGGCCCATCATCCCGCTCTCGCCGTGGTACAGGTTGTGGCAGTGCGTCAGCCACTGGCCCGGGTTGTCGGCCTCGAAGTCACACTCGACCGTGGCGCCGGGCAGCACGATGACGGTGTCCTTGCGCGGGCCCCGGGCGCCGGTCTGGAAGGTGTGGCCGTGCAGGTGCATGGGGTGCCACATGGTGGTCCTGTTGACGAACTGCAGGCGTACCCGTTCGCCGCTGCCGACCGTGAATGGGTTGGCGGTGGGGTTGTTCATGTCGAAGGATTTGCCGTTCAGCGCCCAGTCGTACGTGGCCATGCCGCCGGTCAGGTCGATCCGGTGCGTCCGGTCGATCTTCTTCGCCGGCAGTTGGACACTGTCGTCGGCGCGCAGGTCGGTGGAGGCCAGGATGCGGCCGTCCAGCTCCGCGGGGCGGGTGGTTGGTGAGGGGGCGGTGCCGGAGCCGGTGCGCACCAGCGCCATGCCGACGGCGTTCTTGCCCTCGGCTAGCGCGGTGAGAGGGAAGACGCCGTCCTTCAAGGTGACGAGGACGTCGTAGCGCTCGCCCATGCCGAGCAGCAGCGCGTCCACCTCCTCGTGCTGCACGGGGTAGCCGTCCGTGTGTGTGATGGTCATCCGGTGGCTACCGAGGGCCAGCCGGTAGGCGGTGTCGCCGCCGGCGTTGATGATCCGCAGGCGCACGCGGGTACCGGGCTTGGCCTGGTAGACGTCCGGTGCGGTGGCGAGCCGGCCGTTCACGAGGTGGTAGGGATAGTTGACGTCCCCCGCGTCGCCACCGAGCAGCTTGCTGGTAGCGCCCATGAGCATGAACGACGGCATCCCGGCCGTGCCGCCGGCGGACGGCGAGGCCGACACGCCGCCTCCCATGTCCATCCCGCCCATGCCATTCATGTCCATTCCGTCCGGGGACGACGACGGGGTGCCGCTCATGGCCATGCCGCCCATACCCTTGCGCAATTCGGCGAGGACCTGGTCGGGGGTGCCGGTGACACCGTCCAGCCAGTCGTCCAGGACCACGACCCATTCGGCGTCGTAGGCCAGCGGCTCCTTCGGGTCCTCGACGATCAGGGGGCCGTGGAGGGCGCGGTCGAGCTGCACGCCGGAGTGCGGGTGGAACCAGTAGGTGCCTGGCTGCTCGGCGATGAACCGGTAGGTGAAGGCGGTCCCGGATTGCACCGGTCGCATGGTGACCGGTGGGACGCCGTCCATGTCGTTGCGAAGGGCGAGCCCGTGCCAGTGGACCGAGGTCGCGCTCGGCAGGTGGTTGTTCAACGTGGCGACCATGGTGTCACCGGCGGACAGCCGGAGGCCGCCTCGCGGCAGGTCCGCGTACATCCAGGTCTGGACGCTCCTGCCTCCCAGGTCCATGGATCCGGTGGTGGCGGTCAGCGTCACCGTCTTCTCCCGGCCCGTGTTCCGGCGCCGGCTCTCGGCCTCGGCGACGGCGCCGCCGGAGGGGCTGAGCAGGGAAGGGGAACCGGAGGAGGGTGCGCTGCCGGAGCAGGCGGCCAGCACTCCGGTGCCGGCCAGGCCGAGTCCGGCCAGCAGGAGGGAACGGCGGTTGATCATAGTCATGGGAACTGTCTCTCGTCGTCGCAAGGGCGCATCGGGGACGCGCGAGGGCTGACCGAGCGGCGGAGCGAGGTCCCGCTCCGCCGGATCCCTACGTGCGAGAGATCGACAGTTTCGACAGGTCCGGCGGTGGCACTCCCGACCGGGAGGGGAATCCGTGCCTGGCGGACGGGTGCGCCGGTTGGTGTGCGGTGGTGGGAGCGGATCCTGCGTGCGGGGGTGGTGTCAACTGCTTGTTCTGCTGAGGCATTCCCGCGCAGTGCTGCTGCCCGCCGCACGAGGACGCGCCGCCCACGGACACGTGCGGGTGCGTGACCGAGGCCACGGGCTGCGCGGTGCGCGGCGCGGTCAAGGCCGCACCTGCGGACGGTTCAACCGGCGCCGGCATGGCGTCCATGCTCCCGATGCCGGCAGCCTTCGGGAGCATCACCGCCTCGGCGCCGAGCGAGTGGTGGGCGATCAGTCCAAGAAGCGTCATGACCAGGACGAGCAAGCCGCCCGCCCTGCGGGCGAGCCCCGCACGGCCGGGAGTCGACCGGGCAGCAAGCCACACCGGCCCGGCACCCCCGGCCACGGCCCGGCGGCTCACTCGGGCCACGGTTCGGATGCTCACCCGGCTCACTATACCCCCAGGGGGTAGTAATAGTGCGCTCGGGCTGCCGCCCCCCACGTCACCGTTCGGCGAGTAGAACCCGCCCCGCCGCACGACCGTGGCGGGGGCGGCACGCGCGCGATCACGACCCTGGCGGATCCACCATCCGTGAGGGCTGCCGTCCGGCGCGCGCCCGGCCGGGCTCCGGAGCCCCTTCTCCGTGCTGCGCCCCAGCGGCGGAATTGCGGTACCCGATCCTCCGCGCCGGGACGCCGGCCCAGATCTCATCCGGCCCGGTCGAGGTGGTCAGGACGGCGTTGGCCCCCACCACCGTGCCCCGGCCGATCGTCAGCACGCCCTGCTTGCACACGACCTTCGCCCCGGCGCACAGGCAGACGCCGTCCTCGACGACGATGCGGTCCATGGCGCTCGCCGCCTGCGGGACCCACGGATCGGCCCGGCCCAGCGTCACCCCGTTGTAGAGCGTCACGTTCGCGCCGATGGTGGTGAGCGGGTGGATCACCGTGCCGAACCCGCGATGGAAGACCCGCAGACCGGGTCCGACCTCGACGGCGGCCGGGACTTCGACGCCGTACAGCGCCAGGACCTCCTGAACGAGCCTGCCCAGCATGGCACTTCTGCGCCGGTAGATCAGCGCGGAGACGAGCGACATGGCGCCCAGCCTGCCACCGCCGGCGCGGCCGGATCCCGGATCGGAGGGAATCCGCCACGCACGGGGGACCTGTCGGGCAGCCGTCCGATATCCAGGTCCGGGCTTCTTGAAGGAGTCGGCTCTGGGTCCCTGCGGTGACGCTCACGTTCGGCGCGGCGGATCAGTGGTGGTGGGTGTCGCCGGCCCCGGATTCGTCCACCGGCCCCCGAGCCGTGTGATCGTGGTCGGCGTGCCCGGGTCCGTGGTGCGGGTGACCGCCGCGGTCGTGTCCGTCGTGACCGGCATCGGGTGAGCCGCCCATCATCCTCAGCATCGCCGGGCCGCCGGTGCGCCGGAAGCGGACGAGCAGCGCGGCGGTCAGCAGCAGGAAGGCGATGTTGAGGACGGTGGTGTAGTTCCAGCTCACCCCCTCCGTCGGGATCTTGGCCTGGGCCTGGTCGGGCACCAGGCCCAGGCCGCCGAAGACGAACTCCACGACGTAGCCGGCGACCACCATCGCGGCGTAGAAGGTCGCGGCGATGAAGGCGGCCATCCGCGCGCCGTAGTACTTCCGGTAGATGTTGAGGATCGGCAGGATCAGCAGGTCAGCGAAAATGAAGGCGACCACCCCGCCGAAGCTGATCCCGCCCTTCCAGAGGACCACCGCCAGCGGCACGTTGCCGATCGAGCAGACGAAGGAGAGCACCGCGACCAGCGGCCCGACCAGCGGGCCCCAGAGCTTGCTGGCCAGCGGGTGCCCGGCGAAGAAGAAGGAGTGCCAGAAGGAGTCCGGCACCCAGGCGGCGATCGCCCCGGCGATCAGCAGGCCGACCACGAGGTCGCGCAGGATCGCCGCCCACTCCATGACGAAGACGTGCGCCACCGAGGTGAAGCCCTCACCCGAGAACAGCCGCCCGGCGAAGGAACCCTCGCGCCGCACGGACATGTCCATCGCGGCGTGGCCCTCCATCGACCCGGCCAGGCCGCGCTCGGCCTGCTCCCGCGCCCCGCGCAGCAGCCTGTCGCGCAGGAACAGGCGGAACAGCAGCGCCAGCAGCACGATCATGACCGGGCCGCCGACGAACTCCGCCGCCGTGAACTGCCAACCCATCAGCAGAGCCAGGATCACGCCGAGTTCGACGACCAGATTGGTCGAGGCGATCTCGAAGGCCATCGCCGCGGTGAAGTTCGCGCCCTTGCGGAAGAGCGAGCGGGCCAGTGCGACGGCGGCGTACGAGCACGACGAGGACGCCATGCCCAGCGCGGAGGCCACCACCAGGGTGCGGGGGTGGTCGTCGCCCAGCATTCGGACGATCGTCGCTCGGCGCACGACCGCCTGCACGACGGCGGACAGCGCGAAGCCGAGGATCAGGGCCCAGGTGATCTCCCAGGTCATCGACCCGGTGATGGACAGCGCGTGAAGAATGGCCTGCATCGCTACCGCTTCCTCCGTCGTCGTGCGGCGCCGGCCACCGCCGTACCCACTGTGGGGCACCACCGCAGGCTGCCGCCTCCCTGGACCACCCGCGTGGCGCACCCGAGTGATTTACACCAGGAGGATACCCCCGAGGGGTATTAATCTGCTACGTTCGCGACATGGTTCAGCGCAGAAGGCCGATCCCGATCTCAACCCCGGGACCGGGCAGGATCCGGCATGTTCTGGTGCGCGCGCAGCGGCCCGGCGGGGGACGCCAGGACCGGGGCGTGGCAGCGCCCGCCGCGGGCCGAGTACGCCGACGAGCGGTGGGCCACCAGTACGGATGAGCTGTCAGCCGTCGGCGTATGCGGCGCTAGGTACTGCGCGTCACGCCGTCGTGGGACCGTTCGGGTGGTCGTCACCGGTCGGACCAGTCCGCCTGCGGAGGTGGACGTGGTTCTGGACCCGGCTCGGTCGGTTGTACGGGGCGCGGTGGACCCGTTCGGGTGAATCGGCGCGGTTGCGCCCGTCCGCCCCGAATCCGGGGCCGAAGCCACCGGAGACGGTGTTTGACGGCAGCGGCGGGAGTGTGGTGGCGGTGGTCCTCAGGAGGCGAGCGGTGTGGGTGCGGCCCGCAGCCGGCGGGGACCGGCGGCAGATCGTGGACCTGATCCTGGCGGACCGGCTGGCGGCTCCATTCGGGCCTGCGGTGCGGGAGCTCGATGCCTGGTGCCACGGCGGGGCGGTGGTTGTCGCTCATGATGGTTTCGGCGTGGTCCTGGGGGCGATGGCGCTGCATCGCCAGTCGGCGGCTGGGCGCCTGACGGGGGGTGTGACGTGGCTGCACTGCCGGGAGAATCCAGTGGTCGCGGCAGTCCTTGTCCAGGCGGCGGTCGAAGTAGGCGCGGGCCTGGCCGCGGTCACCGCTTTCACCGACCCAGCCCCGTGGGCACCTTGTCTTCCGGGGCTGCCACTGCACGACCGTCCGGTGACCACGGAGGCGTTCGCGGACGCCGGGTTCCGCGCGATGGACCAGTGGCTTCTACTCCGCCGGCCCGGGGGGCACACCGCGGACGAGAGCGCCCCGGACGCCTTCGGTGGCGTCCCGCCACGGTGGATCGTGCCCGATGGGGCCCGCAACGGCATGCCGCGCCCCACACGGCCCGCCCTGGCCCTCGCCCGGTGGCGCGAGTGCCTGCACGCTTCGCTGGAACACCTCGACCACACCGGCGGGAGGGATGCCCTGGCTACCGTCGACCTGCTCACCCCGGGCGCCTCCGCGCGCTGCCACATCCTGGAGCAGGCCGGCTTCACCGAGATCGACCTGCTGCGGTCACTGGCCCTGACCTGAGCACCCCTCACCTGCGAGGGCGGGCACCCGCAAGCCGATGTCACCTTGCCGGGATTCACGCCACCCGTGGAGGTGAAAACGGGGGCTGTCCAGGAGCCTGGACCAAGCCCGGCGCCGGCGGGTGCCGAAGGCGGGAAGAAGGAAGTCCGGCATCCGGCCGGACCGGGAGTCCGAGACGGGACATGATGGCCGGCGAACACATCGACACCCGACTGCTGGAAGAACTCACCGAGCAGTCACAGGACCTGAACAGCGACGCGATGCGGATCACCCGCGGCGCGCTGACCGACTCCGAGCAGAGCGCGGACCCGGCGCGCCGCTGGTGGCAGCGCGGCGGAACGCTCGCAGCGATTGCCGGCGGGGTGGGCCTGCTGGGCGCAGCCCGGCCGATCGCGGACTCACCGTCCGCCTCCGCCACCGTGACGGCGGACGACATCAAGGCGCTGCAGACCGCCGGCTGCCCGCCGCGGCCGGCAGCGTCGGCTTCCCCGACGCCTTCTACAAGACCGACAACGCCTCCCCGATCACCGAAGGGACCCTCCAGTGACCGCCGACCATACCTGGGAGCCCGCCATCGGCGAGGCCGAACTCGCCCGTCTCACCCGGGACATGGACCAGGCCCACCGGGCCACCCTGCCGCTGATGCACGCCGCGGGCGCCGACCTGGCCGAGGAGCTCCGCACCCGCCGCACCGAGAACGGCGACATCGACGACGGCGCCGGGCTGGACGCGAGCCGTCGCCGGTTCCTCCTCGGCGCCGGCGCCGGCGGCGGCGCCGCCGCCCTCGTCCTGGCCGCCTGCTCCAGCAGCAACAGCAGCCCGGCACCAACCAGCCCCGCATCCCGCATGCCGGGATCGCCGGCGGCCTCCGGCCAGTACACCGGCGGCCTCAGGGTCGTGGCGCTGGCCGCCACGCTGGAGAACCAGGCCGCCCTCGACGCCGCCAAGGACGGCAAGCTCGGAACCGTCCCCCCGGCGATCGCCACCTTCGTCACCACCGCCATGGCCCAGCACGCCGACCACGCCAAAGATTGGAACGCCGTGCTGACCGGCGCCGGCCTGCCCGCGATCACCAATGTGCCGCTGTCCAACCAGGCAGACACCATGGCCGCGCTCGGCAAGGCCGCCTCCGTCGGCGACGTCGTTAAACTCGCCCTCGACCTGGAGGACCGGGCCGCTCAGACCTACCTCTTCGCCACCTACAACGTGACCAGCTCGGCCGGCATCGCCACCGCCGCGCGCATCGCCCCCGTCGAGGCCATGCACCCCGCCATCCTCAACTAAACGTGCTCGGCCAGTACCCCATCCCCGACGACTTCGCGCCCGTCGACAAGGCCGCCAGCCCCGCCCTCCTCACCGTCTGAACAGGCGGTCCCCTGAACCGGGCGCGCCCCTGCCCAAGCGAGCACCGCAGTGATCCCCCGGTGATTCCTCCCGGCCGCCGTACTGCTCGCCTGTCTGGTCACCGCTTGCGTCAGCGCCGCGACGAGCCCTGGCCACCAGAGCACCCCACCGGCACCGACCAGCCGGAGCAGCGCGCCGGCAGAGTACAACGACACCAGCGACGCCGTGCACGTCGCCATCAGGAACTTCCGCTTCGAACCGGCCGAGTTCACCCTGCGCCCCGGCGGCACCATGACCGTCACCGACCACGACTCCACCGCCCACACCCTCACCGCCGCCGACCGCTTCTTCGACACCGGCACCATCGCCCCCGGCGCCACGCGACGTTCACCGCACCGCCACAGCCCGGCGCCCACCCCTACCCCTGCACCATCCACCCGTTCATGCACGGCACCCCTCACCGTCACCTGACCCCGACCCGGAAGGAACCCTCAGCCCGCCGTGACCGCCACCGACACGCACGACCGCGTCCGCCGACTGCAGAACACCGAGACGGCCCTGCGCCTCGTCGCCGCCACCGGCCTGCTCATCGACGCCGCCGTCCACCTGCACCTCGCACACCGCTACGACCCGCTCGTCGCGGTCACCGTCAGCCAAGGCGCCCTCTTCCGCGTCGAGGCCGCCGCCGCGACCCTCGCCATGGCCCTCGTCCTCGTCCGGCGACGTGCCGCCGCGGACCTCTACGCCCTCGCCGTCGCCGCCGGCGGCCTCGCCGCGCTCCTGCTCGACAGCTGCGCCGACATCGGAACCCTAGGCCCGCTGCCCGGCATGTACGAGCCCTCCTGGCCGGCCGCAAAGACTCTCACCGCCTGCGGCCAGGGCATCGCCGCAGCCGCCCTCCTCGCGCTGGCGGCCGGACACCGCCGGCACCACCCGTAGCACCGGACGGCCGAACGGGGCGCCTGCCGGGTCTGCCCGCAAGCCCCGGCGGCAGCTTCCCCGTCCGCCGCGCCGCGGCGCGGCAAGCGTACAGCCCGGGGTGCCGCCGTTGGGCGGAAAGGCCGTCCATGCCCCGAGTGTCCGGCGCGTGGTGCGCTCTCGCAGCCGGTGTCGTGTGCCTTCATGAAAGGCCCGGTCCGGCATCGGAGCCGGCCGGCCATCACCTCCTGCACGTCAGCCGACGGCTGCGGGAGCCACGAGAAGGAGAGTTCCGGATGCGACTTCGCGTTTCCACCCGCAGGCACCTGGCCCGGGCCGGGGCCTGCACCGCCAGCGTCATGCTGGCCGTCGTCTCAACGGTGGGCCTGGCCACCGCCACCGGCACCCGGGCGGCCGGTGACGGGTTCGGCCCGCCGCCGATGGGCGAGCACACCATCCAGCCGCTGAAAAACCCCTGCACCACCGGCGAGCCCGAGAACCTGTGCCGCAACATCGGCGTCACCGACGGCTGGTTCAACGGCCAGGACGTCAAGTTCCTATACACCCAGAACTACTTCTGCGACCCCAGCGTCACCTCCGGCGCCGACAGCGGCTGCGAGGTCGGCCAGAAGTTCAACACCGTCCCGCCCGGCACCACCTCCGAGGCGTTCACCGACCCGCTGTACATCCCGGTCCCGCTGTTCAGCCCCGCCCCGGCCAACCTCCAGTGCCCCGCGGGGCCCTGCGTCGACCACCCGATGACCATCGACCTGTCCCGCATCGCCGCAGCCCTGGGCGCCAGCCCCGACGCGCTCAAGAACGTGCCCGTCCCCGGGCACGACCACATCATCGCCGACCGCAACATGGACCGCCCCGAATGGTGGCCCGTCTACGTCATCGGCGTCACCAACCCCGACTCCTTCGCCAAGATCCAGCACGGCAAGGACCTCGCCACCGCCACCCGCCTCGCCCAGGACCCCAACGCCGGCGTCACCGCCCCCATCCCCACCAACCTCTTCCTCTGGTTCCAGACCCTCGCCGGAACCAGCGACAACTGCCCGCCCGACGACACGTACGGCAACGGCGACCGCCAGGGCACGGCTGCGAAGAGCTGACGGCCTAGCAGTCCGCGAAAGGACTCACAACCGGTACGCCGGCCGGTCACCGGCACCGGCACCGGCACCGGCACCGGCACCGGCACCGGCGAGACGATGACCTGACGGGCACTCGAACAGCGCCCGTGCCGCCCCAGCTTCCAGGCCCGGCGGCACGAGCACCCGGTCTTCGGCACCCACCCCACTCCGGACGGGCCGCCGACCGGAACACCGCCCGTTCGGCCCACCCACGCCCGTCCCATCCCCGGCCCCGCACCCGGCAATCCGGGCTAGCCCCGCCGCACGGCGGGCATCGTCCGCCCGGGCGCCCACCGCGCCCCGAGTCCACCCCACTTGCGAGGCGATCGCCATGCCCGACATCAAACCTGTGCGCGCCGCCGTGTTCTGCGACAACTGCGGCTGCAGCTGCGGCTGCCCCAAGCTCTTCCTCGGCCCGGCCGCACCGGCCGAGCGGCGCATCCGCATCACCGACGACTTCGGCCAGCAGATCCACCTGCGCGCCGAACAGTTCGCCGACCTCCTCGGCCAGGCCATGACCGGCCCACTCGACCACATCACCGCACAGAGCGCGTAACGGCCCACACGCCGACGCCACGCCCCGGTCCGGCAGACCACAGCCGGCTCCAGGAGATCCACACCGCGCCACGGCCGCACGCCGTCCATTCCCGTCGGCCGGCCGGCCGATGCCCTACGGGACGCGGGCCCGACTCCTTCGGACCCGCCTTCGGGGAGTGCAGCAGGAGCCGTGCCCGCCCGCGCGGCGAACAGCTGGCCTCGCGTTGGCCGGGCGCTGCGGCCCCGGGAAGCGCCGTCGCCGTCGCCCTGCCCAGGCCGGGAGCTCGTATCCGACGTCCCAGGCGGTGGCCCGGAACTGCCGCGCGCTGTCCCCTGACAGTGACCCGACCGGCGAGCAGCCGGCCGGGCCGTCTCGGGTCAGGTGAAGGACAGGAGCATGACCGGCGCCGTGGTGGGGTGCGCGGAGCCGCCCGCGGGTTCGACGGTGACGCCTATGCCGCGGGCCCCGTCCAGTGGCCCGGTCAGCAGGAGGACGCCGTCACCCGTGGTCAGCAGCCCCGCCGGGCGCATCGTCCCCGAGTCGTTGAACCACAGCTGGTAGGTGGTGCCCGCGGCGGGTGAGGGCATGCCGGAGGCCAGGAAGCCGGCCTGGCCCCGGCTGTTCGACCACACCACCGTGCCTACGCCGGCCCCACCGGCGGCGGCCCCGGTGGCGGTGCGGGCGTCGGACGCCGTGAGCAGGGCGGCGAAACGGTCCTGCTGCTGCTGGAGCGCGGCGGCGCGGGCCCGGGCCTGCCCGGCCTGCTGGTACTGCTGCACGGCCACGCCGCCGACGCCGGTGGCCAGCGCCAAACAGGCCGCCAGGGCGAGCTTCGCCCAGCCCCTGCCGAAGCGGCGGCGCCGGTAGCCCGGGACCGGAGCGGTGTGCGGGGCTTCCTGGCGCAGCGTGGGCAGCGCGGCCATCACCCGGGTCTTCAGGGCCGGCGGGGGGAGGACGGCCTGGGCGGCGCCGAGCCGGGCGAGGGTGGCGGCGAACTCGGCCACTTCCTGGGCGCAGGCCGGGCAGTCGGCCAGGTGGCGTTCGAAGTCAGTGCTCTCGGCGGGGTCGAGGGCGTGCGCGGCGTAGGCGCCGGTGAGGGTGTGCAGGTCGGCGGCGCTCATGCTTCTACCCCCAGGCAGTCGCGCAGGCGGATCAGTCCGTCGCGCATGCGGGTCTTGATGGTGCCCAGCGGGGCGCCGAGGACGTCGGCGACCTGGGGGTAGGTGTAGCCGCGATAGTAGGCGAGCGTCAACGCCTCGCGCTGGAGCCCGGTGAGCGTCCTCATGCAGCGCCGTACTTGCTCGCGTTCCAGCCTGCCCTCGACCTGCTCGGCGACCTCGTCGAACTCGGGGGCGCGGGAGGCGGCCGCGGCGCGCCGGTCACGGTCGGCTGCGGCCTGTGCGGAGCGGATCCGGTCGACGGCGCGCCGGTGGGCGATCGTGAGCACCCAGGGCATCACCTCGCCGCGTTCGGCGCGGTAGCGGGCGGCGGTGCGCCAGACCTCCAGCATCACCTCCTGGGCGACCTCCTCGGACTGTGCGGGATCCCGCAGCACCCGGCGCACCAGGCCCAGCACCGGGGCGGCCACCGTGTCGTACAGCCGGGCGAAGGCGTCCTGGTCGCCGCGGGCGACCTTGGCGAGGAGCTCTTTGAGGTCCGGGCCGGGCCGTCCGGGGCCGGGCAGGTGGACGACGGCGCTCATCCGGCCGCTCCCCGGGGGCAGCGGGCAAGCGGCGGGCCCCACGGGCGGACGGCGGGCATCACGGACCTCCCACGACGCGGCCGGACAACGAGTACCGGCCAGGTGAACACAACTGCTTGGCATGTGGTCTTCGGGACCGGTGGGCCTGCGGATTGGCCCCGGCCGGCGCCAGTTTCCCCACCCGCCGTGTTCGCAGGCCATCGCAGTCCTACCCCGCCGGGCCATTCACCCAGCAGGCCCCGCTTCCAGGAGCGGACCGGCCGCCGCTAGCCCGCGAGCGTCCGGCCCTCGGCGGACCTGCAAGCCGCAAGCCGCCTGTCGGCACCGGGAGCCCTGGGGGCGCGGGGCGAAGGGGCGTGGACGACAGGCAAGGCCGCACGCACACGTGGGCGAACCAATCCACCGGAGCCGGGCGGACGAATCCTTCATAGGAAGGTCGGTTCGCCCGTGTGTCGCACTGGCGGGCCGCGAATCTCTCCGCAAGGACCGATGATCATGAAAGCCAGATTCCTCGCACCCGTCCTGACCGCCGTTCTGCTCGGCGCCGGTACCGTCCCCGCCTTCGCACACGGCGGCGCGGGCGGTGACAACGAGGGCCGCGACGGCCGTTCGTTCGCCGCCTCCCCGTTCCTGTCGCCCCACCGCTCGCAGTTCAGCCTCGCCGTGCTGCTGCCCGTACCGGGCAACCACGTCGACGGCTCGGGACGTGCCACCGTCGTCCTCAACAGCGACGACACCGCCCGGATCACCGTCGACGCGCGCGGGCTGCTCGACGGAGCCCCGCACGCCATGCACATCCACATCAAGGGCAACGGCGAGTGCCCCGACGCCAACGCCGCGACCCTGCACAACGGCCACCTGGCGATCAGCACCACCGACGGACTGTCCGCCTACGGGCCGATCGGCACCTCCCTCACCACCAGCGGCGACACCAGCCCGGCCAGCGCCCTGGCCGTCGACCGCTTCCCCGCCACCGGCACGTTCCACTACTCCCGCACCATCCAGCTCACCAACGACGTCGCCCAGCAGGTCAGGGCCGACAACGCCGTCGTGGTGGTCCACGGCATCGACTACAACCACAACGGGAGATACGACAGCGTCCTCGGGCCCAGCGAACTCAACCCCGCCCTGCCTCAGGAAGCCACCGCCCCCGCCCTGTGCGGCCCGCTCGACTGACCACCCCGAGGCCGGTACCCGCCGCACCGGCGGCGACGGACACCGGTCAGCGGTCCCGCCCCCGCGCTGCACGGCGGGACCGCCCCCTTCGCCGCGCGGACCACACGATCTCCTCTTCCCGCACGAGCAGAGGACGCACGACCATGCCCGCCCCACGTCTCGCACAACGCACCCTTGGCTCCGGCGACGACCTGGTGGAGCGCATCGTACGGGCCGTCACCGAAGGCGATGGTCCCACCCTTGACGTACTCCTCGCGGTGCTGGAGGCCGTCGCGGACGAGCCCCTGCTGCGCCGGTTGTCCGCCGAGATGCGGCACATGCCGACGCCGGTGGCACCGGCCTGGCGACAGAACACAGCCTCCCGAGATCCGTCCGGCACCTGACACCAGGACAATGTCCGGTCCCACTCGATCGCGGGCCAGGTGAACTCCACGGCGTCATCGGGTCGGGTACGCCCCGCCTCTGTGCACCACAGGGGCCGATCCGTTGCCGGTCCTCCGGATCTCGTGACGACGCACACCACGACGCGGCCCTGAGCGCTCCACGTGCTCCGTCCCCGGGGGAGCGGGATCGGCTCTCCGATCGCGCTGCCGACACCTTGGGAAAGCTCCTCCGACGCCGGCCCTCTCGATCCGGCCCACCGGAAAGACGCACCCATCCGGCCGACATGCTGCGGCGAATGGGGGGTGTGAGCAACGACTCGACCCAGTCCCCAGCGCGTTCCATGCCTCCTCGGGAACGGCTTCTGCGGGCCGGCGCAGAAGCTGCGACCGGGTGGGCCGCGGCGGCTGCCGCGCTCGGCGCCGGCGAACTGGTCGCCGCCCTCACCGGACCTGACACCGCGCCGGTCATCGCCGTCGGGTCGGCCGCCATCGACCTGACTCCCACTCCGCTCAAGGAGTACGCGATCCGCACCTTCGGCACCGACGACAAGCCGGTGCTCCTCGGCGGGATCTACCTGACGATGGCGCTACTCGCCGCCCTCGCCGGACTGCTGGCCGCCCGCCGCCCCACACTCGGGGCGGGCGCCTTCGCGGCCTTCGGGCTCCTCGGCGCCTGGGCCGCCCTCTCCCGGCCCGAAGCCGCCACCGGGGACGCACTACCCGCTCTGACCGCCGGGGTGACCGGCACGGCAACCATCCTCGTCCTGGCGCGCATGCTGCGCGCCGCCACCACGGCGGCACGTCCCCAAGCCCCGGCCGGGACCCCGCAGAGCGGGGAAGAGGCCGCTGAGCCGACCGGCACCACCCGCCGCGCCGTGCTCACCGCCACCGGCGGGGCAATCGCCTTCGGCGCGCTCACCGGCATCGGCGGCCGCACGCTGTCGGACCGCCGCTACGACATCGGCGCGGCCCGCGACGCCGTGCGCATCCCCCCGGCCGCCCAACCGCTGCCGCCGCTGCCCGCCGCCCTCCACCCGAACATCCCGGGCCTGTCCCCGTTCACCACCCCCAACGCGGACTTCTACCGGGTGGATACCGCCCTCACGCTTCCTCGCATCGACCCGCGGCGCTGGGCCCTGCGCATCCGCGGCATGGTCGACCACCCGCTGCTGCTCTCCTTCGACGACCTGCTGCACGAACCCCTGGAAGAGCTGGACCACACCCTGTCCTGCGTCTCCAACGAAGTCGGCGGCCCCTACGTCGGCACCACCCGCTGGCTCGGCGCCTCCCTGCCCGCCCTGCTACGCCGCGCGGGCGTGCGCCCCGGCGCGGACCAGCTCGTCGGGCGCTCCCAGGACGGCATGACCACCGGCACCCCGCTGGAGTCCGTCCTCGACGGCCGCAGCGCCCTGCTGGCCGTCGCGATGAACGGCGAAGCCCTGCCCGTCGCCCACGGCTTCCCCTGCCGCAGCGTCATCCCCGGCTTCTACGGCTACACCTCCGCCACCAAGTGGCTCGTCGACCTGGACGTCACCACCTTCACCGCCTACGACCCCTACTGGGTGCAACGAGGCTGGGACCGCACCGGCACCGTCCGCACCGCCTCCCGGATCGAGGTCCCCGCACCCTTCGCCCGCGTACCCGCCGGTGACGTCACCGTCGCCGGCACCGCCTGGGCGACCCACCGCGGCATCGCCACCGTCGAAGTCCGCTATGACGGCGGCCCCTGGCAGCAGGCCCTGCTCGCCGCCGACGCCGGACCCGAGGTGTGGCGGCAGTGGACCCACACCTGGACCGGGGCGACGCCCGGTGCCCACCGGATCGAGGTCCGCGCCACCGACGCCACCGGCGCCGTCCAGACCGAGACCCGCGCCGCGCCCTACCCGGCAGGCGCCACCGGCTGGCACAGCACCGTCGTCACGGTCACCTGAACAGCCGCGCGCACCCTCTGACTTCTCCGCCCAACCCACCCGGTCGGCCCGCTCACGAGCACCGGCCGGTGCGGCCCGCCCGACGGGCCGGCCCTTACACCCGCACCAAGGAGATCACGTCATGACCGTCATCACCCGCCGCCGCCACTCCGCCGCCGCCCTCGTGGCCGCCACGGCTCTCGCCCTGAGCCTGGGAGCCTGCAGCAGCAGCGGTTCCGGATCGTCGGCCGCCTCCAAGGCCCCCACCGCGGCACCGTCCTCGGCCGCCGCGCCCGCCACGGCGTCCGGCGCGGCCATGAGCGACCAGCCCTTCGGGACCGCCTGCGCGGCCGTGCCCAAGGACGGCGCCGGCTCCTTCACCGGGATGGCCAAGGACCCGCTCGCCACCGCCGCCTCCAACAACCCGCTGCTGTCCACCCTGGTGACCGCCGTCAAGCAGGCCGGGCTCGTGGACACCCTGAACTCCGCGCAGAACATCACGGTCTTCGCACCGACCAACGACGCCTTCGCGAAGCTCCCCAAGGCCACCCTGGACGCCGTCCTCGCCGACAAGGACAAGCTCACCAAGATCCTCACTTACCACGTCGTCCCCCAGCGCCTCGCCCCCACCGCGCTCACCGGCGGCCACAAGACCCTGGAGACCGGCAACGTCACCGTCACCGGCGCCACCCCCGACTTCACCGTCAACGACAGCGCCAAGGTCCTGTGCGGCAACGTCCAGACCGCCAACGCCACCGTCTACATCGTCGACACCGTCCTGATGCCCGCCTCCTGACCGGCACCAGCTCGTTGACCGCGGTCCCCGGCCCCCGGGGGCTGGGGACCGCACCCCCGCTCCTCCCGGCACACCGATAGTCGGCGCGATCCACGCCTCATGGCCCAGACCAACCCCCTGAGCAGCTCAGTCCTTTTCACAGCCTGCATTACGCCTGCCAGGGACCTCCCATCCGGTGATCTCTCGAGCACGACGGTCTCCGTGAGGCCCCCCCACCGCTGGTCTCGTCCGAACCCGTCGAGGAGCACGCCTCTACCCCTACGGGGTCTCGTTCTCTCGCGGCAGTCGGCGCCTGTCGGCTGCACGACCCAACGCTTTCTGGCGATGCGCCAGAATGGCTCGACGGTCGGCGGCGTTGCCGAGCAGATCACCGGAGGTACGGCTTCATGACCCGCTACAGCATCGACCCCGAACGGCACGAGCTGATCGCGACCTGGGGAACAGGCGAGGGCGATCTCGCCACCTGCATCGCAGCCGTCCCGGCCGGCACGGACACGGCCGCGCTGATGCGCCTGGCCCGCGCCCTCACCCATCTGTCCGAGGCCGCGTGGCGCACCTACACCCACCCGGCCAGTGCCGCAGTCTCGCAGGAGCCCAACTCCGAGGGCTGGCGCCGAGCGGAGGAACGCAAGGCGTTCGACGAGGTCCCCGGCGCCATCACCCGTCCCAACCTCCCCCGGGACGGCATGCTCGACGTCGAATACAGCCCCCTGGCCGAATCCGCCCACCGCGCCGGCCGCGCCCTGCACGCCCTCGACAACGCGGACCTCACCGACTCCGTCCTCGCCGAGACCGCCACCGAGCTCGCCGCCGTGGAGAGCGCCGAACTCGGCGACCTCACCGGCCGCGCCCGCCAGGCCGTCCTCCTCAGCCGCGAAGGCGCCTCCCCCGTCCAGGTCGCCGCCGCCAACCGCCTCCTCGAACAGAACCCCTTCGGCCCCGCAGCACTGTCCACCGAGATCGATCCCACCGCCGCCGCCGTCGCCGCAGCCCACTGGCTCGCCGCCGCAGCCGAGGTCGCCGCCGAAGCCTCCGGACACTCCCCCACCGCCGTGCTCTTCGAAGCCGACAACATCGAAGCCCTCCCCCACGAAACCCCCACCCTCGTCCTCCAACTCCTCAAAGCCGGCGCCTCCCCGTACGACGCCGTCACCGGCCTCGTACGCCACGCCCTCCACATCGCCGACGGCCTCCTCCCCGACCCCGCCGGCCTGCGCGAACAACTCGAAGACATCGACGACGCCCTCGCCCAGCACACCGGCCCGGACACCGACCCCGAGGACACCGGACTGCGACTGACCCCGCTCGACCCCAAACGCCCCGCCCCCGACCTCCTCGAAGACCTCCTCGCCGGCATCCACGGCTGCTGGCTCCTCCACGAGGAATACGACAGACTCGACGACGAAGACGACTTCGGCGATGACGAAGACCGCGACGACGACGAACAGGCCGGGCAGCAGCAGGACCGCAGCCGCAGCGACTTCGCCCACCTCGTTCGCGAAGTCGCAGCCGCCCACCGCAACCGGCTCATCTGAATCGCCTGCCGCAACCACCCATCGCGGATCAGGGCACCCTGACCTCGGCGGCCCGCCCGCTTCAACCCAAGGCTGCGCAGGGCCGGCCAACCCGACGGGTTGTTCACACTGCGTAGCCGCGTCGGGGGCAGGAAACACTCCCCTGCCGCCCGGACGGGCCTCCAGAACAGGGCCCCGGGTAGTCACGTAGGGTGACAGTTTCCGCGTGCCCGCATCGACCATGGCGGGTACCACGCCCCCCGTGCATTGGCGCGCCCAGGTGCGGGTCCTCACCGTGAACCGCAGGTCAGAGCCCTACTTTCGCGTTGGTGATCGCATGGTGGTCGCAGACGATCATCCGATCGCGGCATGTAGCCTCCGTGAGCTGATCAATGAATCACAGCCACAGGAGGTACACGGAGTGCGCAGGTCAGGACGACCGGGCCGGGTCTACCGCCGATGCGGGTGCCGCGAGGCCACCCGGCGTCAGCTCGGCGCGAAGTGCCCACGCCTCGCCGAGGAGAAGCACGGCACGTGGACCTTCGCCGTCGACATCCCGTCCCTCAACGGCCGCAGGCGCACCATACGCCGTGGCGGGTTCGAGGACGAGTGGTACGCCGAGACGGCGCTTCGGCGCTTCCTGGAGGGACGTCTGTTGGGCTTCGACGCCGACCCGCACGAGACTGTGGCCGTCTACCTCACCAAGTGGCTCAAGAGCATGGAGTTCCTGCTCAAGCCCACCACCTACGCCCGCTACCGCACCTACGTGCTCTGCGAACTCATCCCCGTCTTCGGCAAGATACGCCTGGAGGAGCTCGCCCACGACCACATCGCCGCCTACGCCCACCAGCAGCTCGAAGCCGGCCGCGGACGCCAGGCCGTCTACCACTGCCTCGCCACCCTCTCCAGCGCCCTGGGCACAGCCGCACGCACCCACCGCCTGCCCTACAACGCCGCCCAGCCCCTGCCCATGCGCAGGCCCTGCCCCGACGAGCGCGTCCCCTGGACCGCGGAGCAGGTCGTCGCCTTCCTCTCCCATTGCCGCAACGTCGACCCAGCCTTCGCCGACCTCTTCGAGGTCATCATCGGCACCGGCCTGCGCAAGGGCGAGGCACTCGGCCTCCAGCGCGCGTGCGTGCGGCTCGACGACCGCGTCATGTACATCCGCCACACCTTGTCCGCCATCGACAACCACGAACTCGTCCTGACCGCACCGAAGACCAAGAAGAGCCGCAACTGGGTACCCCTGTCCGACCGCGTCGCCGCCGCCCTCGAACGCGCAATGACCAGGAACACCTCCCCGGGCAACGACCACGTCTTCCAGGACACCGACGGCAAGCCCCTCCACCCGGCCGCAGTCCGCCGGCGCTTCCACGAACTGCGCGAACAGGCCGGACTGCCCCACGTCACCATCCACGACCTGCGCCACCTCGCCGCCACCCTCGCTCTCGAGGGCAACGTGCCCATGGCCGTCATCTCCAAGACCCTGCGGCACTCCACCCTGTCGACCACCGCGAACATCTACAGCCACCTGACCTGGGATGTCGCCATGGCCGCAGTCCACACCATCGAAACCAGGCTCCACCTCGCCGAGTCCCGTACCCACTGCGGCTCCGACGCCCTCGCCGGCCCCTTGCCGAACCCGCTGTTCAGCCACGCGGCCTGACACAACCGCACGGCTACAGCCACCCCGGTCCACCGGGCCCGCCCAGAACGCGGCAAGGACCAGCTAAACGGCCGGAGCCGCCGGTCCATCATTGACGCTCGCTCAGCCCGCAGCCACCACATCTGACGCCTCGGGCTCCACAGGCATGCCCACTTCCGGGAACCCAGGCCGCTTCGACACGGGGCAGAAGCCCACTCAACGAAGAACTACGCTCAGTCACCTCGACTGAACAGGCAAAAGCCGCATATCGATTACATCTAAGCGCCCCCACGACCTCGGATGCGCCCCCTGAAATGACGCGAACGAGCGTCCGCGACCACACTGCGACCACCACAGCAAAAGAGCGGGCACTTGGTTTCCCAAGTACCCGCTCTCACAACCGACTTCACAGTCGGGACGACAGGATTTGAACCTGCGACCCCTTGACCCCCAGTCAAGTGGGCCGTTCCTCTGCCTGATTCGAGCGAAGCCAGCACGCCAGCTTCAAGCTCTCAAATCACCATACCACTTGCCGAATTGAACCGCACCCGCCTCCATGCGCGAGTGGACCAGCTGACAGTGGCTCAATGGTTACTATGTGCAGGAATGTCCAAATCCGAACACCGCCGCCTACTGGCGCTCAGAGCGCGTGGTCCCAAAGTGGTCCCAGAGCCCTGGTCACACGCAGCAACCAGCCCTTCGAGGACCCGCTTCGATCCCCCCAGCGGGAAGCACCTCCTTGCAGAAAAACCATCCCCCCACAGGGCGCCAGTAACGCAACGTGACGATATCCCGGGGACCCATCAGATCGCACCACTGGCCGGAACGTCAGGTCCAGTCTATTCCCACCTGGGCAAAGTGTGACAAACGCAATGATGTCTAGATTGCCCGACTTCTGGCATGTATGGTGTCCCGTCCACCGCCGGGCGGGCCGGCGGGTGGTGTGCTGGGGGGTTCGTGGCGGGACTGCAGGTGTTTCGAGTCGCTGGCGGGGATGTTCGCCGTGTCGAGGGTGCGGCCGTGGAGTTCGAGCGTGATCTCCAGCGGCTCGTGGAGGCGAACATGGAGGAGATGCTGGGTGGTGTCCGTTTCCTGGCGACCGAGTACTCCACCGGTCCCGTGCACCGGGGCCGGATCGACAGCCTCGGTCTGGACGAAGACGGAAGCCCAGTCCTGATCGAGTACAAGCGCACGAGCAGTGAGTCGGTCCTCGCCCAGGGGCTGTTCTACCTCTCGTGGCTGGTGGAGAACCGGTCAGAGTTTGAGGCGCTCGTCGATGCGACTACCGCCGATAGATGACACATACCGACGATGACTGTCACCGCGATCGCTTGTCTACAGGGGGAGAAATGACGGGTCTGCGCCTTTTCCGGGTTGACGGCAGGTCGGCCGAGGAAGTTGTCGGCTCGGAGGTGGAACTGGAGCGGCATCTCCAGACCCTGATCGAGCAGAACATGGACACCATGCTCGGCGTGCGGCTCCTCGCCTCTGAGTACTCCACCGGACCCGTCCACGGTGGCCGAATCGACTCACTGGGCCTGGACGAGGACGGCAGCCCGGTCGTGGTCGAGTACAAGCGCTCGCGCGGCGAGAATGTGATCAACCAGGCGCTGTTCTATTCTGCCTGGTTGCGGGACCACAAGGCCGAGTTCGAGGCCCTGGTGGCTCGGCGGCTCGGGGCCGAGGCTGCCGACGGTGTTGACTGGAGCAGTCCGCGGATCATCTGCGTGGCTTCGGGTTACAGCCGGTATGACGTCCACGCGATCGGCGAGATGAACCGCCGGATCGACCTTGTCCGCTACCGGCGCTTCGACGGGGACATGCTGGCCCTGGAGCTGCACGCCTCGGTGTCCAGTGGTCCAAGTACGCCAGCCAGAAGCGAGGTTGACGGGATCAACCGTGCCTCCAACGGGCCGGGGCGCAAGACAGTCCGTGAGGCGGTCGAGCGAGCTTCGCCGGCCCTGCAGCAGCTGTACGCCGATCTCGATGCCCGGCTGCTCGCCCTGGGCGATGGCCACAGTGTGGAGCTCCGGCAATACATCGCCTACCGGCACCGGTCCAACTTCGCGTGCGTGAAGGTCCTGCCAGCCGCGGACGCGCTCCTGGTGTTCTTGCGCGTGGACCCCAAGTCCGTGCCCTTGGAAGCGGGGTTCAGCCGCGACGTGACCGATATCGGGCATCACGGAAGCGGCTCGCTCGAACTGCGGATCGGCTCGGTGGAAGACCTCGACCGAGCGGTCCCGCTCCTGCGGGCCAGCTACTGCGCCGCGTAACGATCGGGCTATCTCGGGGCGGCACGTTCGCCCACTGCCCTTCACGGCCTCCGACCGTCGGGCGGGGGCGCGGGGTGGACTCCGGTCGCATCGGGCCGCGAGCTCGAATGCGTACCCCGCGAGCCGCTCACCCAAGACCCTCTGGCTCCTGACGGTGAGGTAGAGGAGCTGGTTGATCTCACGGCCGATCTCGACGTAGTCGGGCACCCGCATGCCGGTGCCGCCGTCTCGCATCAGCGGGCTCAGCTGGGCCTCGCCTTCAGTGACCCGTACCCAGACAAGGGCGGAGGCTGCCGTTCGGACCTGGCAGCGGGCGAGGCTGCCGGCCAGGCCGTGGACGAGTTCCGACCAGTGCTCCTGGGGATCCTCCACGCGCAGAGCGTGCGACGGCGGCGGGCGTGGTCCACTCGGTGGGGGTTGGCGTCGAGTTCGGCGGCGATGGCTTCCACGGCCGACTGGAACAGCTGCCAGGCCACGTCGTCCGGGCAGCGGTTCCGCGGCAGGTCCCGGGCGGTGCCGGCGTATCCGCGAGGCATGTCGAGGTTCCTCGCGGAGTCGGCGAGGCAGTAGATTGCTTTGCGCTTGGTGATCATCCGCTCGGTTGAGTGGCCCAGCCGGTGTCGGTCGTACCGGCCGGAGCCTGTTGGGTCTCGCGGCGCCGTGGCCGCGTGAAGCGCAGAGGTGCTCGCCGGTTGGGCCGTGGCTCGGGCGGGGCGCCGGGGACACCGTCGGCGCTCGGGCCGTGCCGTGTCGGTCGATCTACCAAGGATTCGGGACCGGGAGCACGGCGGATGGGCCGCGTTTGGACGAAATGAACGCAGGGGGCGCCCGCACCGCGGACTCTGTCGTCGTTCGAGCGCGGTGCTGATCTCGCGCCAATCTGCCCGGTCGGGGGTGACGAATGGAGGGCGACTGGTTATGCCCGCTGTTCGATCCAGGAGGTTCTCATGTGCTGCTGGCCCTGGGCCAGGTCGCGGACACCGCGCCCGGCTGGGTGTGCCACCGGCTCGGGAAGGATGCGCCGGTGAGCTCCGTCGTGCACCTGTCGGGCCCGAGGTTCCGGGGCCTGGATCTGAAGGAGCTGGTCGCCAAGACGGCGTTCGGAGACCAGGAGGCGTTCTCTCGGCTCTACGACGTGGTGGCGGGCCCGGTGCTGGGGCTGGTGCGGCGGGTCCTGCGCGATCCGGCGCAGTCGGAGGAGGTCGCCCAGGAGGTGATGTTTGAGTTGTGGCGCACCGCCGCGCGGTACGAGCCGCAGCGCGGCGAGGTGATGGCGTGGGTGCTGACCATGGCGCACCGCCGCGCGGTGGACCGGGTGCGCGCGGCGCAGGCCAGCGCTGACCGGGACCAGAAGGTGGCCGCCCGCTCCCACACTCCTGCCTTCGACGAGGTCGCCGAGCAGGTCGAGAACCGGTTGGAACGCGAGCAGGTCCGCCGGTGCCTGGAGGCCCTGACGGAGCTTCAGCGCGAATCGGTCACCCTGGCGTACTACCGGGGGTACACCTACCCTGAGGTCGCCGAGCTGCTGGGCACTCCGCTCGGCACCGTCAAGACCCGGATGCGGGACGGGCTGATCCGCCTGCGCGACTGCCTCGGAGTTGGATCATGAACGCGGCACCCGAACTGCACACCCTCACCGGCGCCTACGCCACCCACGCACTGCCGCAGGAGGAACGGCTCGCCTTCGAGCGCCATCTCGCCCAGTGCCCGGCGTGCGCGCAGGAGGTCGCGGAGTTCGAGGCGACGCTGGCCCGGCTCGGGTCCGCGGCGTCGGGTCCGGTGCCGGCCGGGCTCAAGGCACGGGTGATGGCGGGTATCGGTGACGTGCGCCAGCTCCCGCCCCCGACCGGCCCCGCCGAAGGCCGCCGGCGGCCTTCGCGACTGGCCCGGCAGTGGCCGAAGCTGGCGCTCGCGGCGTGCCTGGCGCTGGCCTCCGCGCTGGGAGCGGTGGCCGTCCAGCAGCACGGCCAGACCCAGCGTGCCCAGGCCCAGGCCAGCGGCCTGCGTGGTCAGCAGGCTGCCGTCACCAGCCTGCTGACCGCGCCGGACGCGCGCACCGCCACCACGGTCTCCGGACCGGCCGTCGGGACGGTGGTCTGGTCGGTGAGCCGCGGGCAGGCCGCCTTCCTCGCCACCGGTATGCCCGCCCTGCCTCAGGGCCGCACCTACGAGCTGTGGTTCAACGACTCCGGCACGATGCGCCCGGCCGGCCTGTTGCCGGCCGACCACGGGCAGCTCCTCCTCACCGGCCGCATCGATGGTGCCGTCGGTGTAGGGGTGACGCAGGAACCGTCCGGCGGCTCCGCCCACCCCACGGGGCAGCCCCTCATGCTGCTACCCCTGACGTGACGCGGTTCGGGTCGAGGCTGACCACCGGCGATACCGCTGGCCGCTCGCTTCTCCGCCCTGCCGCTGGACGACGCCTGCTCTCACGGCGTCGGCAACGCACTTGGAGCGCGTGCCCACGTCCAGAGCAATCCGCCGCCCCGAGCGCGCCGAACGCGCAGTAGAGGAAGGGCATGTGATGGCGTCCTTCCGCACAGAGGGAGGGCACCATGCCGGCAATCATCGGGCAGACGACAGGGTCGTGGCGGGCAGGCCGAGCGGGGCGCGGCACGGTGGCCGTCATCGGGGGCGGAGTTGCCGGCCTGACGGCCGCTTACCGGCTGCAAGGTGCGGGACTGGCCGTGGAGTTGTTCGAGGCCGACGAGCGCCTCGGTGGGCACGCGCACACCCAGCCGGCCGTCGGCACGGACGGCCGGACGCTGGCCCTGGACACCGGGTTCCTGGTGCACAACGAGCGGACGTACCCGCACCTGGTCTCCCTGTTCCGCGAGCTGGGGGTGGCTACCCGTGAGAGCGACATGAGCATGTCGGTGCGTTGCGACGGCTGCGGGCTGGAATACGCCGGGGCGCGTGGTGCGGCAGGGCTGATCGCCCGGCCGGGCTCCCTCGGACGCGGACGGTACCTGCGGATGCTGGGCGAGGTGCCGCGCTTCCACCGCCGGGCCCGCGCGCTGCTGGCCGACCCAGGGGCGGGCGAGCCGACGCTGCGCGAGTTCCTCACGGACGGGGGCTTCTCCCGCTACTTCGCGAGTCACTTCATGACTCCGCTGGTCGCCGCGGTCTGGTCGTGCGCGCCGGACGTGGTCGGCGACTACCCTGCGCTTTACCTGTTCACGTTCCTGGCCAACCACGGGCTGCTCTCGGTCACCGGATCACCCAGGTGGCGCACCGTGGTGGGCGGCTCGCAGACGTACGTCGCGAGGATCGCCGAGCAACTGGGCACCGTGCGCCGAGGCGCCGCGGTGCGTGCGGTGCGCCGGCACGCCGACGGCGTCACGGTGACCACGGAGGACGGCCGCACCGCCGAGGCCGACGCGGTGGTGATCGCCACCCACGCCGACCAGGCGCTCGCCCTGCTGGCCGACGCCACCGCGGTGGAGCGGGAGGTGCTGGGGGCGTTCCGTTACTCGCGCAACCCCACCGTGCTGCACCGCGACGCCTCCCACCTGCCGAGCGCCCCCAGAGCACGGGCCTCTTGGAACTACCGGATGGCGCACTGCGAGGACAGTGCGCAGGGCGTGCGGGTCAGCTACCACCTCAACCGCCTCCTCGGCCTCGACACGGCCGAGGACTACCTGGTGACCCTCAACGAGGACCCGGACCGCCCCGTCCCGGAGCGGCACGTCGTCTCCCGCACCGTGTACGAGCACCCCGTCTACACACGCCAGAGTGTCGCTGCCCAGGCCCGGCTGCCCGAACTGACCACCGGCCGGACCGCGTTCGCCGGCGCCTACCACGGCTGGGGCTTCCACGAGGACGGCTGCCGCTCCGGACTCGCGGCCGCCCACGCCCTGCTGGGGGTGAACGCGCCGTGACCACCCACTCGCCCGTCCCGGCGGCCGGACACCCGGCGCCCGCGCTGCCGGGCGCGTGGGGCGCGGCCCTGTACGAGTGCCGCATCGCCCACGTACGCACCAGCCCGGTGCGCCACGCCTTCACACACCGCACCTACCTGTGGCTGATCGACCTCCACCACCTGCCGGCCCTGCCGCGGCCGCTGCGCATGCTGGCCCGTTTCCCCTCCATGACGTCCGGCGTGTCGCTGCGCCGCGACCTGGAGCGCTACCTGGCCGGCGAGGGCATCGACCTCGCGGGCGGGCGCGTGCTGATGCTCGCCCACGCCCGCTCCCTCGGGTACGTCTTCAATCCGCTGACGGTCTACTGGTGCCACGACCCGGCTGGCCGCCCGCTGTGCACCGTGGCCGAGGTCCACAACACCTACGGCGGCCGCCACCGCTACCTGCTGCGCCCCGACGAGCGCGGCCGGGCCGAAGTGGCGAAGGAGTTCTACGTCTCGCCGTTCTTCCCCGTCGACGGCCGCTACCGCATGGCACTTCCCGAACCCGGCGAGCGCCTGGCCCTGACCGTCCACCTCGAGCGCGACGGGACACGCCCGTTCACCGCCACCGTGCACGGCACCCGCCGCCCGGCGACAGCAGGGCGTCTGCTGCTCGCCGCGGCCCGGCACCCCTTCTCCACCTGGGCGGTCAGCGCCCACATCCGCCTCCAGGGCATCCGGCTGTGGCTGCGCGGCCTGCCCGTCCACCCCCGCCCCGCCCACGCCTCCCAGCAGAAGGTCTCCGCCTCATGACCCTGTCCGCCGAACCCCTCGCACCCGCAGCACCGGCCGAGGTCGATGCGCACCACTGGCCGGACGTGGCCCGCACCCCGCACGTCCCGGCCCGCGCCGCGGTGGCGCGGCGGCTGCTCGCCCGCATCGCCCGCCGCCGCGGCCTGCGCGTCGAACTCCCCGGCGGACTCCTGCTGGTCCCCGCACCCGCCACGGCGCCCACCTTGCGCCTGCACCGGCCCGACGCGTTCTTCCACCGCATCGGCGAGAGCGGCCTGATCGGCTTCGGCGAGTCCTACCAGGCCGGCGACTGGGACTCACCCGACCTGGTCGCGCTGCTCACCGAACTGGCCACCGCCCCCGAAACGCTGGTGCCCACCGGCGCGCAGTGGCTGCGCCGCCTGTACGTCAAACGCCCGCCCACCACCGAACTGAGCACCCCGGACAACGCCCGCACCAACATCCACCGGCACTACGACCTGTCCAACGACCTGTTCGCGCTCTTCCTCGACCCCACCCTGTCCTACTCCTCGGCGATCTTCCCCACCGCGGCGAACGGCGCACCCCTTGCCTCCTGGGACACCTTCGCAGCCGCGCAGCACCACAAGATCGACCGTCTCCTCGACCTGGCCGGCGTCGGCGCGGGTAGCCGTGTGCTGGAGATCGGCACCGGCTGGGGCGAACTCGCGATCCGCGCCGCCGCCCGCGGCGCCATGGTCGTCAGCCTCACTCTCTCCGAGGAACAGCAGGCCCTCGCCCGGCGCCGGATCGCGGATGCCGGTCTCGCGGACCGGGTCGAGGTGCGGCTGTGCGACTACCGCGCCGTCCAGGGCGAGTTCGACGCGGTGGTGAGCGTGGAGATGATCGAGGCGGTCGGCCGGCCGTTCTGGCCCGTCTACTTCTCCACCATCGACCGCGTCCTGGCCCCCGGCGGGCGGGTGGCACTGCAGGCGATCACCATGCCGCACGAGCGGATGCTCGCCAGCAGCGGCACCTACACCTGGATCCTCAAGTACATCTTCCCCGGCGGCCAGATCCCCTCCACCGAGGCGGTCCGCCAAGCCACCGCACGGCACACCGGCCTGCGCGTCGCGGCCTGCGACTCCTTCGGCCCGCACTACGCCGAAACACTGAGGCTGTGGCGAGAGCGCTTTACCGCACGCGCCGAGCAGGTCGACGCCCTCGGCTTCGACCAGGTCTTCCGCCGCATGTGGGAGCTGTACCTGGCCTACTCCGAGGCCGGGTTCGCCACCGGCTACCTCGACGTCCAGCAGATCCTCCTCACCCGCCCGGAGCCCACCCGATGACCACCGCCCAGCTGCTCACCGACCAGCTCACCAACCTCATCGGCAGGCCCCTCCCCCTGCGCATCAGGGCCTGGGACGGCTCAACCGCCGGACCCGCCGCCGCCGACGTGCCGACCGTGGTGCTGCGCAACCGGCGCGCGCTGCGCCGCCTGCTCTGGCAACCCGGCGAACTCGGCCTGGCCGACGCCTGGATCAGCGGCGACCTCGACATCGAAGGCGACCTCGCCCCGGCCCTGTCCCAGGTACGCGCGGCGCTCACCGGCACCCGTCCGGTCTGCCCAGGCCCGCGCGAGTGGCCGGCGCTGCTCGCGGCCGCCGCCCGGCTCGGCGTCCTCGGCCCGCGCCCCCAACCGCCCGGCGGCCGCGCCCGCGTGCGCGGCACCCTGCACAGCCGTGCCCGCGACAAGGCCGTGATCAGCCACCACTACGACCTCTCCAACGAGTTCTACGCGCTGCTCCTGGGCGAGGCGATGGCCTACTCCTGCGCCTACTGGACCCCCAAGAGCGACACCCTGCAGAGCGCGCAGGAAGCCAAGTTCGACCTGATCTGCCGCAAACTCGACCTCACCCCCGGCAGCCGCCTGCTGGACATCGGCTGCGGATGGGGCGCACTGGCCGTGCACGCCGCCCGCCACTTCGGCGCCCAGGTCACCGCCGTCACCCTCTCCCAGCGCCAGCACGCCTTCGCCACCGCCGCCGTCGAAGCCGCCGGCCTCACCGAGCGGGTGAGCGTGCTGCTGTGCGACTACCGCGAGATCGCCGACGGCTCCTTCGACGCCATCAGCTGCATCGAGATGGGCGAGCACGTCGGCGACCAGCAGTACCCCGCCTTCGCCCGCCGCCTGCACAGCCTGCTGCGGCCCGAGGGCCGCCTGCTGGTCCAGCAGATGTCCCGCTCCACGGCGGCGCCTGGCGGCGGGGCGTTCATCGAGACGTACATCGCCCCCGACATGCACATGCGCCCGGTCGGAGACACCGTCGCCCTGTTGGAGGCGGCCAGGCTGGAGGTGCGCAACGTCGAAGCGCTGCGCGAGCACTACGCCCGCACCATCGACGTCTGGCACGAACGCCTCGACGAGCACCGCGCCGAGTTCACCGCCCTGGTCGGCGAGCCGACGGTCCGCCTGTGGCAGCTCTACATGGCCGGCAGCTCCCTCGCGTTCGCCGAACGCAGGATGGGCGTGGACCAGATCCTCGCCGTCCGCCCGGGCGCCACCGGCACCAGCGGAGCCCCCGCCACCCCGGCCGACTGGTACCAGGCCCAGGAGCGGTCCTCGTGAACGCCGCCGCCTTCGCGACCAACCTCGCTGCCACCGCCGGCGCCGCCCTCGCCGTGCTGCTCCTCGCCTTCGCCGTCGGCGTGCGCACCGGCCGCCACTGCGGCGTCGACGTCGCCTGGGGCCTGGCCTTCACCGCCGTCGCCTGGACCGGCTACGCCCTCTCCGCCGGCCACGGCGACGGCGCACGCCGCCTGCTGGCCGCCGTCATGGTGACGGTGTGGGGGCTGCGACTGTCCGGGCACATCTGGTTGCGGTCGCGCGGCCACGGCGAGGACCCGCGCTACGACCGGATGCTCACCAAGGCCCCCGGCGGGCGCCGCAACCTGTACGCCCTGCGCACGGTCTACCTCCTGCAGGCGGTGATCGTCTGGTTCGTGTCCCTGCCAGTCCAGGCCGCCCAGTACCTCAACCACCCGCTGGGCCCACTCGTCATCGCCGCACTCGCCCTGTGGGCGGTGGGCCTGTTCTTCGAGACGGTCGGGGACTGGCAGCTGGCCCGGTTCAAGACCGACCCCGCGAACCGCGGGAAGGTCATGGACGGCGGCCTGTGGGCCTGGACACGGCACCCGAACTACTTCGGCGACGCTTGCGTCTGGTGGGGCCTGTTCCTGCTCGCCGCCGCCGAGCCGATCGGTTGGGCGTTCATCCTCAGCCCGATCCTGATGACCTACCTGCTGGCGTTCGGCAGCGGCAAGCCCCTGCTGGAGCGCGGGCTCGGCTCCAGCAAGCCGGGCTGGGACGCCTACGTCGCGCGCACCAGCGGCTTCCTGCCCCGCCCCCCGCGCCGATGAGCCCGGCATGGTGGGCACGCCGTGCCCCGACACCCCAGCCGTCCCCGCCGGCCCACCACCGTGCCGGCCGAGAGGCGGACACCGCGACGGCCGCGACGGACAACCACGGGGCGGACCGGCTGCTGGTGCGCCACCTGCCCGAACGGCCCGCCGGCTCCGTGCTTCTCCTGCACGGCGGTAAGGCGGACAGTCTCCAGCCGGTGCCCCGGCTCAGCCTTCCCGCACTGCGGATGCGCTTCTTCGCGGCCGAGATCGCCGGCCGCCCCTGGGGCCAGGACGTCCTCCTCGCCCAGGTCCGCTACCGCTGCCGCGGATGGAACGGGCACTACGCCGACCCCGTCCACGACACCACTCGCGCCCTCGACGCCTTGGCCCGCCTGGCGCCGCGCGCACCGGTGGTCCTGATCGGCCACTCGATGGGCGCCCGCGCGGCTCTGGCCGCCGCCGGAGGCGACACGGTGCGCGGCGTCGTGGCGCTGGCACCCTGGTGCCCGCCCGGCGAACCCGTCGCCCACCTGCGCGGCAAGGCAGCCGTGTTCCTGCACGACGAGGATGACACCGTCACCTCGGCGCAGCAGACCTGGGCCTTCGCACGCCGGGCCCGAACCGCCGGGGCGGAAGTCCAGACCGTCGCGATGCCCGCGGGCGGCCACGCCATGCTCCGCGGCGCCCACCGGTGGCACCGACTCGCCGCCGACTACACGGCCGCGATCCTGACCTGGGGATGCCGACCGGCCGAGACCGGACACCACGGCCACCGGGCACGCTGACCGCCACTCAGCGCCGGCCCGTCCGGCCGCCACATCCGGTCGTCGAGAACGTGCCGGACCGTGCTTCGCATGAGTCTGCGGACCGGCCGGTGTTGCTCCGTCCGGGTCGTATTGAGCCCGGGCAGCCATCCGGCACGAAAGCGAGCTCGAAGCACTGGTGCGCGCTTGTCGTACCGGTCCCGAACCCAGCCGGAACGAAAGACGCCGGCGGGGCCCGGAACTCAGGCCGGGGCCCCGCCGCCCACAACCCCCAAAGCCGCCCTGGCGGCCGGGCACCGTGCGGTCGCGCCCGCTGGACGGCTCCACACCCCCGGATCCGACACAGCGCAGGCATGGGTTTCGCGTGGCGCCTGCCTTCAGCCGCTGGCCGTGCCTGCCACTGGAGCCTTATTCCACATCGATGGTGATGCTGCGTCACTCGGGCGGGTGAATCCAGGTTTTTGTGGGGCGGCCGGGCAAGCCGGTGGCCCGGCCGCCCCGAAGGCATCACGTACGAGCCCGCGAACCAGTGGGCTCCGGCCTGAGACGGGAGCATGATGGCCACTGAGCACATCGACACCCGGCTGCTCGAAGAACTCACCGAGCAGTCGCAGGACCTGAACAGCGACGCCGTGAAGATCACACGCAGCGCGCTGATCGACTTCGGGCAGGCGAACGAGCCCGTGCAGCGCCGGTGGTGGCAGCGCGGCGGCCTGATCGCCGGAGCGGCCGGCATGGCCGCCCTCCTCGGCGGCACGCGCGCGTTCGCCGACTCGCCCTCGCCCTCCGTCTCCGGTTCCATGGCGGACGACATCATGGCGTTGCAGACCGCGGCGTCGATCGAGAACCTGGCAGTGTCGGTCTACCAGACCGCCGCCGGGCTGCCGTTCATCAAGGACGGCAACAAGACGGTGGCCGCGTTCATCGCCAAGACCACCCAGCAGCACCAGGCACACGCGCAGGCGTTCAACGCCGCCGCCACCCAGGCCGGCGGCCAGGCGCAGAACAGCCCGGACCCGAAGTACAAGGCCGTCGTCGACCAGATGCTGCCCAGCATCCAGGGCCCGGCGGACGTGGTGAAGCTGGCCATCACCCTGGAGGACGTGGCCGCGCAGACGTACACCAAGAACGTCTCCCAGGTCTCCAGCGCCGACCTGCGCAAGCTGTTCGCCTCCGTCGCCCCCGTCGAGGCGCAGCACCGCGCGACGTTGCTGGCGGTGCAGGCGCTGCTAGCCGGCAACGCGGCCGACCTGATCACCATCCCGGTCGACCCGTCAAAGCTGCCCGCAGCGGCGGGCAGCGTCGGCTTCCCCGACGCCTTCTACCCGACCACCAACGCTTCTCCGATCAGCGAAGGGGCCGTCAAGTGACGACCGGTACCAAGGGCGGCTGGGAGCTGCCGATCAGCGAGGGCGAACTCGCCGGCCTCACCCGCGAGATGCAGCAGGCGCACCAGGAGACGCTGCCCGTCATGCGGGCGAGCGCGCTGGACCTGACCGAGGAGATCCGCGCCCGCCAGGCCGGTGGTCCGCGCGATGCCGGTCGTCGGCGGTTCCTGCTCGGGGCGGGTGGGGTGGGTGCTGCCCTGGTGCTGGCGGCCTGCTCCAGCAGCAAGTCGGCCTCCTCCGGTTCCTCCACCGGTGCGTCGATGCCGGCCTCCGGCTCGGCGTCCGGGCAGTACACCGGGGACCTGAAGGTCGTCGCCCTGGCGACCGCCTTGGAGAACCAGGCCGTGGGCGCCTACCAGGCCGCTCTGGATGCGGCGAAGGCCGGCAAGCTCGGCACCGTGCCGCCCGCGGTCGCGGACTTCATCACCACCGCGCAGGCCCAGCACGCCGACCACGCCAAGGCGTGGAACGCGGTCCTGACGGGCGCGGGCAAGCCCGCGATCACGAACGTGCCGCTGTCCAACCAGCCGGCCACCCTCCAGGCGCTGGGCGCGGCCACCGACGTGGGCACGGTCGCCAAGCTCGCCCTGTCGCTGGAGGACCAGGCCGCGCAGACCTACCTGTTCGCCACCTACAACGTCACCAGCCCCGGCGGCATCGCCACCGCCGCCACCATCGCCCCCGTCGAGGCCATGCACGCCGCGATCCTCAACTACGTGCTCGGTCAGTACCCCGTCCCGGACGACTTCCTGCCCACCGACAAGGCCGCCAGCCCCACTCTGCTCACCGTCTGAGCAGAGCCCCGACCGGTGGGTGCCCGGGTGCGAGACGTCGACTCCCCCGCTCCCGGGCACCCACCTCCACCTCTAGTTATCGGAACGGATGTCGCCCGTGACCTCTGTACGCCTGCGCTGCGCCGTGGCCGGCGCGCTGCTGACCCTGACTCTCGGCGCCTGCTCGTCGAGCCACTCCGCTTCCCCCGGAGGGGCCGGTGGCTCTGCCGCCTCGTCCGGTACCCGGATCACCATCAAGAACTTCCAGTTCCAGCCGGCCGACCTGACCGTTCCCCCCGGCCAGAGCGTCACCGTGGTGAACGAGGACTCCACCGCCCACACCGTCACCGCCGACGACAAGTCCTTCGACACGAAGACAATCAACGGCGGAGCATCGGCCACCTTCACCGCCCCATCCACGCCCGGCAGCCACCCCTACATCTGCAGCATCCACCAGTACATGCACGCCACCCTCACCGTCAGCTGATCCGGCGTGACGAGGGCTTGGGCCAGGAGGTCCGCATGACCGGCCAGCACTCCAACCGACCCTCTACCGGGGCGATCACCCGCGCGCTCCTGCGCCTGATCGCCGCAGCCGGGCTCGCTCTGGACGCGGCCGTGCACGCCCGGCTCGCCGGGCATTACGACGCCGTCGCCAAGACGGTCAGCGAGGGCGACCTGTTCCGCGCCGAGGCAGCCGCCGCGGCCCTGGCGGTCCTGCTCGTGCTGCTGTGGCGCAGACGGGCGGGCGACCTGTTCGCACTCGCCGTCGCCGCGGCCGGCCTGGCGGCGATCCTGCTCTACCGCTACGCGAACGTCGGCGCCCTCGGCCCCCTGCCGAACATGTACGAGCCGATCTGGTCCACCGACAAGGCCACCGCGGCCTTCGCCCAGGGCATCGCCGTACTGGCCCTGTCTGTCCTGGTGATCCGCCCGGCAGACGGGCGCACCCCTGCGAGTTGAACGCCCGTCTCCACCCGCGCGTCGCTCCTCGCGCACCAGGCCGCTACACAGCGTGTCGAGACTCCCGCGGGACTGCGCCCGTTCCCGGCTGCCCCGGTGCTGCCGTGGCCTGCAACGGCTTCGCGTTCTGCGGCGATCCGTCGCCCGATCGAGCACAGCCACCCGACAGGTCGGCGCCGTATGACGCCTCGCGCATCCGGGCCTGCTGACGTCGCCGTCGAGCAGCTGCTCATGCGGGTCGCGGGCGGCGACCCGCGGGCCTTCGATCAGCTCCACGACGCGATCGGTGCCGCCCTGTTCCTGATCGTGCTGCGCGTGGTCCGCGACCGCGGCCATACCCAGGACGTCGTTCAGGAAGTCCTGCTGGAGATCTGGCGCAAGGCCCACCACTTCCAGCCGGCACGCGGCACTGCCATGGCCTGGATCGCCACGATCGCCCACCGCCGCGCCGTCGACCGGGTGCGCACCGAACGCGCCGCTCACGAGCGCGACCTGCGCGCGGCTCTGCTCGAACGTCCTGTACCCGTCGAGGACATCAGCGAGCAAATCGAGCACCTCCTTGCGCTGCAGCGGGTCCGTGACGGCCTGGACGCCCTCACCGACCTCCAACGCCAGGCCGTCGTCCTGGCCTACTACCACGACTGCTCCCACCAGGAGATCGCCGATCTCCTCCGCCTCCCTTTGGGAACCGCCAAGTCCCGGGTCCGCGACGCCCTGCTTCGCCTGCGTATGCTCCTGCACAACGACAGCTCAGGTGCCGACAGCGACGGGGAAGGCCCCTGAAGGGCCGCGTCCGCCGGATGGAGCAGCCGGTGTGCCGTCCCGGCCCGGCGGTACGTTTCGCGCGTGCACGGCGCACGCGGGGCCGGCGCCATACAGGCCCTGAGGCTGAGCGCGGTTGCGCCTGTCGGCGCCGGCCCGGAACGGCAGTGGCTCTCATGCCCACCACGGATGCGGTGGTCCACAGCCGCCCGGGCCCGCGGATGCCGGCCGGCACGGCAGCGGGCCCGGCGGGCACGACAGCGTTGAACACGGTGACCTACCTGGACATGGCGGTGCGAGCCCGGCCGGCGAGCAGCACGTCCCGCGCAGTCGGTGGAGCGCCTGGCGGACAAGGCGACGCCGCCGATCCCGGGCGACGAGGAGAAGCGAGGACCGGGCGTCCGGCCTCGGGCCACTGCTGCGAATCGCCACCGATGTGGCGGTCGACACGCTCCTGGGGGCGGCCAGCGGCACCCGTACCCGCTGCGGCACCGCCCTGACGGTCGTCGCGCCCGCGCTGGCGGCGATGGCCACCTCCGACGCTTCAACGGCGAAGCGTGAGGTCACCGACCCGCGGACCTGGAGTGCGAAGGACCGGGTCGCGGACGCTGTCCCGCACGCGGCCTACGGGCTGACCGCCGCTGTGGTCCTGCACCGCCTGAACCACCCGCAACGCAGCGAGACCCGCCCAGCAGCGCGCCGTTGCGGGCACGTGGCACCTGCATGCCCGTCCGCAGGCGCGTCAGGAGCCGACCCGGCGGTTTCCCACGGTGTCTGGGACTTGCCGAGAGATGCTCCGCTCTGCCGTGGCGGTGTCCGCGTCAGTTCTCGGGTCCCGTCGGTGGCATCAGACTAGGGGCGGCGGTCGTGCCCGGCTCGATGTCCAGGCCGTGGCGCAGGTGCTCTTCGAGGGGCTGCACGCTCTCGCGGATCTCGTGGGTGAGGCTGGACAGTTCCGGGGCGGCGGTGGTGAGGGCGCGGGCCACCAGGGCCCTGGGGTGCAGGTCCTGGGGGCGCAGGTCGGCGAACTCCGGGCCCAGGCTCTGCTTCAGCTCGTCGGTGCCGGTGCGGGCGAATGCCTGGAGGTTGCGCAGCAGCCGCATGGCGTCGGCGATCAGGGCGGGGACCTTCTCCGGCCCGAAGATCATGACGGCCAGCGCCATGAGGACAGCGATCTTGACCAGGCTCAGGTCGAGCACGTGAAAGTCCCTTGACGTTGAAGGGCGGACCGGTCCGGTGGTCCGGGTCCGCGGGTTGACCGGCGCGGTGGCCGGTAGTGCCGGGTTACCTGAGGGCGTCGGTGAGTTCGCTCGCCTCGACCGGGTGGGCGGACGGCGCGGGCGATGCCTGATCGTCGGGCAGGTCGGCGTCGGGCCGGCGGGCCTTGCGGTGGTCGTGCAGGGAGCAGATGCCGAGGGCCGCGAGGAAGAGCAGGCAGATCGGCACGGCCAGCACCAGCATCGTCAGCGGGTCGCCGGTGGGCACGACGACGGCGGCGAACACGAAGATCAGGAAGATGATGATCCGCCACCAGCCGCGCAGCCGGGCCGCGCTGACGACGCCGACCATGTTGAGGACGACCAGCAGCAGCGGGAACTGGAACGACAGGCCGAAGACGACGACCATCCGCAGGAAGAAGTCCAGGAACTCGTCCCCGGGCAGCACCAGGCCGAAGGATGCCGGCGTGAAGGAGGCCAGCAGCTCGATCGTCTTCGGGAAGACGCTGTAGGCCAGGGCCGCGCCGGCGGCGAACAGCGGGACGGCCGCGGCGGCGAACCCGATACCGTAGCGGCGCTCGCGGCGGTACAGGCCCGGCGCAATGAACGCCCACACCTGATAGGACCAGACGGGGCTGGCCAGCAGCACGCCGACGACGAGTGCGACCTTGAAGGAGAAGCTGAGCGGGCTCAGCGCGCCTTGCAGGACGAGCAGCCCGTTCGGGCAGGCCGCGGTGGCGGCGCCGATGCCGTGTACGTGAGTGATCCGGCAGGCCGGCCCGGTCAAGGCGTCCACGACCCGCTCGTGGACCGCCCATCCCACCGCCGAACCCGCCAACAGGGACAGCGCCACCTTCGTCAACCGAGAGCGCAGCTCCCGCAGATGGCCGCGCAACGGCATGACAGCACTGTGCGGATTGTCCGCCTGCCGGCCGGGGGTTCCTCGGGCTTTCACACTGACCCTTCCACGTCCAGGAGGGCGGGCTCAGCGCGCCGAGCGCGACGGCTCGCCGACAGGGGCGGGCACCGGCGTGACGATGCCGCCCTCCAGCGCCGCCGCCTCCACCCGCGGGCCGGAGGCAGCTTCCTCGCCGGGCGTGGCGCCGTCGTTCTTCAGCGCCGCCGTCTCGGCCTTCAGGATGCGCAGCGACTTGCCCAGCGCCCGCGCCGAGTCCGGAAGCCGCTTGGCCCCGAACAGCACCAGGACCACCAGGCCGATGATGACGATCTCCAAGCCACGCGTCTGGAACATTCCGACACCTCACGTCTTCTGTGCATGGCCCATGGCCGCATCGACGTTGCCCGCCGGTTCCTGGGAGGGCGGCGGGAGCGTCCTGTCGCATCCTCTTCGTGTCCCGCCAGCCCTCAGATGGGTCCCTGTGGGGCTCAACTTCCCCTTTCACCCGCTCGGGTGAGCACCGGGGCGCTGAGCTGCGGCGCAGCTGGTCCAGCCAGGTGAAGAACGCTCGCGAGCGGTTGCGCGCCGCCTTGACCTGGGCATTGCGCCGGCACTTCACTGCCGGTGACCGCCCGGCGCCTGGGGCCACGGCCGTCACCTTCAATCGCCTTTCCCGCCCACGCACTCGAGGCGGCGGGATCGTCCACCGTTGCGGACGGCAATCAGGCCGAGCCGGCGGCACGCCCAGTCACCCCACACCGATGTGAAGGAGATACCCATGTCCCCGGACACCCCCGCAGCCGACACCCCGCCCGACGGCCTGTCCCGCCGCCGTCTGATGCGCCAGGCCGCCGCCGTCGGCGCCGCCGGCCTCGCCGCGACCATCGTCACCGGTGCTGGCACCGGCACGGCCGCCGCGGCCGAGACCGCCCCCGCGGCCGATGCGCACCAGGCGCCGGTGCCCGACCATGACGAGCCGATGATCGTGCACGTGCGCGACCTGCGCACCGGCCACCTCGACCTGTTCAGCGGCGAACGCCACCAGCGCGTCCAGGACCCGGCCCTGGCCGCCGCCCTCGCCCGCGCGCTGGTCTGACCCCTCCCCCCGAACACCGGCTGGCTTCCGGCAGCTCCACCGGGAGCCGGCCGGCCACCCCTCCCTGCCCGCACACCCCCTGTGAGGTTGCAATGTCCTCCCACCGCGAAGCCCCCGAGATCTCCAAGGACCCGGTCGCCGACAGCACCGACGTCTACGCCTTCGTCAGCCCCGACGACTGCGACACCGTCACCCTCATCGCCAACTACATCCCGTTGCAGGGCCCGGCCGGCGGACCCAACTTCTACGAGTTCGGCGACGACGTCCTCTACGCGATCCACATCGACAACGACAACGACGGCCGACCCGACGTCACCTACGAGCTCCGCTTCCAGGTCGAGGTCCGCAACCCCGACTCGTTCCTGTACAACACCGGGCCGATCACCTCGCTCGACGACCCGAACTGGAACCGCCGCCAGACCTACACCGTCGCCCGCGTCGAGGCCGGCGGCCGCCGCACCGTGCTGGGCGAGCACCTGGCCTGCCCGCCGTGCAACATCGGCCCGCTCTCCACCCCCGACTACACCTCCCTCGCCAACTCCGCCGTGCACCAGCTCGACGGCGGCCGCAAGGTGTTCGCCGGGCAGCGCGCCGAGGGCTTCTACGTCGACCTCGGCTCGATCTTCGACCTCGGCACCCTGCGCCCGTTCCAGCAGCTGCACGTCATGCCCGCCTTCACCCAGCCCGCACCGGGCGTGAACACCACCAAGGCGCTGAACGTCCACAGCATCGCCCTGCAGGTCCCGATCACCGACCTGACCTTCGGCGGGCGCAAGCCCGGCGACGTCGCGGACCCGCACGCCACCATCGGCGTGTACACCACCGCCTCCCGCCGCCAGGCCCGCATCATCAACACCACCGGACACGACACCGAGTCCGGTCCCTTCGTCCAGGTCTCCCGCCTGGGCAACCCGCTGGTCAACGAGGTCGTCATCCCGATGGGGAAGAAGGACCTCTGGAACACGCAGCCCCCGGCCGACGACAAGAACTTCGCCCAGTACGTCGCCATGCCCGAACTCGCCAAGCTCCTCCCGGCCCTGTACCCGGGCGTCTTCCCCAACCTCGCCGCCTACACCAAGCCGCGCGCCGACCTCCTCGCCATCCTCCTCACCGGCATCCCCACCGGCGTCGTGCCCGGCTTCCAGAACTACACCGGCGACACCCAGGCCGACATGCTGCGCCTCAACGTCGCCGTCCCCCCGGCCGCCAAGCCCAACATCCTGGGCCTGGTGGCCGGCGACGCGGCCGGCTTCCCCAACGGACGCCGCGTCTTCGACGACGTCGTCACCGTCGAGCTGCGCGCCGTCGCGGGTCTGACCCTCCCACTGGTCGACCCCACCTTCACCCCCGACGCCGCCACCAGCGCGATCACCGACGGCCTCACCCCCGCCGACGTCAAGAACCCCTACCTGGACACCTTCCCCTACCTCGGCGTCCCCTACGACGGCTACCACAACCCGTCCAACTGACCTGCCCAGGTGCCGCGGTGCGGGTGTACGGCCACCCGCACCGCGGCTCCCTCGTGACAACCGACAGCCCGGACAGACGAGCGAGAGCCAGCCCATGACCCAGCAGCACACCCACCCGCACCCGCACGCGCCGCTGCCCGCCCCCTCCCGCGAAGGCAGCGTCGTCCTGGAGATCGGCGGCACCCTCGGGGCACTGATCATCTACACCGGCCCGGCCGACGACGGCCTGGAGATCGAAGTCAGCCCCACCGGCGACGACACCACCCGCACCCACGCCGCCGTCCGCCCCCGCCACCTCACCGCACACACCACCCACTGCGCCGTCATCTCCCCCCTCCCCGAGGGCGACTACACGATCTGGCGCACCGCGGACAACCCGGACACCACGGTCGCCGTCCGCGGCGGCGAAGTCACCGAGCACCACTGGTCGTAGCCGCAGCAGACCCTGACGCGATGCAACCCCCCGACGGCAGGACCGCGGCGGCTGACACACCCGCCCGCCGCTCGCAGGGCGGCACGCGGGAGCCCGACCGAGGCCCCCGGGCCGTACGTTCCGGGTGATGTCGCGTCGGGCCCCGGCCGCCGCCGTGGCGCGTGAGGGAAGCGAACGGCCCGGCACGGAGCCGCGCGACGAAGTGCGGCGCAGCGGTTCGTGTCCGGGGACTTTCAGGTGTCGCACTGGCCGTGGTCGGCGGGCTCGGGCAACGCCTGCGGTCGCGCGGAGATGCGTTCGACGAGCCGTTCCTCGAACCGGCCGAGGAAGAGCACCGCCCCGAGCAGGACGGGGGGTGTGAGCAGCGTGAGGACGATCATGTAAGCCTCCCAGGGGGTGGCCGTGACCCGTTCGCCTTGCCGGTCTGTCCGCAATCTAAGGCTCGAGCGGATCCACCGCCTCCCCATCCACCGCGATCCGCCGAATGTGCGTGCGATACATCGGCTGACCGCACGGCTTCGAAGCGGTCGGGCGGCGGGGTCGGTGCGATCAGCACATGCGGCTGAACGGGTGAATACCAGCTCCGGCCCCGGCCCACATCGGACCGAGCTGCGTGTCCTGGATGTGGGCCCGGCGGCTGAACAGACCATGGCCATGACTGCGGCGCAGCCGATTCTTCCGACGATGGGAGACGGGGGTTGCCCATTTCGCCGACATGCCGATCTACACCGAGCTCGTCCGTCAGTGGCGACTGGCCGGGCGGACCGCTCCGGGTGAACCGGACGCAGCCTGGGACCTGCCAGCCGGTGCACCGGGCGAGCGGTTGGCGGTACCACCCCGGTGCCCTCTCCTGGCTGTTCCCCGGGCCCAGGGCTCGGGTCGTGGAGACGGATGAGCAGCCTGTCGGTGGCGAGCCTGTTGGCAGACTGGGTGCCTGTGACACCGAGCCCGCGTGGCAGGAGCGCCCACCAGTCCACCAGCGGTGCGACATGGTCAGATAGTTGGCTCTTCGGGGGTGTTCGGAGCGGGCTGCCTGGGGGGCTGGGTCTTGCCGCAGGCGCGAGCGGGGTGAGAGGTCGGTCCTCTCACAACTTTCGGGGTGGCGCGGGGACTCGTCCGGAGTCGCCGCCGAGTGCGGTGTAGAGGTCCGTCCAGTGGCGGTCGGTGCTGGTAGGCGGTTTGCCGTCGCAGTAGGTCTTGGCACCGTTGGCGGTGTAGTAGCGCATCATCTCCAGGATGGACAGGGTGTCGGCGCCGGTGCCCGCGGTGTAGCGGTCGGCTGGTTCCTTGGTCTGGTGGACCAGGCAGCTCGGGGAGGGCGTGTCCGCCTGGGCGTTCAGCGCCCCGCGGGTGGTGGCGCAGCCGGTGAGGAGGGCGGTGGCGATCAGGGCGGCGAAGGTGAGGGTGCGGCGCGGTGGCATGTGGGGCTCCTGAGTCACAGGACGGGCGGAAGGCTGCGGGCCATCAGACCGAGTCCGACGGCCAGGACGAGGAGAGCGGTGAGGACTGCGGTGTGCGGGGCGAGGCGCCGGAGCATCCGCAGCGCGGGCCGGTCGGCGATGTGGCCGAGGCGATCGCCCAGGCGCACCAGGAGCAGGCCCACGGCGGTGAGGGTGGCGGCCATGCCCAGGCCGTAGGCGACCACGAGTCCGGCGCCGAAGACGGTCCGGCCCAGAGAGATGGCTCCCAGGAGGACGACGAGGGCCGAGGGGCTGGGGACCAGGCCGCCGGCGATGCCGAGCCCGATCAGGCCGCGGGTGGAAAATGGCTGGGCGTCGGCGCAGATGGGACCGTGGGTGTGGTGGTGGCCGAGGAGCCCGTGCCGGTGGCCATGGCCGTGGTGGTCCGCATCGGCGCCGTGGTCGTGGTGGCTGTGCGGGAGCCCGTCGTGGGTGTCGGAGTGCCCGGTGTCGCCCCCGCGACCGAGGTCGTGGCCGTGGGAGTGTCCGGGCCCGTGTTCGTGGTGGTGGTGGTGTGGAGTGTGGCTGTGTGCACCGTCCGCGGCGGGTTCGATTCCGGCCGCGCCGATCAGGGCGGGTTCTCGGGCCGGGGGCGCCGGGATGCCGGCGGCAATGTATCGGTGTCCCCGGCGGGTACGGCGCACGGCATCGGTGAGCAGGCCCGCGCCGACGAGGGCCACCAGGGCGCCGCTGGTGACGCCGAGCCAGGCGATGACGGTGTCGCCGGCCAGCCAGGAGAAGGTGGTGAGGCACAGTCCGATGATCAGGACGCCCGCGGTGTGGGTGAGGGTGACGGTGGCTCCGACGGTGATCGCGTCGCGCGTGCGGCCGCGGCGTCCGGCAAGGTAGGCGGCCATCACGGTCTTGCCGTGGCCAGGCAGCAGCGCGTGGCCGGCGCCCAGGACGATGGACAGCACGATGGCGAGGACGCCGACCGGCACGGTCAGGCGTTTCGTCCCGGCCAGCGACGTCAGCTGCCGGGAGAGGGCTTCCATGCGCGCGGTCAGCCCGTCTCCCGGCCGTGCAGCGGGGCCGGCGGCTGCGGCGGCGTCCGTGTCGGCGCCCGGGGCTGCGGTGAGGTCTGCGCGGGTGTCGCCGCGCGGGGTGGACAGCAGGTCGCGGGGGTAGGCGCGCAGTTCGTCAGAGGAGGAGGTCGCGGGGACGGTGGAGCGTTGCAGGTGCGTGCCCTCGCCCCGCGCGGTGATCTCGTTCCAGCCGACGCGGGTGGTGTCCGCGCCGGTCTCGACGTGAAGTGTCACCCGACCGTCGGCAAGGTCGAGGGGCGCGGAGAGGTGGCACTCGAGGCGGCTGGTGCGAAGGCCCGCCTGGCCGCTCTGGTAGTCGAAGGTGGCGGAGCTGACGGTGAAGGCCAGGCGCCGGGGGGTGGTGACGGTGAGTTTCGAGGCCGTGTCGGCGCAGCGGGCACGCGCCCAGCCAGCGCGCTCGTTGTCGTCGGCGGTGCCGTTGCCATCGAGGTCGACGCGAGGGGCGTCCTGCAGGGTGGGGATCTCTGCGGCGTCGGTGATGGCCAGGGCGTCGATCCGGTCGGGGTGCACGGTGAGGCCGGTGTAGTGGTTGATGGAGAAGTTCCCCAGCGGGTGCGCCTGGGCTGCTGGCGCGACGGCGGTGAGCAGCCACAGCGCGCCTGCGGCCACAGCCGCCGCTCTGCGCAGGGTATGACGCTCTGTCATGCGGATCTCCAGGGTCGGCGTGAGCGGTCGGGGCCGACCGGCTGGGATGTGCGATGTGCGACCTGTCGTCGGTGCCCGGGAAGGCGGGTTCGCTTGCCGCCGACACTCGCGCGGGCTGCGGGGGACGCCCCTGATCACATTCCGTGCGTGCCGGCCCGGGCGCGCGAGGTGGAGGGCAGAGGTCACCCGCAAGGACCACGATCGCCGTCCGGTCGGCCCACGACAGGGAGTCAGGCAGCAGCCCCCGGGGGGCGTACGGGATGCGGCGTACTGCTTCCTGAGCGCCCCTCAGATGCGCCAAGCACACCTGCCGCAGCCTCTCTGTTGCGCATAGTGTGCAAGTAGGGGAGTCGAGCGGCTGCGGCTGTGCCGCCCCCGGGGACGAAGGACGGGTACGCATGGCTGTCACCGCACCTCCCACCTCTGCCACTGTCCGCGCGCGGGGACGTCTTGGTCGCCTGCGCGCGCTGATGACCCGCGCCGAGTGGCGGCGCTTCGCCGCCATGTTCGTCTTCATCGCGGCCCTGCACGTCGTCGGCTGGTTCACCCTGGTCGCGGTGGTCGCACCGAGCCACTACAGCCTGGGCGGTCAGTCCTTCGGGCTGGGCATCGGCGTGACGGCCTACGTGTTGGGGATGCGGCACGCCTTCGACGCGGACCACATCGCCGCGATCGACAACACCACCCGCAAGCTCATGGGGCAGGGCAAGCGTCCGCTCTCGGTGGGCTTCTGGTTCTCGCTCGGGCACTCCAGCGTCGTGTTCGGGCTCACCTTCCTGCTCTGCCTGGGCGTGAAGTCCCTCGCCGGCCCGCTGCGGGACGACACCTCCCAGCTGCACAAGGTCACCAGTCTGATCGGCACCGCCGTCTCGGGGACGTTCCTGTACGTGATCGCCGCCATCAACCTGGTGGTGCTGGCCGGCATATGGAAGGTCCTGCGCCAGATGCGCGCCGGTCACCTGGACGAAGCCGCGCTGGAGGAGCAACTCGACAAGCGCGGCCTGATGAACCGTCTGCTGGGCCGGGTGATGAAGTCGATCGACAAGCCGTGGCAGATGTATCCCATCGGGCTGCTGTTCGGCCTCGGCTTCGACACCGCGACCGAGGTCGCCCTGCTGGTGCTGGCCGGCTCGGGGGCGGCGACCGGGCTGCCCTGGTACGCGATCCTGTGCCTGCCGGTGCTCTTCGCCGCCGGCATGTCGCTGCTGGACACCATCGACGGCTCGTTCATGAACTTCGCCTACGGCTGGGCGTTCTCCAAGCCCGTGCGCAAGATCTACTACAACCTCACCATCACCGGCCTGTCGGTGGCCATCGCGCTGATCATCGGCACCGTGGAACTGCTCGCGCTGCTCGCCGACAAGCTCGCCCTGCGGGGCGGCTTCTGGGACTGGATCTCCGCGCTCGACCTGAACACGGTGGGCTTCGCCGTCGTGGCCCTGTTCGTCGTGACGTGGGTGCTGGCCCTGCTCGTGTGGAAGTTCGCCCGCATCGAGCAGCGGTGGAACAGCGACCTGGGACCCGGTGCGGCCAAGGAGGACTAGCGATGGCGTGCCCGCCCGCGCTCGCCGAGCGGGCACAGCAGGGTGCGGGCATCACGGCGATCGAAACCGGGCGCGGCAGTAGCCGGCTGCCGCAAGCGCCGGTCTGCCACCCGTTCGGCGCCCGCCGCCGTCCCGGTCGGCCGACCCGCGTGGCGCAGGCGCCCGGTTTCATGGTGGTTTGTAGAGAGCTTGAGTCGCACAGCGGACGAACTGTCAGGCCGCTCGGCAGTCCGTCGGGCGGAGCCCAGTTCCGTGTGGGCTTCGAGCGTCGACCGCCCCTGACCGCCGTGCCCCTGTCCCGGGCGCGGGCGGCTGCACCGGAAACGGATGGCCCATGTCCCACCCTCGCCCTACCCGCCGTACGAACTCCACCCGCCCGGCCGAGCGCCTCCTGGCCGCCATAGGGACGGTGGCCCTGGTCACCGCAGGGACCCTGACAGGTCTGACCCCCGGCGTCAGCTCCGCCTCCAGCCACCGCGAGGCGCCCCTGATCGCTGGCGACCCGAAGGCCGACAACACCGATGTCTACGCCTTCACCAGCCCCGACAAGCCGGACACCGTCACGCTGGTGGCGAACTGGATCCCCTTCGAGGAGCCCAACGGCGGCCCGAACTTCTACCCGTTCGCGAACGACGCCCACTACAACATCAAGATCGACAGCCAGGGCACCGGCAAACCCGACACCACCTACACCTGGACGTTCAGCGACCACATCCGCGACGACGCCAACCAGTTCCTCTACAACACCGGCGTCGTCAAGTCCCTGGACGACCCGAACCTGAACTTCCGCCAGACCTACACGCTCACCGTCACCGACGCGAGCGGGAACACCAAGACCCTGGTCAAGGACGCCCCGGCCGCACCGTCCAACGTCGGCAAGGCATCCATGCCCGACTACGCCTCGCTGCGCCAGCAGGCCGTGGTCGCACTGCCCGGTGGGGGCACCACCTTCGCCGGCCAGGCATCCGACCCATTCTTCCTGGACCTGCGGGTCTTCGACCTGCTGTACGGCGGCAACCTCTCCGAGACCGGACACAACACCCTGGCCGGCTACAACGTCAACACCATCGCCCTGCAAGTCCCGAAGAAGGACCTCGCCCTCAAGGGCGACGCGACCCGCAACCCGGTGATCGGCATCTGGTCCACCACCGACCGCAAGGGCGCCGTCGTCGCCGACTCCCGCACCAACAGCGCCGACAAGGGCGGCGAAGGCAAGGGCGGCGAGGGCACCGGGGCGAAGGACAAGGGCGGCGAAGGCGGTTGGCACCAGGTCTCGCGACTGGGCAACCCGCTGGTCAACGAGGTCGTCGTCCCGCTGAAGTACAAGGACGCGTTCAACGCACTCGCGCCGGCGGACGACCACACCGTCACCCCGGTCGTCGACAAGGTCAAGGACCCGATCGTCCCCAAGCTCATCCAGAGCATCTACGGCATCCCCGCCCCGGCGACCCCACGCAACGACCTGGTGGAGATCTTCCTCACCGGGATCTCCAAGAACTCCGGCGGCCCGATCCAGGCCGACCTCAACTCCCAACTCCTCAACGCCGACGTGAGCAAGGACAAGTTCACCCCGGCCGAGGAGCTGCGCCTGAACATGGCCGTGCCGCCGACCGCGAAGCCGAACACCTCCGGCGTGCTCGGCGGTGACCTCCAAGGCTTCCCCAACGGCCGCCGGCTGACCGACGACGTCGTCAACATCGAGCTGCAGGCACTGGAAGGCGCCGCACAGACCGGCAAGATCGTGCCCGCCCTGGCCAACGGGGACGGTGTCCACACCCCCTACCGCCAGCCCGGCGCCACCTTCCCCTACGTCGCGCTGCCCAACACCGCCGCCGTCAACCAGGCCGACGACCTCCACCCCGGCGGCGGCATCGGCGCCGGCTTCGGCGGTATGGCCTTGGGCGGCCACCGAGCCCCAGTGGTGGCCGTGGCCGCGCTGGGTGGCGGCGCCGCCCTGGCCGGTGCCGGATTCCTGGCCCTGCGCCGCCGGCGCGCCAACCAGGCATGACCAGCTCCCACGAGCGCGGCCGTCCGCTCTCCTTCCAGGAGGGCGGACGGCCGCGGCGCGCCGTTCGGCGCGGGCGGGGTGCGGCGCTGGTGGCAGTGTCCGCGGGGATGGCCCTGGTGGGAGCCGGAGCGAGCGCTCTGCTCGGCGTCGGGCCTTCCGCGCCGGTGACGTCCGCACGGCCTGCCGCGCGCGCCGACGTCGGCGCCCTGCCCACTTCGCGCCCCACCGACGACCCCTCGCCCGCAACCCCGGCCGCTGCCGCGGCGCCGCTGCGCATACGGATACCCGGCATCGGCCTGGACAGCGACCTGACCGACCTGCAGGTCCAGCCGGACGGCCACCTCGCCGCGCCACAGGACCCCGGCCAGATCGGCTGGTGGAAGGACGGGCCCCGCCCCGGCGATGCGGGAGCCGCCGTCATCGTCGGCCACCTCGACTCCCAGACCGGACCCGCCGCCTTCTACGGCCTGTCCACGCTGCACCCCGGCGACACCATCGGCATCGACCGCGCCGACCACACCCACGTCGACTTCACCGTCCAGGCACTGCGCCAGTACGACAAGGACGCCATCCCCGACAACGAGGTCTACGCCACCGGCGGCCCACCACAACTGCGCCTGATCACCTGCGGCGGAACCTACGACCGTCAGCAGCACGAATACCGCGACAACCTCGTCGTCTACGCCACCCTCACCCCCGCGCCCAGCGCACACCCCACAGCCACAGCATCACCCTCGACCGACCGAAGCGGGAACTGACCCATGCCCACGCGCCGCCGCCACCTCGCCCGACCAACCGCCCGCTCGGCGGCCGTGACCACAGCCCTCGGCATCGCCCTGTTCCTCGCCGGCGGCCTCGGACTCTCCCCCTGGACGGCAACCCCCGGCGACCGAACTTCCCAGCCGGCGGGCGACGCGGCACCCGCCGGCGACCCGCTGACCGCCGACATCACCCACCTCCAGGACCAGCTGCGCCGCCAGCCCCAGGACCCGCAAGCCCTGGCCACCCTCGGCCTCGACTACGTCCAGCAGGCCAAGAACACCGCCGACCCGACCTACTACCCCAAGGCCGAGGAAGTGATCCGACGCGCCCTCGACCAGAAGCAGCCCGACGACTTCACCGCCATGGGCGCGATGGCCGCCCTGGACAACGCCCGCCACAACTTCGCCCGAGCCCTCGGCTGGGCCCAACGCGCGGTGGCCGCCAACCCCTACAACTCCGCCCTCTACGGAACACTGGCCGACGCACTCACCCAACTCGGCCGCTACGACGAAGCCGCCCAAGCCGTCCAGCGCATGGTCGACCTGCACCCCGGCACCCCCTCACTCTCCCGCGCCTCCTACGTCGCCGAACTGCGCGGCGACACCGACACCGCCCGCCAGGACATGAGCCGCGCCCTCCAGGACGCCACCGGCCCCGCCGACCAGGCATTCACCCACTACTACCTGGCCGAACTCGCCTTTAACAACGGCGATGCGGCCACCGCGCTCGCGGAGACCAGAACCGGTCTGGCCGCGGACCCCGGCTACACCGCCCTCCTCCAGGCCAAAGCACGAGCCGAGGCAGCCCTCGGCGACACCACCAGCGCGCTGGCCGACCTCACCACCGCCACCCAGCGCGTCCCGCAACCCGAATACGTCCTCCAACTCGGAGACCTCTACCAGTCACTGGGACGCACCCACGACGCAGAGCAGCAGTACCAGCTGTTCCGGGCTGAGCAGAGGCTCTTCACCGACAACGGCGTCACCCTCGACTCCGACGCCGCCCTCTTCGAAGCCGACCACGGCAGTCCCGACCAGGCCGTGACCATCGCCGAGGCCGGCATGAAGAGCCGCCCCTTCCTCGACACCCACGACGCCCTCGCCTGGGCCCTCCACAAGGACGGGCGCGATCACGACGCCCTCGCCGAAGCAGACCAGGCCCTGGCCACCGGCGCCCGAAACGCCCTCTTCCACTACCACCGCGCCATGATCCTGGCCGCCCTCGGCAACACCACCGCCGAACAGGCCGACCTCAGCGGCGCGTTGGCGATCAACGAACACTTCCACCCCCTGCACGCACCCGAAGCCAAGACCACCCTGACCAACCTCTCCGGCCAGCGGTGAGCCCCTGACCGCACACGGGCCGCCTTGAGGATCATTTGACTGCCTCAACTCGGCTTTCTTTTAGCGGAGATGATTCCCCGCTGGACGTGCCGGAGGGCGACGAGCTGTCGGACGCTGCGCCAAGTGCTGACCCTCACCCAGCTGTCGCGCGCGGCACTGGCCGAGCGCCTGAAGACGCCGCGCTCCCACGTCGAGGCCGTCGAACACGTGATCATGGCGAAGGGCGCCGACTCCCCGATCGGCCCCGTCGAGCTGTCACGCCGCCTCGCATGCACCAGCGCCATCGGAACCGAGGCGGTCAACCGGCTTGTCACCGAAGGCCACCTGACCCGCGTCCCCACCCCGGCGACGGACGCCGCCGGGTCCTGGTCGTCACGACAGCGAGTTCCGGCACGTGATGGGTGAACTCGCCCCGCTGCTCCGCCTCCCGTTCCACGCCCCCGGACGACCTCGACGAAGCCGAATGGGCCGCGGCGCACCGCCGCCTCGAACGCGTGGCCGCCGCCAACCGCCACCGCCTCCCCACCGGAGCCAGCGGCCCGGCCAGCGGGTAGCCGCACGCGCGCCCTCAACGGCCACCCGGGTTTCCGTCTTCGCCGTGTCGGCGCACACGCTTCGACTCCAAGGCGCCATCCTTGGCCGATGGCCCCTCCGTCCTCCCGCAGCCGTCGCCGAACCCGCGCCCGGATGCTGGGCATCTCCCTGGCCCAGCTCGACGGCCCTCCACGACCCCTCCCGCCTATGCCCGCCGAGCCAGTGCCGGCCCCGCGGCGCGAGGAGCACGCGCAGCACCTCACGCCCCGCAAGGACTGCTGCCAGATGGTCACCGAGCGCCGCGTCGCCGCCGGGGGCACGGTGATGCTGCTGCACCGCCACCAGGTGACCTGCCCGACCTGGGGCCGGCCCGACATGTAACGCCGCTGCCACCCTCCACCCCGGCCCGGCCGCGCGCGGAGCCGTCCGGTCGCCGGGCCGTCGCGGCGCCAGTAGCGTCGACACCACGGGTTCAGTGTCGCCCCCGCACCCGGCGACGCGGGCCCCGCAGCAGGATCCGGCAGTGCCGAAGGAGTTCGCATGACCGCCGACAGGTCTTCCACCGGCGTGCCGCTGCTGTGCGTGGTAGCAGGCGGTCCCAGTGGCGAGCAGCTCGCCGCAGTGATTGCCCTGTCACTGGTCAGGACCACTCCCGCGCCACCTGCTGTTGTCCGCGACGAGCGCTCGCGCCGCCGGGCCGACTGGAAGCACAGGTACCGCTCCCCGGGCAGCTGGCGTACCTGAGCCCGGCACGCCCCGGTCGCCTCCAGGCGCAAGCACCTGCCAACCGGGCGGCCTCCCACGTCCTGGACCGCCGCCCGTGAGCTGCTCACCGAACCGGCGGTCCAGCGGATCATCGCCGACCTGGAAGAGGCCGGATACGTCACCGGCCACCGCCGCGGCAACCGCTACCAGGTCGAGACCGCGCACCCTCTGCGGCACCCCGCAGACGCGGGAGCAACCGTCGCCGACCTGCTCGCGGTCTTCGCGCCAGGCCCGCCTACGGCCACCGCCGGGACACCCGGCACCACGACCGGATGCACGGACGCCTGAGCCCCACACCGCCGCCAGCCTGGGCCCTCAACGGCACCGGCCCGGCGCACGGCTCGGCGGGCCGGTCGCTATTTAGTACCCCCGTGCGGTGGGCTCGAGCGGCGTTCAGGCCCGGGCACCGAAGCGTCCCCACGAAGCCGGGGCCCGGGCCTTCCACGTCACCACGCCCCCACGCGCGGCGATCACTGACGGTATATCACCGCCTGCTGGACCCGCCAGGACGGGAATCCGGCCACGGCTGCCCGTGGCCGGGGCCTGGGCGGGTGTGCTCCGGGGTACTCATCCGGTCGGCCAGGCCGACCGGACCGACCGCGCGGGCGGGCCGTAGGCTGCGGGCATGAGCGATTCCACGGTCTTCACGCCCCAGGACGCCTTCGAGATGCTACTGGCCGGCAACCAGCGGTTCGTCGAGGGCCGACCCGAGCACCCGAACCAGGACGCCGCGCGCCGCGCCGAGACCGCACCCGCGCAGACCCCGTTCGCAGTGATGTTCGGCTGCTCCGACTCCCGCCTGGCCGCGGAGATAATCTTCGACCGCGGCCTGGGCGACCTCTTCGTGGTCCGCACCGCCGGACATGTCGCCGGGCCGGAGGTACTGGGCAGCATCGAGTACGGAGTGGCCGTGCTGGGCTGCCCGCTGGTGGTCGTCCTCGGGCACGACTCGTGCGGCGCGGTCGCCGCCGCCAGGGCGGCGGTCTCCGACGGCACCGCGGTGCGCGGGTACGTGCGCGACATCGTCGAACGAGTCACCCCCAGTGTGCTGGCCGCCCGCGCGGCCGGGCGAACCGAGGACGCCGACTTCATCGCCGAGAACGTCCGGCACACCGTCGACCTGCTACTGGAGCGCTCGCACACCCTCGCCCGCGCGGTCGGGACGGGCGCCGCGGCTGTGGTCGGCCTGTCCTACCGGCTCGCCGACGGCACCGCCCACCTGGTCACCGCGCGCGGCCTGGACATCGCGGCTGCCGCCGCAGTGTGACCGCGGGCGTCAGCTCAGGCCGGGCGGGATCTGGCGCAGGTCCCGGCCACTGAACGCGCCCCCGCGCAGCAGCAGGGGTTTCCGTCATGGTGCGTGCAGAGTGTGGCGTTCCGCTTCGAGCGGCCGATCTGGCCGGGCGGACGCAGCGGCTAATTCCGGCTGCTCCGCCCTTCGCCCGGCCTCCCGATCAAGGAGAAACCTGGGCAAAGATCCCGAAGTAGTGGCAGGTTCCCAACAAAATGCGCGGGATCTGGCCCCTATCCCCCCCGCATCTTGCACGAGAGTGCCAAGTAGACTCGGCTAACTCCGCGTTGCGTACCGTGCAGAACTGGCAAAACAGCAGCTCAGAAAGCCGATGGAGTGCCGTCTATCGGAAGCGGTCACAGTCGAGCGGCGGCTGGGAGCGGAAGCCGCCGAGCGGGTGGACTGGAGCCGCCCGCGGGTGGTCTGCATCGCGGCGGAGTACACCCGCTACGACCTGGTGGCTGCGGGCATGTCCCACCATCGGATCGACATGGTGGTCTACCGGCGCTATGGGGACGACCTGGTGACGCTGGAGCTGGCGGTGTCGATCGCCGGCGGCTGCGGTTCCCTGGCGGTTGGCCGGTCGGAGCGGACACGGCTGGCTTCGTCCGTGCGCCGGACGGTCAGCGACGTGCTGTCGCAGGTGGGCGGTGAGGTACGGGAGCTGTACGACGAGTTGGACGCCCGTCTGCTCGACCTGGGCGAGGGGCACTCGGTGGAGCTGCAGCACTACGTCGCCTACCGCCGCCGGCGGAACTTCGCCTGCGTCCGGGTGCTGGCGCAGGCCCAGGCTCTGGTCGTCTTCCTGCGCGTCGACCCGACGACGGTCCAGCTGGTCCCGGGCTGGACCAGGGACGTCCGGAGAATCGGGCACCTCGGCACGGGCGAACTGGAGGTCCGGATCGGCTCGATGGAGGATCTCGACCGGTCAATGGCACTGCTTCGGACGAGCTACGCCGCTGCGGCGTAGTCCGTCAATGGCGATGGGCCGTACCCCTTTGCCGGGTACGGCCCATCGCCGTTGTTCGGCCCGCTCCCCGGAGGGCTGGGGCCGCGGGGCTGGCCCTGGTGTTCAGTGGCGTGCCGGGCGTACCAGGGCGATGGTCAGCGCCGGCGCAGGCGGGATGATGAGGGTGGTGCGGTGACGGGCGGCTCGCTCGCCTGCCCGGCGGGGGGCGGATTGAGGGCCTGCTGGATGTGGGCCCGGCGGGCAGCCCAGCGACTCAGGTCGCGCTGGTAGGTCCGGACTTCCTCGCCTCCGACAACGCGCGGGTCTGGTGCGGTGGGCTGGCGGTCCTGGGGGTTCGGCTGTTCGATGGTGGTCCTTTGCATCAAGAGGTAGGGACTCCGGGCGCAGGCCCGAGTCGAGCGGGGTCAGTGTTCTTGGTCGTGCTGCGACTCTCGGGCCAGCGCGGTGATCAGGGCGCGTTCACGGACGAAGTCGGCGTGCACCTCGGGCTGGTTCGGGCCGAGGGCTTCGAGGGCGCTGTCGATCGCCGTGAGAGCTTCGGCTCGGCGCCCGAGCATCCGCCAGGCAGTGGCGGTACGGAAGAGCATGATCGGGTCGCCGTCGTTGAAGGTGGGCCACGCGGCCAGCTCCAGGATCCGCTCGGCCTGGTCGGGTAGCCCGTCACCGAGCCAGAGGCCGTGGAGCAGGGCGTGGCAGACCTGGGGGTTGTCACCGGCTTCGGCGAGGCTGCGGTCCATGGCGTCGAGAGCACCGCGCGCGGAGCTTCCGAGGAGGGCGAAGGCGGCAAGGGCGCGGGTGTACGGATCCCAGTGCGCTCGCTCGCTTCCCGATGCCTGGTTGACCAGCTGCTGGATGCTGCGGCACCGGAAGTCGAAGCGCAGGCCGGCGAGGTGGAGGTGGCGGAGGGCCTGGGCGTGGGTGCGGTCGGTGCCGGGTTGGGTGAGATGGTCGATGCCGGTGATGTGCAGCAGCGCGCTGTTGCGCCGGCTTCGGCCGTACCACATGAGGTGGTTGGCCAGGGTGGCGCTGGTCTGCCAGTTGGCGTGGGCGCGGCTGAGCCACCGGGCTGCTTCGCCGGTCCAGGGTCGGCCGGCGTCGATCTCGCGCTCGATCAGCGTGCGGACGGCGGCGAGGGCAGCTTCGCGGAGGTCGTCTCGGGCGACGGCGATGTTGAGGGCGCTGTACCCGCTGGGGCGGTCGAGGAGGCCGCGGATCATGATCTGTTGGGTCTGCGGGTAGGCGGCGGCCCGGGCGATCCGCTCGATGGTGTGCAGGTCGGCGCTGGTGTCGTGCAGGTCGGCTCCGTTTGGACGGGGGGTTCCGTTCGCCGGCTTCGTGTCGGCCGGGGCGGGCTGGTTCTGGGTGCGAGGGTGGCTGTTGGTGCTGGGGATGGTCGGCTCCGGGAAGCGGTGGATCTGGTGACCCAGCTGGTCAGCGGGTCCGCCGTGGTCCGGGTGGGGGCGGTGCCGCTGGTGCGGTGGCTGGCTGCGTGGAGGGCAGCGGGGTGGCCGGTGCGGATCGGGCGGCTGCGCGGCGGGCGGCCAGGTGGTGCTGGGGTGCGGTGCCGGTCCGTGTCGGCTGGGCAAGACGGTCGGCTTCCCGGGCTGCTGCGGTGATCAGGAAGGTCGGGGTGTCGGGGCTGAAGGTCGCGCTCCACAGGGCGGGCGGGTCACCTCCGTCGAGCGTCCAGGCTTCAGCCAGCGGCACGATGTCCAGGGAGCTGGGCTCGCCCCGCAGGACCGACCACAGCTTCACGCCGGCGGGGCTGGTGCTCGACCGGTCCCGGTGGGGGAGGTCGCTCTTGTGCCAGCCCGACAGGCGGAGTTGGGCGTGGGCGAGGGCGGGGTCTCGGCTTCCGGGGACCGGATCGGGCCGGTAGCGGCGGTGCGGGGTGAAGCTCGGCTCGGGCGAGGTTTCGAAGTCGACCCAGACTTCTTCGACGTCGAGCCGCTGGAGGGCGTCGGCGAGCGCGGCGGTGACGGCGGCGACGACCGGCGTCGGGGTGTGCGTGGTGAAGCGGGCGGTCCAGGAGATGCGGTCCTCTTTACTGCTGCTCCATGGGGGACCGTCGCCGGTCGCGGTGATGGTCCAGGGGCTGGTCCAGCGCTGGTCGGGTCGGTGCTCGGGTGTGTGGGCAACGCTGACACGGCCGCAGGGGCTGTGCAGGCTCATGTTGCCGAGTTCGTCCTCGGTGAGGCGCCAGTCCCGCAGCGGCTCGACGGCGAGGGTGGGGTCGGCGGTGTCGATGTCGGCGCGCGCCGGGGTGCTCTTGTCGTCCCCGGCGGAGGGGACGGTGAACACGACGTCGCGGTACGGCCGCGGGATTTGGTGGACCCTCCGCGTTGCCGGCTTCGGCGCGGTGGCGGCCATGAGTGTTGCGGTGATCAGGTGTGCGGGGGTGTGCCGGGAGAAGTCCGCCTGCCAACCGCAGGCCTCCAGCGGGCCGGCTACTCGGCCGGCGACGATGGTCGTCGCGCCGGGCTCGGTGTCCGGGGTGGAGTACCAGGAGCCATCGACGCGGTGCCACAGGTCGATGCTCTCGACGGCCGGATCGGGGCTCTCGGCGTGGACCTGGTCGCCGAGGAGGACGGTGTCCCATCCGGCGCGTTCGACCGCGTCGAAGATGCTGCGCAGGTCGGTGGGGCCGGCGACGGCGGCGAGCCGGTCGCGCTGGAGCCGGGTGGTGAGGTGGACGAGGGTGTCCGTGACGATTTCTGCCGGTGTGCCGCTGGTGAACGTGGCCGTCCACGTTGGTGGTGCGGTCACGAGCGGATGATGGCTGATCTGCCAAGCGGTGTCGCCGTCGTGCTCGGCCGCGACCAGGAGGATGTCGTACGACGGGCTGGCCAGTCCGGCGCCGGACGGGTGCCAGTCCACCGGGCGCCAGCCCCGCTTGGTCAGGTTCGTCCAGACGGTCTTCGACGCGCCAGGGCCTGCAAGACGTCGGGGAAGGACTCGGACGGTCGTGTTGTCGGGGTCGATGGTGCTCCTCAGGCTGTCAGCGGCGGTGACCGTCGCGGTTCGGGCTAGGTGGTGTTGCCCGTGGAGCAGCCGGTGGTGCGCTCCCACCGCCGGGTGAGATGGGCTGCGGGCTGCGGGTGCGGGCTGCCCGGGCTCGCTGGACGTCCAGCGGGGTTGGACTGGAGGGCAGTTCGGTCAGCTCTGCGGCACCGATGACCGCGGCACCGATCGTCAGGTCGCTCAGTTCACGGACGTCACGGGTGGCTGGACCGAGCATCGCACCGGCGATGGCGTGCAGGATCCGGTCCGGGGTGGAGGTGCTGGCTGCCGCGCACCAGCCCTCGTGCTCGTCGCCGATGGTGACGGTCCAGAACGCGTCCTGGCCGGCTTCCTCCCAGTCGCCCGCCCCGCCGCCGGGGTCGACGACGATCCGGTCCTGCGGAGCGTGCACCGAGACCACCGTCTCCTGCTGTGCCCAGGCGTCCCAGGTGGTGATCCACTCCGGGGGCTGGAAGAGGCTCCGCCACTCGCTGTCGGCGGCCGACCCGTGCAACCGGGCGCCGGAGCGCAGCTTGGAGGCGAGGTCGGTGGTGATGGCCTCGACGATCTCGATGGGCGTGTGGTCGGTGAGGCATACGGTCCACTGGGGCGACTCGAACGGAGCCTCGTGCACAGCGATCTTCCACATCGCTTCGGTCCCGCCCCTGGGCTCGAAGCCGAGCCGGATCCGACCGTCGTGGGAAACGATGAACTGGTTGCCGCGGCCGTCGTCGAGGCGTACGGCGCCGGCGTCGACGAGCGGGCGGATCGCCCGCTCGCTGTCCACGACGGGGCCGGCGTACAGGGCCGGGGTGATGCTCAGCTGCAACCGCGGCTGGTCGTTGGCCTTCTTGACCCAGTAGGGGTTGGTGGTCAACGGCGGCTCCGGTCCGTCGGCCAGGACAGCGCGCCCTCGGGTGGTTCCGTGTTGGTGGTGATCGGTGCTCCAGGTGGGTACGTGACGGGGTGCTCTGCGGCCGTCGGCAGCCTCTACCGGCCGCGCGCTGCGGCTGCCCGCAGGTGGGCGGGGGTGGTCGACGGGCCGGTGGGCGCCGCCGGAGGCTGGGCAGCGCCGCGCTGAACACCGCGTACGCGCGATTCCGTTCGGCTCTCGGCGGTGGCTGGTGCCGGTGGGGAGTCGGTGAACACGTCGATGTACCGGGCGATGGCGTGCCTGAGCGGTTCGGGGTTCAGCTCGCCATCGTGGTCGAGGTCGGCCAGAGCGTGCACGGTGTGCACGAATCCCGGCCGGGGCACTGTCGCGTGTTCGTCGAAGTCGAAGAGGTTGGAGCCGAGTTGCGCTCCGCTGGCGCGCAGCACCACCTGGACGCGAATGCCGCGGTAGGTGTCGCTGCGGATGCCGCCTGGCTCCAGCGCAGCGGTGATGAGGACGTCCGCGCGGGGCGCGAGCTGTTGACGGCCGGTGGTGATGCCGTCCGGCAGCGGCGCCAGGGTCGTCAGTATGGCGGCGTGATCGACGATGTCGTCTCCTGGGTGGCGGTGCGTCGTTGGGTCTGGCCGAGCGGTTGTCGTCCATCCGGCCGTCGTGCGGGGAGGCTCGTACGGCTGGCGGGTTCGGAGCGGGTCACCGGACGGGCCGGGAGACGGCTGGCTCGTGGGTCGTCGCCGCGGCCGGTGCGACGGCGACGGTGCCGGCCGCTTGGGCGGCCGGGGAGGCCGTACGCGCAGCGTGGGCGCGCGAACTGGCCCGGTGCTCGTCTCGGGCCCCGGTGAGGTGGCGCAGGACTTCCGGTGCGAGGTCCTTGTGGTGTCGCTGGACCGGCGCGGGTGTGATCATGGGCCGGGTTGCCGCGGCGATCACGTGGAGCGGGGTGCCGTTGGTGAAGTGGGCTTCCCAGTACGCGGGGGTGCCCTTGGGGCCGGCCCAGAGCATGACGGTCTCGTCGTAGGGGTCGAAGTCCTTGGCCAGGCCCGTCGGTACGCGCTGGACCTCAAGTCCGGCGAGGCCGTCCGGAGCGGTGAGAGGGATCACGTTGGCCGTGAACTCGCGTTTCCATCCAGCCTGTTCGACCAGCCGTGTGGCGTCCTTGACGAGGTAGCTGCGGCGGTTGAACACCTGCTCCGGGTATTCCTCAAGGTCTCCGGCGATGGTTTCCAGGAAGGCGCCGACGATCTCGACCGGTGTGCGGCCGTCGAACCGCGCCATCCAGTCCGGGGCACCCATCGGTTTGCTGCTGGCGACGAGTTGCCACGGGTCCAGGTAGTCGCCGATGAAGGCGACGCGCAGGCGGTGGCAGGGGCTGGAGATGAACAGGCTGGCGTTCTCGGGGTCGGTGTGGTGAGGCCAGTTCCGCTTCTTGATGAGCAGGTTGAGGGCATCGCCGGGTTCGCCTCCGGCGCCGGCCAGGTAGCGGGGGGCAACGTCGATCTGGGTGTCGTCGTGCATGGGCCTCGTGCGGTGGGTAGGGCGGGGCGGGAGCCGAGTGCAGTGGCCCGGTGGTCCGCGGGATCTGGTTCAGCGTCGGGGAGCGGTGTCCCGGTGAGGCCCCGGCGGTGCCGGTGCTGACGTCTGCTCGAGGGCAGCGCGGTCCGCGGTGGTGCCTGACCGTGTACGGGTCGCTGCCGCCTGCGCGCGCGAGCCGGCGCTGGGCGCGAAGACGGCGTGGGTGGGGATAGGGCGGAAGGTGAACGATTCCTCGTAGCCGAAGCCGGGATCGCCGCCGACCCAGGCCGCGTCGATGGTGCGGGTCCATTCCTGGACTTCCTGCAGGGTGGCGAAGGCATGCTCGGTCAGGGAGTACCAGGCGGGGCCGGGCGCGATGTCGGTGGCGTCGAAGCCGCGGGCCCAGAACGCTTGGATGTCGAGGGTGATGGCCTCATCGACGTGCTGGTGGAAGACGCGGTAGGGCAGGTCCGGATCGGGGGCGTGCCGGTCCAGTGCGAGCGCCCACGAAGGAGAGGGTTCCCAGCCGTAGGTGAAGTGGGCGAGGACCTCGTAGCGTCCTGGCGTGCGCAGTCGTTCCTCGACCTGTCGGGTGGCCGGGCCGGCGGGGCGGGCGTACAGGCCCCCCGTGTAGGTGACGGCATCCGGGTCTGCGCCGCGTTCGATGAGCCAGCGCTCCGCGAGCGCGATCATCGGCAGACTCTCGTAGTCGGTGGTGTAGGTGGCGGTGATCGGGTCGCGCTGGACGTGGGCGGCGACGAACTGCGGGGCGGGCAGGTCGGGGCCGATGCAGACCTCGTCCTGGAACAGGTAGTAGCTGTGCCTCGGGGAGCCGCTCGCCGGGGTGTGCTGCAGCCGCAGGGCCGGGGTGTCGAGCAGGAAGTCGAGCATGTAGACGGCGTGTGCCGCCTCCGGAGTGGCCGGGTCGAGGCCGTCCAGGGCGAACGGGTCGAAGTCGTCCAAGGGGTAGGTGTCGATGGCGTTCTCGCTTCGGGGGACGACTCAGTGCGGCCGTCCGGGGCAGTGGGCTGGCGAAGGCGTCCTTGGCGGCAAGCTGTTGTGCCGTCGCGACCGGCCGGGCGCCTGCTCCGGGGGCCGCACGGCAGCCTTTCCCGGAGCCTCGGCGGTTCTGGCTTGCCGTGCGGCCTTCAGGTTCGGTCTCGGCAGAAGGGGCACTCGGGGTTGCTCCTCCTGCGCGTGGGCCGGACCGGCCGCGGGGCGGCGGTCCGGCCCGGGCCGTCAGGCTTCGTCCGGATCCGAGTCCGCTGCCTCGGGGTCGAGCGCGCCCGAGACGAACTGCTGCTCGGCTTCGGCGAGGCGGCGTTCGGCGATCTCGGCGTAGTGGGAAGTCACCTCGACGCCAATGAAGTTGCGGCCCTCCAGCAGGGCCGCGACGCCCGTCGAGCCGGAGCCCGCGCAGAAGTCGAGGACGGTGCCGTCCGGGCGGCAGATCTTGACGAGCTCCCTCATCACCGAGACCGGCTTCTGGGTGATGTGGACGCGGCCACTGCGGGGCTGCGAGGCGGTGTACAGGCCGGGCAGGTAGACGGGATGGGCGTCGCCGTCGATCGGGCCCTTGCTGCCCCATAGAACGAATTCACAATTCTGTGTGAAACGGCCCTTTTGCGGTCGAGCGGCTGGCTTGTACCAGGCGAGTGCGCCGCGCCAGATCCAGCCGCCGGCCTGCAGCGCGTCGCTCGTGGCGCCCAACTGGCGCCAATCCGTGAAAACGAGCGCGACGCCGCCGTTCTTGGTGGCCCGATAAGACTCGGCGAGGAGCTGGCTCAGCCAGTACGTGTAACTCCTCTGGTCCTTGTTCTCGCCGGGGAAATCAGCGAGGGTGTGGGCGGCGTCCGCGGAGGTGTACTTCGCGCGGGCCGTCCGCCCGGTCCTTTCCTGCGTGGTACGCCCACCCGAATTGTAGGGCGGGTCGGTGATGACGCAGTCGACGGAGTTCGAGGGGATCGCGGGGAGCCGGGTGAGGGCGTCGCCCCGGTGGATTTCGTAGGGCAAGGGGCGGGCTGTCCTCCTGGTCGGGGAAGGGGGGAAGGCAGCCAGAGCATGGCATCCGACCTGGGCTCTTCGGCCGCAGTCGGGCGGGTGAAGCCGACGCTTGGACCGTGGGATCCGGCTGCGAGGAGGAACCTAGCTCACGTGCGGCTCGCGACCTAAAAAGGCCCGACCCGGCCGCCGGCGAAGATCGTTTTAGGTTGCGAGCCGCACCTTGCCTATCGTCTCCTATGCCCCGAGGAAAGCCCGTCGGCCCGCTGATCTTCGTTTTAGGTTGCGAGCCGAACCTCGCCTACCGTGGGGCACCCGATCGGGACACTTCCCTCGTTCGACCCAGCGGCCATCGTTCTTTTTAGGTCGCGAGCCGAAGAGGGGCTAACGTCCTGCGGGTCGGTCGCCGGGAAATCCCCGTTCCGAGCGTTCGTCGCTTTTTAGGTCGCGAGCCTTCGATTCGGTAGCTTCGGCGATCTCAAGCGAATTCCATCTATCCGCCCCAGGGGACAGCCATGCCCTTTTCGAGATTACGAGCGCGGCTTGCTGCCGCTCTCGCCGGCCCGCCCGTCCGCCGAAAGGGCGGGCCCCTCACCCCGCGCTCGGTCGCATGACCCGACAGGAGACCTCATCATCCGCTCCCTCACCGTACGGACGCCGATTCCCAGCTCCCGGCCTCCGGACGCCTCCGCCGCCACTCCGGCGGGAGGTGGCGCCCTGGAGACGCGATGAGCCTGAAGAAGGTGGTCGGCCTCGGCGCGGCCGGGCTCCTGCTCACGCCGTTCGCCGTGGCGTTCCCCGCGCTAGCCGTGGCGGCCAACGACGAAGCCACCAAGGCCAACAACACCACGTGCACATCCGGGCCCGGTCCACAGCCTGTGGACACGGCCGCCGTGGCCGCTCAGGTCAAGCAGATTCTGAACGGGCTTGCAGGACCGCTCGCTTCGGTTAGCGGCCTGGACTCCCCGAGTGTCCAGATCCCCAACGCCAGGACGATCGTGGCCACCGGCATCGCCATGCAGGTCCCCGCTCGCGGCCAGACCATCGCGCTGGCAACGGCGCTGCAGGAGTCCGGACTCAGCAACCTGAGCTCCGGGGACCGCGATTCGCTCGGCCTCTTCCAGCAGCGCCCGTCGCAGGGCTGGGGCACGCCCGCGCAGATCCAGGACCCCGTGTACGCCTCCACCAGCTTCTACAAGGCCCTTCTGGGCGTGGCCGGCTGGCAGCAGCTGCCGCTGACCATGGCCGCGCAGGCGGTCCAGAAGTCTGGCTATCCGGACGCGTACGCGAAATGGGAGAACCTGGCGACCGCTCTTCAGCAGGCCATCTCCCAGGCGCTGCCAGGGGGTTCGAGTCCAGGCGGCTCCCCGTCTCCGACCGCGACCCCCGCACCGTCGCCCACTTCGGGTGGTTGCGGAACGGGTGCGGGTACGGGGACGGACTGGGGGACGATCCCGCCCGGCGTCCTGCCCGCCGGCTACCAGATCCCCACCGACGCCCCGCCCGCCGTGCAGAACGCGATCAAGTTCGCGCTCGGCCAGCTGGGGACTCCGTACCAGTGGGGCGGCAGCTGCACGGCGGCGCACGGCCCCGACCCCATGGCCAGGTGCGACTGCAGCTCGCTGATGCAGCAGTCGTACAAGGCCGGCGGCGTGACGCTGACGCGCACGACCTACACCCAGGTCAGCGAGGGCACCGCCGTGTCGGTGGACGCCTTGCGCCCCGGCGACCTGCTGTTCATCGAGCCCGGGCCGCAAGGCCCTGAACACGTGGGCATGTTCATCGGCCAGGGCCTCGTGGTGCACGCGCCGAAGACGGGCGACGTGGTCAAGATCTCCACGCTCGACTCCTGGAAAGCGGGCATCGTCGCCGCCCGCCGCGTCGCCACCTGACGGCAACTTCCTTCAATCTCAGCGCACTTCGCGCACTCTACCCCCCTCGCGCGGCTGTGCCGCGCCCCTCCCTCACCCCTCTAGCCGTGGAGTGTGTTTGCTCACCTACCTCGCCGATTCCGCCACCAAGGTCCAGCTGGCCTTTGACCCCGGAATCACTCCCAGCCAGGGTGGCCTTCCCGGCCTGGACGTCCTCAAGTCCACGGTCGGCTCGATCAACCTCTTCGCGATCATCGCGGTGGTCGGCGCCCTGTGCGTGTCCGGCATCGTGTGGGCCTGGGGCCACCACACGGGTTCGCACGGCAGCGAGCAGAAGGGCAAGCAGGGCGCGCTCGTCGCGGCCGGCGCGGCCCTCCTGCTGGGCGCCGCCAACGGCATCGTCAGCTTCTTCAGCGCAGTCGGGACGAACGTCCACTGATGCTCAAGTCCTCGCCGTTCACCGGGCAGTCCGCGCTGCTGCGCCGGCTGTTGATCGGCCTGGGCGTGCTCGTGGTCGTCGCTCTGCTGGTCGGGCTCATCGCTCGGCTGGCGGGCGGCGGCCACCGCACCCCGAGCGCCGCCAAGTCTCCTTCTGCTCCAGCTGTTTCGGCACCGTATTCTCCGCCGTCGCCGCGCGTCAGCACCACCCCGACCTCCGGGCCGACGATTGGCACGGCCCCCGTCGTCGCCGCACCGCCGCACACCAGCGACCCGATCGCGTTCGCGAAGGCGTTCGCCGCGGCCCTGTGGAGCTACGACACCCGCACCGCCACGCAGCCCCAGCAGCTCGCCGGCCTGCGCGGGTGGCTGACCAGTGAGAGCCAGTACGCCGACCCGGACGCTCTCGCCGCTCAGGTCCCGGACCCGACCCTGTGGGACCGGATGCGCGACAACGGCCAGTTCGCCGTCGGCGAGGCGGCCGAGGCGCACCTTCCCGCCGCGTGGCAGCAGGCCATCGGCAAGGATCCGACGCAGCTGACCATCGCCTACATCTACGCGGTCACCGTCACCGGCAAGCAGACCGTCAGCTGGCGCGACGGCGGTGCCGGCGCCGAGGACCGCTCCCTCACCCTGGCCGTGCAGTGCCGGCCGAGCCGCGACTGTGCGCTGGCCTCCATCGCCCCCACCGTCTATCCCTGACCTCACCCATCGGTCCCAACCAGAGGAGCTGATCGCCCATCGGCTTTTGTGATCTTCCCGGCTCCGGCCTGCTCTGCGATGTCATCGTCGGCGGCGTCAGCGACTCGGTCACCGACTCCATCGGCAAGTGGATCGCGAAGAGCGCCGGCGACCTCGCCAAGTCCGCGGTCGACCTCGCCTCGCGCGCCGTCGACAAGACCACCAGCATCGACCTGTCGGCCGAGTGGTTCCGCACCAACTACGCCACGATCTTGCCGATTGCTTTGACCATGCTGGTGATGACCTTCATCTTCCAGCTGATCAGGGCGGCCTGGCGCCGCGACGGCCAGGCGCTCGGCCAGGCCGTCACCGGCACCGTCTCGGCGACACTGTTCGCGATGACCGCGATCACCTTCACCGGCGTCGCCGTTGCCATCGTGGACGCTCTCTCCCGCGGGCTGTTCCAGATCGCCAACACGAACATGGACGACGCCGTCAGGCGGATCGTCCGGGTGTCGATGATCAGCATCACGTCACCGCTCGGCTGGGCGATCCCCGCGCTGGTCGCACTCGGCTGCGCTGCCGGAGCGATCCTCTACTGGGGCGCGATGGTCCTGCGCAAGGTGACCATTCTCGTGCTCGTCGTGCTCGCGCCGTTCGCGGCGGCCGGCGGCTCCTGGGAACCGACGCGCGACTGGCGGCGCAAGTGGATCGAGGCCACCGCGACGGTGGTCTTCAGCAAGATGATCATGACGGTGATCATGCTGGTCGGCGTCTCCGCCCTTGGCGAGAGCAACACCAAGGACGGCGTGCAGGCGCTGTCGGACATCATCGCCGGCCTCGTCGTCATGATGCTGGTACTGCTGTCGCCCATGGCGATCTACAAGTTCGTGCACTGGGCCGGCGACGGCGGACAGGGCCATGACCTGCACCGCTCGACCGCAGCCGGCCTTCAGGCCGGCGCCGCCGCTGCGAAGAAGGGCGGCCGGATGGCCGCCACCGCGGCAACCGGCGGCGCAGGTGGCGCGGCGATGGGCGGCGGCGCGGCGATGGGCGGAGGCGCCCCGCAGGGCCCGGCCCAGGTTCCCGGCCAGGACAGCCCGGTCGGCGGCAACACCTCCGACTCCGGCTCCGGCTCCGACTCGGCCCCGTCGACGCCGAGCACGTTCCGGTTCCCCGGCACCTCCTCCGGAGGCGGCGGCGACGCGATCGACCAGGCCCTGATCACTCGGCGCGGCAGCCGCAGCAGCAACGGCGGCGACCAGGGACAGCCCCTGATCTCCCGGGCCTCGACCTCCGGCCAGCAGCCCGGAGCACCCGACGAGGGATCAACCACGAAGGCGAGCAGTGCAGTTACTGCCGCCACCGCCGCGGGCGGATCCGGTGCGCCGCAGGTAGTCATGGGCGCCGGCCGTTCCACCGGCTCTCCCTCCTCAGGCGGGGCAGCAGAAACGTTTCCCTCTGCCGCAGCAGGGCCTGCCTCCGCGCCGGGAGCCGCCGTCGGCTCCTCCGCCCCGCCCACCTCCTGACCGCCGCCGGCCGGGGCCACCCCTCGCCCGAGCCCCGGCCGGCCTCCCGCCCTCACCGAAAGAGTCGCCCCTGTCGGCCTCCGAACTCCCGACCGTCCGGTTCCCCAGCCGGTCCCGCCGCGGCGTGCTGCTCGGGCTCAGTGTCGCCCAGCTCACCGTCGTTGGCACGGCCGGCGCCCTGCTCCTGGCGACGATGGTCGCCACCGGACTGGCCGGCGCCGCCCTGGCCACCCCCCTCTGGGCTCTGGCCGCCGCCCTCGTCATCGTCCGCGTCCACAGCCGCTCCATCGCCGATTGGTCACCTATCGTCATCCGCTACTACCTGCGTCGCGCCAAGGGCCAGCTCGTCTGGCTCGCCCGTCCCGCCACCCGGCCCCGCCGCGACGGCCTCCTCCACCTGCCCGGCACCGCGGCGAGCCTTCGCGCCGTCACCGCCCCGGGCGGCACGCTCGGTGCAGTCCACGACCCGCAGAAGAACACCCTCACCGCCGCCATCCGCGTCTCCAGCCGGGCGTTCGCTCTGCTCGACCCTCCGACCCAGGCGGCCAACGTCTCCGCGTGGGGCCGGTGCCTGGCCTCGCTCGCCCGCACCGGCTACATCACCACCGTGCAGGTCATCGAGCGCACCGTCCCCGACAGCGGTGATGCCCTGCAGCGCTACTGGGCCGAACACGGCCGGCCCGACGCGAAGGTCGCCGGCCCCGTCTACGAGGAACTGCTCGCCGCCTCCGGCCCGACCGCAGCACCTCACGAGTGTTACATCGCGGTGAGCCTGGACCTCAAGGCGGCCCGCCGCCTGATCGGGGAGGCTGGCGGCGGCCTGGTCGGCGCCTTCGCCGTGCTCGCCCAGCTGGTCCCCGGCTTCGAGCAGTCGCTGCGCAACGCCGGTCTGAACCCCGGCGGTTGGCTGACCACCGGGGAGTTCGCCGCCGTGATCCGCAGCGCGTACGACCCCAAGGCTCTCGCCCACCTCGAGCAGTGGTCCGAGACCGGCCAGCCCACTGCCGCCCCGGCCGCCGCCGGTCCGGTCGTGGTCGTCGAGGAACCCGCTCGGCTGACCACCGACACGGCCTGCCACGCGGTCTACTGGATCGAGCAGTGGCCCCGCTCCGAGGTCGCCCACGGCTTCCTCCACCCGCTCATTTTCGCAGGTGGTGCGCGCCGCACGCTCTCCCTGACCTACGGCCCCCAGGCCCTGGAGGCCGCGCTCAAGGCGGTACAGCGCACGAAGGCCAGCATCATCGCGGACGCCGCCGAGCGCGTGCGCAAGGGCCAGGTCGACTCCGAGGCCGACTCGATGGAGTACGCGGACGCCAAGCAGCACGAACGCGAGCTGATCGCCGGCCACGCCGATGTCGACCTGACCGGCCTGGTTGTCGTCTCCGCCGACACCCCCGACGAGCTGCGCCGGGCCTGCGCCTCCATCGAGACCGCCGCCGCCGGCACCGGCCTGGACCCGCGGCTCCTGCGCTGGCAGCAGGCCGAGGGATTCACCCAGGCCGCTCTGCCGCTCGCGCGCACCTGACGGGAGGCCCCGCCGTGCACCACCCGCCCACCACCGGTGAGCACCGCCTGCTGCGGTTCGCCACCGCCGGCCTCGACGTCCACCACCACACCGCCCTGCCCGAGCAGGAGCCCGTCTCCCGCGCCGAGTTGGACGCCCTGCACGCCCACTGCGTCGCGCTGTTCGCGCTGCTCGACACGCACACCGGCACCACCCGGCCCAGCGCCCCGGCCGAGGCCGACCACCTCCACGCCGCCCGCATCCGCGTCTGGCAGACCTGCGAAGCACTCCACGGCGCCTACCACCGCGCCCCACGTGCCGACGGACGCCGCCCCACCCGCGAGGCGTGCGCGCTTCGGCTGCCGGAAGGGGCACCGGACATGGCGATCTGCCAGCGCCACACCTCCACCGCCGGGCGCGTGCGCCGCATCGCCACCCCCTCCGAGCTGCGCGGCACCCCCACCGCCTCCTCTCGCACCTGATCAGGAGAAACGTTCCTGCGCTCCGCCAGTGCCACCCCCCTGTTCACCCCGACCCGCTCAGACCGCGCCACCCGCCGCCAGGCCAAGCGCGACCTCGCCACCGCCCGCCGCACCGCCCGCAAGGCCGGCCAACCCCAGCGTCCGAAGAACCGCCGCGAGGAGAACGCCGAACTCCTCCCCACCTACCCCGCCGCCGGCCGCCCCGGCCCGGCCTCCCTACGCGGTAGCAAGCTCAAGCTGCCCGCGCACCGCATGACCACCGCCACCGCCAGCGCCGCGTACCCGTTCCTGGCCGAGGGCGGCCTCGGCTCCTCGGGCGTCCTGATCGGCAGGGATGTCCACGCCGAAGCCTCGTTCGTCTTCGATCCGTTCGCCCTATACGGAAAAGTTGAAAATTTTACCAACCCGAACACGCTGATCGCCGGCGTCATTGGGCAGGGGAAGTCGGCACTGGCCAAGTCAATTGCCCTGCGCAGCACGGCATTTGGCTACCGCGTGTATGTGCCGTGCGACCCGAAGGGTGAGTGGACGCCGGTCTCGGAGGCGGTCGGCGGCACCACCATCGCGTTGGGTCCAGGGTTGCCGGGGAAGCTCAACCCCTTGGACGCCCCGCCCCCTCCGGCGGGAGTGGATCCGGCCGACTGGGCGGGCGAGGTCCGCAAGCGAAGGCTGCTGCTGCTCGGCTCGCTGGCGCGCACCGTGCTCAAGCGCGATCTCGCGCCGATGGAGTACACCGCGCTCGACGTCGCCCTGGACGCGGTCGTCACCCGCACCGACCTGACCGGCCAGGTTCCGCTGCTGGGCGACGTCGCCGCTGTCCTCGGGCAGCCCGCCGTCCTGGACGCGGCGCTCGGCGACCCCACCCGCCGGGTCGGCGCCGCCGCCCAGGACCTCGCCCACGCGCTGCGCCGCCTGATCAACGGTGACCTCGCCGGGATGTTCGACGCTCCGTCGACCGCAATCTTCGATCCGCGCAGCCCGATGCTGACGATCGACCTGTCCCGTCTCGGATCCACCGGCGACGACACGGCGCTGGTGCTGGCGATGACGTGTGCGTCGGCATGGATGGAGGCCGCACTCAGCGATCCCAATGGCGGTCGCAGGTGGGTCGTTTACGACGAGGCGTGGCGCGTCATGCGGCACGAAGCCCTGCTCCAGCGCATGCAGGCGCAGTGGAAGCTGAGCCGCGGGTTGGGCATCGCCAACATGCTGATCATCCACCGCTTGAGCGACCTGCTCAGCGCCGGCGACGCCGGCTCGCGGACACGAGCTCTGGCCGAGGGCCTGCTGACCGACTGCGCGACCCGCGTGATCTACCGGCAGGAAGCCGACCAGCTGGCCGCTACCGCCGGCCTGCTCGGCCTCAGCGGCGTGGAGACCGCCGCCATCGCCCAGCTGGGCAAGGGCCGCGGGCTGTGGCGGGTGGCCGGGCGGAGCTTCGTTGTTCAGCACCTGCTCCACCGGGCCGAGTTGAGCCTCTTCGACACCGACGCCCGGATGCACGAGAGCCGGACGGCGGCCTGATCGCCACCGGGGTGACCGCGAACACCGCGCTCGGGTGACGACTCAGGCCCGAACGGGGGCGACCCCGAGGCCATCGTCGCACGAGCCGGCAGCGCCGGGGCCGGAACTCCGGAAAACAGGCCGAGGTCCGCCGCCACCGACCGGCGAGAGAGGGCCACTCGATCCGCCTCTTCTCGCCCTTCCCCCAGCGCAGTTGACCGTTCAGGAGCCGTCATCATGCACATCACCATCGCCCACCTGCCCGAGCCGGATACCGTCGTCGCCGACCCGCCCGACCGGCGCAGCGCGTACTGGCTCGAGCAGGCCGGACTCGTGCGCGACGACGCCCTGCTACTGCACCGCATCCGCCGCGACACCGACCGCAGCAACGCGCGGCGGCAGATCCTGGAGGCCGAGAGGCTGGTCACGGTCGCCGGCTACGGCTTCACCCGGGTGTACAGCCCGGACGAGCAGCGCCGACGGGTCGAGGAAGTGCCACCGCGCTTGCGAGCGGCGGTCACCGCGGAGCCGCGGACTCTGGGCCGCACCGTCTGGGTGCACCTGGTCAGCGACGACATCGACAACGGCCACCTGGTGCTCCACGCCCAGCATCGGGGCATCGAGGGTGAGCTTGAGCTGCTCGTCGAGTACCCGGGCGCTGGGGAGGCGGCGCTGTTCTACACCGAGCCGGGCAGCCGGCACTACGGAGCCGCTCGTCACCCCAGCCTGGCATCCGCCCGCGAGGCGTGGTCCTCCTTGGGGTACGCGGTCGACCCGCCCGAGCCCGGCGTCCGGCGTGCCGCTGCCCGCCGGACGTCCCCGGTGTTGCTCGGCCGCCCCGGCCCACTCCCGCCGGCGCCGCCGCACCTTGCCGTCTCCTCTCCTTCCGCTGCTCCGGGTATCGGCCCGCCCCCGTTCTGACCGCACCGGCACTTCCAACTCAACTGCTCTGACTACTTCTTGGAGACTCATGCCGACCATGACCCTCACCCGCCAGGACGCCCGCCTGGAGGCCGCCCTCGGCCAGACCATCACCTCTCTGGTCGCCAACGAGGCGCGGGCCGACGCGTCGACCTGCCGCGTGATCGAGACGCACCGCGCACTGGTCGCGGCCGAGACCGCGGTGTCCTTCCAGCGGGTTCGGCTGATCAACATCGCCGCCGCCCAGCGCATCGTCGACGACGGCGTCCTCGACGCGCTGGACGCGCAGCTGGAGCGCCTGGAGGTGGCGGCCGAGGAGCGCGACGTGCTGGAGGCCGACCTCGTGCGGCTGCTCCAGGAACGCGAGGGAGAGGCGAAGCAGCAGGCGGACCAGGCCGCCTCGGCACCCGCTGCCGCTCCGGTGCCCGTCGTGGTCGTGCAGGGCGCGGCCCGCCGCCGCTGATCGGGAGTCCTGCGATGTCAATGCCGATGGCAGCTGGCGCTGCCGGCTCGGTGCGTTTCGGCTGGGACTTCGACCGCGGCGAGTTCGCCGTGCGCACCGGTCCGCTGCCCCGGGCCGCCGGAGAAATCCTCTACCAGTCCGGATTCTGGTACCGGGCCGATGAGTTGGACGGCTGGTGTCAGCGCCCGAGCGTCGGCCGGGACGACCAGATCCGCAACGCCGCCGGCGCGATCGACCAACTGGTCAAGGCGCGCGTCCCGGTCGCGAACTGGCATCAGCCCTCCCAGCGCAACGCCGACCTGGTCGAGCACTACCGGTGGCTCCAGTACGGCGGTCCGTTCCCGGACGCCGACGCTGCTGCTGCCAAGGCCCGCACGCTCATGTCCGATGCGCTGACCGCTGACCGCCTCGGCCCGCGCGAGCGAGCCGTCGCCGAGGAGGTGGTCTCCGGCGCCCTGGTCGTGGAGGCGATGTACGCCTTCGAGGACCGGCACTGGTGGCTGACCGCCACCCCGAAGGACGACGAGCACTCGTACGTGTGGCTGAACTACGAACCCGGCCGCGGCGAGCTCTACGTCACCGACTACATCGCCTCCTTCGCAGCGACCGAGGCCCGCCGCGAGTTCCGGGTGACGATGCTGCGGGACACCACCCGGCCTGCTGCCGCACGGGCCGAGGCCGCCCGGCCGTCGCGCCGCCTGAGGATGACCACCGCCGGCTCCGCACCGCCCCTGCCACCCGGGCCCGCGCTCGGCCGAGTGGCCTCCCGCTGACCCCCTGGAGAACTGCGTGCCCCGCCAGAACCCGACCACGGCGCCGCAGCCCGGGGTCGTCTTCCGGCGCCTTGCCGGCGCCGGGATCACCGCAGCCACCGCCAGCCGCGATCCGGCTGTGCTGGCGGCGCTGGCCGAGGCCGGATTCCGGCTCGGTCTGGAGGACGCCCCGGAGCGCTACTCGCTAGCAGATCCGGACCCCGTACGGCAGACCCAGACCGCCACCCAACTGGTGGCCGTGCTGGGAGAGCTGGGCGTCCCGGTCAGCATCAGGCCGTCGATCCCCGGCGTCGAGACGGCCAGCGTCGCCCTCTCGCCCTCGGCGACGCGCGTCGCCGCCGCCCGCACCACTACCGCGCACGGCGCCCCCACCACTTCCGATCAGGCCCGCCCCGCGGTGCCGGTCCCCACTTCGCCGGCACCGGCCGCCCGCCGCTGACCGCGTCCACCTCTGCCCCGAGGAGCAGCGCATCACCCCCGAGCACGTCTCCATCACCCGTGACCCGCAGTACGGCGTCGTCGCCGATGTCGGCCCCGATGCCTCGCCGACCGCCCACACGCTGCTCGCCCGCGCCGGGTTCCGCCAGCTGGACGACGGGCGCCACGCCCTCGACCCGGCGACCGAGCAGAACGTCTTCCTGCACGCACGGCAGACCGTCGCCGCGCTGCGTCGCGGCGGAGTCAAGGTCAGCGCGGACCCGGCGTTCGACTATAACGAGGCGACCCGGCCCGGCCCCGACAGCCCGGCCGCCCGCGCCGCCGGCCCCGGTGCCGTCGTCCAGGCCAGCGCCCCGCGCACGCACGACGTGCACATCGGCCGCCACCCGCGCCTGGGCATCGTCGCCACCAACCCGCACGGCAACCAGCAGGTCGCGTTCGCCCTCGCCGAGGCCGGCTTCACGCGCACCCGCGAGCACCCCAGCCTCTACGTCCTGGACGAGCCCGAGTTCGAAGGCACCAAGCGGACCGCCACCGCCATCTCCACGCTGCGCGGCCAGGGCCTGCGGGTCGCCTCCGACCTCGCGTTCGAACCGCTGGGCGGGCCGTACGAGAGCACTGACCCGTTCGCCACCCGGCTGATCGAGGTGATGGACCGCACCCCGCCCTCGCCCGTCCCCGCGCCGGGCCACCTCGCGAACGCCGAGGACCCGTTCGCCACCCGCCTGTTCAAGGCCCCCGACCTCGGCCCCATCCCACCGGTCCCGCAGACGGACCCGTTCGGCACCGTCGTCCACCCGCCGGCCGGGCCGAGCCGCGACGAGCAGGGCGCCGACGCCCTGCTGCATGACCGCGCGCTGCTGACCGCCGAGATCGCCTCCCGCCTGCGCGTCATCGAGGAGCAGGTGCGCGCCAACCCCGGCGGCGTCGACCTGGCCCGCGTCGAGGCGGTGATCGGCGAGGCCACCACCATTCTCGCCGGGGCCGGCAAGGACCTCGCCGCCGTCGCCGCCGCTCCCGCCGCGCCGGCTGCCCGCACGAGTGGACCGGGCAGCGCCCGCGCCCGCGCCGCCCTCGCCACCAGCGGCCGGGTTCGCTCCACCGCTGCTCTGCACGCCACCGGTGCAGCCTCCACTGCCGCGTCCGCGCAGGTCGTCGACCCGCGGATTGCGTGGGCCGCCGGGCACACCAACTCCCGCTGACTGAAGGAGCATTACCCTGTCCGTCAAGAAGAACTGGTCCGTCGAGCACGACTGCGGGCACAAGGTCGACCACGACCTGTCCGCTCGTCCCGCCGACAAGCGCGCTGGCTACGCCCGCTGGCTGGCCACCCGCTCCTGCCGCGACTGCTGGCTGGCGGAGCGCAAGGAGGACACCGCCGAGCGCGAAGCGTGGATCGCCGCCCGCCGCGCCGAGGAGGCGCAGGCCGCCGCCGAGTGGGCCGGCCGTTTCGAGATGCCCCCGCTGGAAGGCCCCGAGCGTGCCATCGCGTGGGGTGAGCGCTGCCGACACCAGCTGGTGACCGCCGCCTACGAGGCCCTGGTGGTCGAGGGAGTGCTCGCCGAGGGCGATTGGCTGGCCGTCGAGCAGCAGCTGCGCACGCTGGACAAGGCGTCCTGGTGGATCGATCAGCGCGAGAGCGCGCCGGCCGACCTGCCCGAACTGGCCGCCGCCGCCACCAGCGCCGACCGCGTCAACGAGAACCCGAACTGAACGCGAGAGCCGTGAGCGACCCGACCTGCGAGCCCACCGCAGTCGACCCCGTCGCCACCGGCACAAGGCCCGCCCCGACCCGACCCGCACATCAGGCCCGGCGCATCCCGAACACCTTGAACTGGAGCACCATTTGACCAACTCCGACGTCACCCTTGCCGCCGGCCACCTGCAGGATCTGACGGAGCAGCTCCGGACGACCTACTCCGAGAAGCAAGCCCTGCGCATTCTGCGCGAGCTGAACTCCGTGGACGACACCAGCGTCTTCGGAGCACTCAAGAACCTGCTGGGAGCCATCGCTGTTACCCCCTGCCGCTGCAGCCCGGCATACATGCTGGGCCAGAAGGCGCTCGACCAGCTGTGGGAACTGTCCCGCACGCTCGAGGAGACCACGCTCGCCTTCGAGGATCCGGACGGCCTGTGACCAACGGCCGCAGCGGCACGGTGGCCGGCACGCCCGCCGCTCCCAGTCGCGGACGCTGAGGTGCAACCGACGATCTCGCGGTACGCCACCACCGCCGACCTGCTCGCCGCCATCGCCGCAGCCGCCGCCCTCCACCGCGCCCGCCCCCGCCTGATCGACGCCTGGCGCCCGGTCGAGGACCTGCCCACCCCGGACTTGGAGGCGTTCGGGGCGGAGCTAGCCGCGCACCTGTCGGCTGCCGGTAACCCGGCCTCGGCCCTGCGCACCCGGCTGGTGTGGCAATGCACCCTTCGCACCGATCCCGATGCCGCCGCCCCTGCCGACCAGCACTTCCGCCAGACGGCGCGGCGCATCCTGGCCGCCACCGGGATTGCCGCTGAGGACGATCCGGCCTCCTGCCGGTGGGCGCTGCTGCGGGTCGGCGAGCACGAGGTCCGGCTCGTCGCCCCACTGGCCCGGCCCGACGGCACGGTGGCGGACACCGGCCGCGACCGGTCCCTGGCCCTGGCGGTGTGCCACCTCGCGGAGACCCGCAGCGCTGGCCTCCACGGACGCTCGCGCGCGGCGCTGGCCGGCACCACCAGCCAGCGTTCTGGCTTCCTCCCCGCCCTCCCTCCCGTCACCACCGCCACGGCCCGCGCCGGCCGGCGCCCGTAGAAAGAGGCTCCCGCTCGTTGCCCGAGACCCGCACCACCAGGACCATCGACGTCGCCAACGACGCCATCGCCCGCGCCGGCCGTGCCCTCGCCGAGATCATTGATCTCGCCCCCTTCCTGACGGCCCATGAGGCGGCCGAGGTCCTCCAGGGACTGACGCTGACGCCCGGGACCGCCCACCAACTCGCGGGCACGATCAGCGAGATCGGCCGGCAGGTCGCCCAGGAGTACGGCGACCGCCCGCCGCTGTGGGAACCGCTGCTCACCCAGGCCACCGCCATCACCACCGCCGCCTTCCGCACCGCCGCCACCTCCGACGCCATCGCCGAAGCCGCGGACGAGACCACCCGCAGCCGGGCCGCCACCGCGCAGTCCCCGGCACTGCGGGCGGCCGGCACCGGCGCCTCGGTGCACCTCGCCCCGGCTTCGGCCGCTCCGCCGCACCCCCGCATCGTCGAACCTCCCCACCGCTGAACCCGGAGATCCATGCTCAACACCTCGGGCGAGTTCCTCGTCCACCCGCGCTACCTGGCGGGCGCCGGGGACATCGGCCGCGTCCTCCGGCCGGTCGTAAACGCACACGGCTGGCCGTTCGAGAACGCCCCTCACAGGAACAGGGTCGCGGCCACCAGCCCGTGCGGCCGGATCGAGATCCTCTGCGAGGAGGCTGTCTTCCACCTGTGGAAGATCAGTGTCCGAGACAGGCCCGGCGACAAGCGGCCGAGGTGGCAGGCCACCTTCACCAGGGAGACCCCCGCCGAGATCGTCGGGGCGCTCGTCCAGGCCCTGGCCGCGGACCGGTACGTGGCGCCCGAGGAGATCGTCGCCGAGTGGCCCGGCCACTCGACGGCCGCCTGGCGCCCCCTCATCAACGCCGGCTGGACGCCCTCCGACCTGACAGCCGTGCAGTTCGACGACGGGGACGGCGGCATCGTCCAGGTCACCGCGCCGGACGCTTCCGGCGCTGCGGTCCTCGACGGCATCCGCCTCACCTCCCCCGACGGCAAGGCGGCGCTCGTCCACACCCCCAAGCCGGACCACCTCTTCGGGGAAGGCGTCGGCCCCTGGCAGATCGACGTCGCCTTCGGTCCCGACTGGCTGGACCAGTGGACGGCGGTCCTGTCCGCGGCCACCCCTGTGCGGTACCTGAACATGCTCACCTCCGCCGTCGCCGGCCCCGTGCCCGTCGTCCGCGCTCACGCTGAGATCAGCACCGCTACCCGCACCGCGGCCACCATCCGCACCCTGCCGCCGTCGAGGGGCTCGACCCAGTTCCGTGCGTTTGAGACCGGGTTGGCCATGCGCGACCCCCGCCACCCGAACCAAGGCCACCCAAGCCGCTGACCAGCAAGAAGGAAGTCCCCTGCCTGAACCGCCCCGCCAGATCGTCTTCGTCCGCTTCCCCCACCGCAATGGCTCCGCCACGGCCTCCGGCAACGCCTGGGCCGAGGCCCCCGACACCGCCAGCCGGGTGCTCCTCAGCCGCGCAGGCTTCTACAACGAGGGCCCCGGGGCAATCTTCACCGCGGAGGATGCCGGCTACGGCGACGTCAACCAGCGCATCCGCCTCGCCGAACAGCTCCTCACTGACGCCGGCTACACCACCCGAGTCGTCCCTCCACTCTCACGCCGACCAACGGAAATCGCTTTCAGTGGAAGGGACTTGGCCTGGATGCAGTCCCGACTGGTGGCGGCCACCGCACAGGTGCACACGGCGGACACCGTCGAGGACCTCTGCTCCGCCGTCGTCGCGGTGATGGACCCCGAGACCGGACTGGTCGAGCGGCTCACCGCGTTTCTGGACACCGCCTCGCAGCGCCTCGACTCCCTCGCCGAGGCGGACTTCCTGCCCGCCCGACCGCCCATGGCCACTGCGCTGCACGACGCCAGCGCCCAGCTCACCACGGTGGGCTACCTTCTCGCCCAGGCGGAGCTGGCCCAGCCCGACGAGCCCAACGACCAGCCGGCCGTGCCCCGCGCCCTCGCCGCGCGCGCCCGCACTTCGCCGCCCGGCGGCCCGAGCGCCTCCACGGCCAGCACCGCGCCGACGCCGGTCGCCGCCTCCGCCCGCGCAGCGGCACGGTGACCCGCCCCGGCCCGGATGCGGCCGAGCTGGTCCAGCTCGTCCGCCGGTTCCGCATCGAAACCGGCACCGCTCCAACGACCTGCCCGGCCAAGGCACCCGCTGCCCGTCGCTGAGCACGCCGTACCCGCCGGCTGACCACCCGCCGGCCACCGGGCTGATCGCCCACGTCTCGGGCTTCCGTCCCGCAGTGATCGCCGCCCGCCCCCGCCCGCTCCGGGCCCCTGCCGCTGCGCGCCTCCTGCCCGGCAGACCACCACCCCCTGCAAGGACCGCACTCCTGCCCGCCTCCCCCAAATCCCCCTCTGCAAGCCCCGGTTCGGATGCACTTCTCTACGCGCTCATCGGCGCGGGCATCGCCGTTGCCGTCTTCGGCTCCCTCGCCTGGGTCGGCGGCAGCGCCGCCACCGCCGCGACCACCGCCGCCCCGTGGGCCCCGTACCGGCCGGTCGACGCCGCTCTGCACCCCGACCGGCTCTTCCCCCAGCTCAGCTCGCTCCTCCTGCTGATCAGCACCCGAATCGCCCCGGCGCTGATCTCCCTCGCCCTCACTGCGGCCGGCCTGCTGTTGTGGTCCAAGCACCGCAGCCAGCCCACCGGCCTTGCCGGCCGCAGCGACCTCGCCCCGCTGCTGCCTGCGGAGATCACCGCCAAGGCTCGCGACTTGCGCCCCAGCCTCTCCAAGGCCAAGCCGCGCGAGATCAGTCCGGACGACACCGGCATCCTGCTCGGCGACCTCGCTCCCAACGGCCCTGAAGTCCGGTCGAATTGGGAGGACGTCGCGGTCGCGATCATGGCGCCGCGCTCCGGCAAGACCACCAGCATCGCCGTCCCCGCGATCCTGCGCGCGCCCGGCCCCGTCCTGCTCACCTCGAACAAGGCGGCCCGGGATGCCTACACGGCGTGCCTGGAAGCGCGCTCCGAGGTCGGGCGGGTCTGGACCATGGACCCGCAGCAGATCGCCCACACCCCGCAGCTGATGTGGTGGGACATCCTCGCCGACGCGGGGGACCTGCCGGGCGCACGGCGGTTGGCCGGTCATTTCGTCGCCGCCGCCGTCGACGAGTCCTCGCAGGGCGATTTCTGGAGCACCGCCGCGCAGAACACGCTCTGCGCCTTGTTCCTGGCGGCGGGCTGCGACCGCCGGCCGATCACCGACGTCCTCAAGTGGCTTGCGGTGCCGAGCGACCGCACCCCGGTCGACATTCTCCGCGACCACCGGATGATCGCCATCGCCGACCAGCTCCAGGGCACGGTGAGCGGTGCCGTGGAAACCCGTGACGGCATTTACGAAACCGCGCGCCAGTATGCCGCTTGCCTTCTGGACCCTCAGATCTCGAAGTGGGTCACGCCGAATCCCGACCTGCCGGAGTTCAAGCCGAGGGAATTCGTCACCCGCAAGGACTCGCTTTTCCTTCTCTCGAAGGATGGCGGTGGCTCCGCGAGCGCGCTGATCGCGGCTGCGGCCGACTCCGTGATGCGCACGGCCGTCATCGAGGCCGAACGCGCGGGAGGCCGACTCGACCCGCCGCTGCTGGCCATTCTGGACGAGGCCGCAAATGTTTGCAAAATCGGAGATTTGCCCGACCTCTATTCCCACCTGGGATCGCGCGGCGTCATCCCGATCACCATTCTCCAGAGTTACCGCCAGGGCCAGAAAGTCTGGGGCGAGGCGGGCATGGACGCGATGTGGAGCGCCGCCACCATCAAACTGGTGGGCTCGGGCATCGACGACGCCGATTTCGCCGACAAGTTGTCGCGCCTGGTCGGCGACCACGACGTCGAAACGGTATCGCATTCCACGTCGGAATCCGGCCGGTCCACCTCGGTCAGCATGCGCCAGGAACGCATTCTCCCGCCCGACCAGATCCGCGCCCTGAAAAAGGGAACCGCTCTCCTCTTTGCTACCGGCCTGAGGCCAGCGCTGGTGAACTTGCGCCCCTGGTATAAGGAGTCCGGCGCCGCCGAAGTGGGGGCGGCCTCCTCCCGCCAGACCGCCCTGATCACCGAGCGCGCAATGGCCAAGGCCGGTGGCGCCGCATGAACTACACCACCGAAGCGGCCACTCGAATCCTTTCTCTAGGCGCCGGCGTGCAATCCACGACATTGCTTTTGCTGTCAGCGCTGGGCGAACTCCCGAAGCTCGATTATGCCATTTTCTCCGACATCGGATGGGAACCTTCCAAGGTCTATCTGCACCTGGATGAGGTCGAGCGCAGGATTGCCCGGCCAGCGAACATACCGATCCTTCGGGTTTCCTCCGGAAATATCCGCGAGGACGCGCTAGACCCAGCGCACCGATTTGCGTCCATGCCGCTGTACATTCTCAACCAGGACGGCAGTCCAGGAATGACGCGGCGCCAATGTACGGGCGAATATAAGATCAAGCCAATAAAGCGCCAGGTTCGCCAGATACTCGGCTACCCGCATCCGGTGAGGGTTCCCCGCGGCTTGTACGCCGAGCAGTGGATAGGCATCAGCACGGACGAGTTCCATCGGGCCAAGGATTCCGATGTCAAGTACACTCGCCACACTTTCCCGCTGCTGGATCTCGGAATGTCGCGCGATGACTGCCTCAAGCTGCTCGCCGAGCACGGCTGGGGGTCCACTCCCAAGAGCAGCTGTCTCGGCTGCCCATTCCACGGAAATGCCCAGTGGCGGGAAATCCGCGACAACTCGCCCAAGGAGTGGGCAGACGTCGTGGAGTTCGATGCCGCGATCCGGGCCGGCAATGCCAGGGCGAATGCCGACGGACGGCCGCTGCTGGGGCAAGCGTATCTGCACCGCTCCCGACTGCCGCTCGGCCTGGCGCCGATCGACAAGCTCACCCGGGCGGAGGCCCGTGCCCAGCAGCTACGACTGGACCTGGACGAGGAGGAGCTGGAGAACGGCTCGGATGCCGGCTGCTCCCCCTTCTCCTGCCGAGGCGACGCCGCCTGACGCCCCACCCGTCCAGGCGGCCTCCCGTCGATCGATTGCACCGATAGGACCGTCCTCAACAGGCAAGGAGCTTCTACCCGTTGGACCCCTGGCAGATCCCGGTCGACCGGGCGCAGGCGCTCACGCTGATCTCGCCGTTGTCGGACGGCACGGTCGCCGGCACCAAGCAGGTGGCCCGCCGCGGCGACCTGATCGTCACCGCCGAGCTCACCCAGACCATCCGCCACGACACGTGGAACGGGGTGCGGGTCCGGATCGTCTCGCCGCAGAGCGGGCAACTGGACTCCTCGTGGTTCGGCTTCGACGAGTACGACGTGCTCGACCCTTGCTTCCTGCACGGCATGGGCGCGGGCGGCAACCTCCTTCGGTCCAACCAGGCCGATCTGCTGAAACCCGACCGCATCCGCGCGCAGGCGCTGCGGGCGGCGGTGGCCTCGTACACCACGGTCCTCGCGCCGTTGCCGGAGCCGTCGGTGGCCGCGCGGGACGCCGTCGCCGACCGGCTCGGTGCTCTTGAGCAGCTCCAGGAGGCCCTCGACAACCTCTCGGACCGCGTCTCCGAGCTCGGCCATCCAGACGCCGGGGCCCGGCTCCACAGCCACGTCGAGGTGCTGCGGGACATCGGCCAGAAGATCACCGCGGACCTCCAGCAGTTCGTACCGCCGGGCACCGCAGGAGCACGCCGCTCGGCTGCGGCCAGCGCCAGGAGCAGTACCGCTGGTCGGCTCCACGAGGTTGCTCCTGGCTACTACCCGCCGCCGCGCACTGCGGGCCGAACCCTGTGAATCCCATCATCCTTCCTTCCGCGCAACGGAGTTGACATGAGCGACAACACCCTCGGCTTTCTGCCGGTCACCCGGGCCGACGGGGGCTGGCACCTGTCGGTGGGCGCCGGCCGCGTCCGGATCCGCGACGAGGCGCTCGTCGAGGACCTGGACCAGCTGCGCGCCCTGCTGGCCCCGGACCGACCGCGCGAGGAGGCGGTACCCGAGTGACGCCGGTCAACCGGGACATGAGCCCGCAGCTGGAGGCCGAGCAGGCGGTACTCGGAGCATGCCTGCTCGACCCGGCCCAACTCGCCCTGCTGAAGGAGTGGCTGGAGCCCCGGCACTTCTACCGCCCCGCGCACGAGAGCTTCTTCGCGATCCTGCTCACCCAGCACACCGCCGGCCACCCGGCCCTCGCCCCCGCCCCGGACGCCGACGCCGACGCCGAGGCGAAGGCGGATTGGGCCATCACGGCGATCACCACGGCCACCCGGGAGGTCCCCGGGTTCAGCGCGAGCTACGGCCACACGCTGGTTGCCGCCTGCCCGAGGCCCGCGCACGCCGCCTCCTACGGGCGGATGGTCCTGGAGACGGCGGTGCGGCGGGCGCTGGAGGAACACGCTCACCGCCTGCTGCATGCCGCGGAGACCGAGGCGGTCGAGGCCGCCGTCGAACTGACCGACGCGCTGCACACTGTGATCGCGCGGCTGGCCGATGCCTGGGGGGCGATCGATCAGCGCTCTCCCCGGCCGCTGCCCACCCCACCCACGCGGCCTGCCGCCGCCAAGGCAGCCGAGGCCGCCCGGCACGACGAGCAGATGCTGCTGTCCAGCCTGATCAGCTCCACCGAGCAGATCCCGCGGACCGCCTCCTGGCTCACGGTCGAGGACTTCGTCGACGCCGGCCATCGCGCGGTCTTCAGCGCCATGGCCGCGCTTGCGCACCGGCGCGAACCGGTAGACGAGCTGACAGTGCTGTGGGAGGTGCAGCGGCGCGGCGCCCTGGCCGCCAGGGTGATCACGGTGGCCGAGGTCCGCGACCTGTGCGCGGAAGGCTTTCCGGGCGATCCCGACTACTGGGCAGAGCGCGTCCTTCGCGCCGCGCTGCTGCGAGCGGCGGCCACCTCGGCCGGCATCGTGCGGGTGATGGCTCTGGACGCCTCCATCGCCGCCGGTCCGCTGCTCGGCTCGGCCGTACGGGCCCTCGCCCCCGCCGACCGCGTGCAGGAACGGCTCCGCTCCACGACGGCGCCCCCCACCGAGCGCACCGGACCGGTGGTCCTCGGCGCCGCTCGGCGCAAGGGAGCAGCTCTGAGCCGAAGCCCCGCTCCGCCGCCCTCCCCAGCCGCCCGCCCTGCCGAGACCACCGTACGATCCCGACGCTGACCACCGGAGACCCACACTGCCCCCCCACCACCCCCCGTGCCCAGTCCGTGGACCGACTCCACTCGGCGGCCGATTCCATCAACCAGCTCGAGGCCAAACTCCCGCGCGCCTACCGCGAGGAGGGGCTGCCAGGACTTCAGGAACTGGCCGAGCACACCGGCGCCCTGCGCGACTGCCAGGACGACCTGCTGCACGTCGCCACCGCACTGCACCACCCGCATGCCCCGACCGCCGACCGGATCGCGGTGCGCTCCCTGGCGACGGCCGGCGCGCAGCTGGGCGAGGCGCTCGGCGCGATCGGCCGGGCCACCGCGATGGCCGGTCGGCTCTACGAGGTCGACGGCCTCGGCGGCCCGCGCGCCGACGAGGTCCGCGAACGCGGCGCCCAGCAGCTGAACGTGGCGCTGTCCCGGACTCGGCTGGCGCTGAACAGCGCGGCCGAGAACCTGCGCCGCGACGCCCGGGTGCTCAGCGGTCCCGCCGCCGCTCTCACGCACGGTCCAGCTCCGCGGGCCCTGGCCGCCACCGCCCGAACCACCGCCGGCCGAAGTGCCCGCACAGTCACCTCGCCCCCGCTGCCGGTCGGGCAGCAGCTCGCCACCCTCCCGGGACGGCGTCGATGAGGCCAGTAGCCACCGCCGGCCCTGCCACCTTCGGCGGCGCCCTGTCCAACTCGGCCTACCGCAACGACCTGGAGGTGGTCGCGGGAATGCTGCGCGCCCTGGGGCACAACGCTGCCGTCACCCCGTCCGGTCCGGCTCCCGGCGTCCCCGACCGCAGCGCCCTGCTGGACCAGGCTCGCCAGGCGCAGGCGTTCATCCGGCACTGCGGCGACAACGCCGAGCACTACGGGCGGCAGCCGGCCGACAACCCGTCCGCGGCCCAACTGGCCGGGGCGTACGAGGTCGCGATGAGCCACGCGGCCACCGTCCACCGTCACCTGGGCGCGGCCCTCGACCTCTCGATCAAGTACGCGCAGTCTCCGCCGGAGCAGCCGGGCAGCCCCGCCGAGGCGCTGCGCCTTCGCCGTGCCGAACACACCACCGCCGCGCTGGACAGCGCCGACCGGTGCTCGGCGCAGGGAGCCGAGGCGGTGCTCGCCTTCGCCACGCGGCTCCCGCCTGGCCAGAGCCGGCCGAGCCCCGCTGCGGCGGCGCCGGTGATCGGTTCACCCGTCGTCTCCTCTCCTTCCAGGAGGCGCGGTTGACCGGCACCCCCCTGCCTCCCGCCGTGGCCGGGCTCGGCCAAGCCGACCTGGACGCCCTGCTCTCACTTTCCGAGCAGCTGAGCGCCTTCGAGCAGGCGATCCCCGTACCGGCGCCGCACGAGCCGCTGCCCGAAGTGCGGGACCTGTCCTGGCCGATGGTGCGCCTGCACGAGCTGGTCGCGGCCCCGCTCGACGAGGTGTTCTTCCGCTCGACGAGCGCGCGCCCCGACGCCGGCCTCGGCGTCTTCACCGCCACCGCCTCAGCCCTCGCCCTCGCACAGGCCGGCCTGGCGAGGGCAGCCTCCCTGCTCGCCGACCCGGTGCCGAGCCCCGAGGCGCAGACCAGCGCCCGGCACGCGCTCGCCACGGTCCGGCGCACGGTGCGCGAGACGTCGCAGGCGCTGGCCGAAGCCGCGACGGTCACCGCGGTCCCCTCCCAGGTCACCAGCCTCGCTGCCCGTCGGCCCACGGCAGCACCGCCTGCAGGCCGGCCACCCGCCGCTGGGGAGAGCGAGCGCCGCGTGGACGCCGCCCTTCGCCGCTCGCCCGCCCTCATTCTGGTCTCCCCGCCTGCCGAGCCCTCCGCTCCCACGGCCCCAAGCTCCCCGCCCGCGACGGTCGTTCCGCTGCGCCGCACCTGACCACCACGCCGGCCCGTCCGGCCCGACGAAGGGAGGCCACTACGCCCACCGCCACCATCCACGACCACCAACAGCGTCTCCAACTGGCCGCCAAACGGATCGAAGCCGTCGCAGTTTCGCTGCCGGGTCCGTACGACCCGTACCTCAACGAGGTACCGAACGTCCTCGACGTCCGCCGCCAACTCCTCGCGCTCCAAGAGGTGCAGACCAGCACAATCAACGCCGCCACCGAGTACGCGCCGAGCATCTCGACGGACCCGACGGCGACAACCGCAGCCCGCCGCACCGCCATCGCCCTGGCGGGTGCGACCAACCGGATCGCAACGGCCGAACGCCACCTTCTGGCCGTCTTCACCGTCGCCATGAGCGCGAACGTCTGGGCCATCCCCTCCTCCGAAGATGCCCGGCCGGCCGACCACTATCACGAGATTTTCGCCCAACTGGCTAGCTCAGCAAGGGAACTGCGCGCAACGGCCGAACAGCTCCCCGCCTCCGGCCAGTCCCAGCACTCGCAGACAGCTTCCCGCGCGAACGCTGCCCGTTCCTTCACCGGCCGGCTCCGCTCGGCGTTCCAGCGCCGCACCGCTGCGGAACCACCGCCGGTCGCCGCCCTTCCCCGCACCGCCGCCAAGCCACGGCGCTGACCCTCCCGCCTCCGCCTCATTAGGAGCCCCGCCCTGTCCCTGTCCATCGAGCACCAGTCCGGCATGCTGCTGCAAATCGCCACCGGCTTCCACACCGCCAGCGAGCAGCTCTTCGACATCTACTGCTACCGAGATCCGCAGCGCGAACGGCTCGCCGAGGTGCTAGAACAGCTCTCCGAGCTGCAGCAGACCCTCCTCACGAACTCCGCCGACGAGATGCCGCCGACGGGCCCCGAGGCCCCGCCCGAGGACGTCGCCTGGCACCGCAGCACGATCGCCTACGGCTACGGCAGCCTGCTCCTCAGCAAGGCCGTGCTGCGCGCCCACCCTGCGCTGATCGCCGCGATCCAGATCGAGCTGGCCCCCGAGCGCCCAGCCAGCAGCGCCGGGCGCATCCAGTACTTCCGTTCGCTGGGCGCGACCCGCGACGTCCTCCAGGAGGGCGCCTGGAAGCTAGCCCAGATCGCGCACGGTCTCACCGGCCCCGAGCCCGAGGCGCTGCGGGCGATCACCTCCGCGCCGATGGGCGAGTACGCCCACAAGGCCGTCCGCTCGGCCGCCACCCCCTACCCGCCCGAGGCTGCGCCCGCCACGGCGAAGACCGCCGCCGAGGCCGCCGGACCGAAGGCCCAGGTCGCCGTCTCAGCGGCGGCCGTCTCCTCTCCGGCCACCGCCGCCCGCGCCACCTCCGGGGCACGCCGATGACCCAGCACGTCCACCGGCCCCCGCGGATCGGCAGCATGTGCTCCGGCTACGGGGGGCTGGACATGGGCGTCCAGGCCGCCCTCGGCGGCCACGTCGTGTGGCACGCCGAGATGAACCCCAACGCCGCGTCCATCCTCGCCCACCACTGGCCTAGAGACGCCAAATCATGGCGACATAACCGCAGTTGACTGGAGCAGCGTTGAGCCGATCGACGTCCTGACGGCGGGCTTCCCCTGTCAGGACCTGAGCGTGGCCGGCAAGAGGGCCGGGCTCGTCGAGGGCACCCGCTCCGGACTGTGGCACACCATCGCCCGCGCGGTCGACGTCCTCAAGCCGAAGTTGGTGATCATTGAAAACGTCCGCGGAATCCTCTCAGCACCCGCTGGGACGCCAGCCGATGGCGACCTGGAATGCGGCTGGTGCGATCTGGGAGACAGCGGAGGTGAGCCTGCTCTGCGGGCACTCGGCGCGGTTCTCGGAACCCTGGCCGACCTCGGGATGGATGCGCGATGGACGGTGCTTCGCGCCGCCGACGTCGGTGCGCCCCACAAGCGGGAGCGACTTTTCCTCGCCGCGTGGCCTTCCCACGCCCAAGGCACGCGATGCGAGGGGCCCGGACCCGAAGCGGGAGGACCTGGGGCACGCGGTCACGCTGCTCAAGACCCCGACCAGCAATCTCGGCGCGATCGGGGGCAGCCAGCACCCGGACCGCAGGCGCGAGGGCGGGCACGGCCCGAATCTGAGCGACGAGGTGGAACACCTTCTCCCGACTCCGAAGGCGAGCGACGGCACCCACGGCGGGCCCAACAGCCGTGGCTCGAAGGGGGATCTCACTCTCCCCTCCGCGACCGCGAAGCTGCACCCGGCCCCGCAGAAGCCGGGCCGCCGCACCGAGCCGACCTCCCTCTCGCCGCTGTCCCAAGTGATCCTGCCGATCTGGGAGCCGAGCGCCACGGGCTGAACCGCTGGGGCCCGTACGGGCCTGCCATCGCCCGCTGGGAGCGCGCCACCCGCCCCGCACCGGAGCCGACCAACGAGCGCGGTCGGCTCGACCCGCGGTTCGTCGAGTGGATCATGGGCCTCGACTCCGGCCACGTCACCGGCGTTCCGGGCCTGTCCCGCTCCGCCCAGTTGACCGCCCTGGGCAACGGGGTCGTCCCCCAACAGGCATGCACAGCCTTGGAATTGCTCGATGCCCCGGCCCTGCTTGCCGCTGCCCGCTGCTGCGGGCGGCGGTGAGCAAGGCGTGCTTATACACCAAGTCCGGCTCGCTGGAGCGAGCCGTCGAGCGCAGATCCTCGTGTCATCACCCGCCGACGAGAGGCACCCGCCCTTTTGACCACCCCCGAGCCCGACCCGGACTCCGCACCGGCCGGCTACACCAACGCCCAGATCGACGTCCTGACGGCGCGGCTCGCCGAGCTCGCGGCGGGCTTCGACCTCCAGGCCGAGCAACTGGCCAGCATGACCACCGCCCTCCCCCCGGAGGACGTCGACGATCCGGACACCCCCGCCGGCGGCGAGCCGCTGTTCATCCTCGCCTTCGACGACCCGCAGTACCTCAAGGAACTGGAGTTGATGACCCCATGGGTAGACGAGATCTTCACCAAGATCTACGGGCCCGAGACCACGGCCGGCAAGCCCTGGTGCCCCCGCTGGAAGGAGCACCCCGAGGCGGTGGCGAGGCTTCACGCCCTGTGGTTGGCCTGGCAGGCCGCGATCGACCCCGAGTCGGGGGCCGCCGGCCCCAGTTCGTGGCAGCGCGACCACCTCGAGCCCGCGCTGATGAAGCTGCGATCGGCAGACGGTCCGTTCGCGGCGTGCACCTCCAGCGGCGGCCACATCAGCCACCGTCTACTGCCGCACCCCGCCCTGACCGACCCCACCCCGCCCGCTCTCCCTCTTGCTGCCTGATCGGACCCGACCTTGCCCGACTTCAACCTTCCCGGCCGCCGCCCCGAGGACGCCGCCTCCGCCGAGGCCCAGGTCCACCTCCTGGCCGCCGACGGCTCGTACGAGCTGCTCAGCGAGAGCACCGTGCCCGACGGTCTCGGCGGCAGCGACAACTTCTTCCTGTTCGAGGGCTACAACGAGTGGGGGATGCCCGCTGTCGCGGCGCACCTTCACCACAACGAGGACGGCCAGACCTTCGCCCTCGCCGCCGAGCCCGCGCCCACCTTCGCCGCCGGGGCGGCCTGGCTCGTCCAGCGCGGCGCCGACCCGCAGCAGTTCCTCCAGCATGCCCGCGGTGCCGGTGCACCGGCCGATGCCCGCAGCGCGGCAGCCGCCGCCCGGATCATGGAGTCCGGCTCCCGCTACCAACTCGTCGAACACGGCATCGAATACGGCGAGACCTGGGCGCTGCTGCGCGACAGCGCCGCCGTCAGCGCCGAACGCCCCTTCCTCCTTCAGCTGGAGTCCGCCCACCACCAGCGCGGATACACCCTGCGCGAGGGCAGCTTCAGCAGTCCGCAGGAGGTCCAGCAGTGGCTGGAGAGCCGGCGCACCCCGCTTCCACCCGTGGTCGGTGACGAGGTGAGCGTCGTCGTCAGCCCCCAGGCCAGCGCCGCCCGCGCCCGCACCACCGGCGCCGGCCAGCGCACCACCGCCCAGGAACCTGCGGCGGTCCTCGCCGGGACGTCAGCGGTCTCGCGTAGGGCCGTGCGGTGATCGCACCCGCCCGGCCACTGCCCGGCTTCAGCGCCCACCCGGAGGCGCTGGCCGATCTGCTGACGGTACCGGGCCAGGTGCGGACACTCGCGCTCAGCTACCTCGACCGGCTGGTGAAGGCCGAGGTACGCGGCCCCCTCCTGGAAGAGCAGGGCGAGCGCGACCTGCGGGGCGCCAGGAAGATCTACCTGGACGACGCGATGGCCTACCGGCTCGTCTACACCGAGCGCCGGGCACCGCACAACCCCCGCCATCTGCTGGGCATCCACCTGGTCGCCGTAGGCGAGCGCCGGGGGGTCGCGGTCTACGAGACCGCGGCCCGCCGCCTGCGGCAGGCCGCCGTCCAGGAGACGGGGCGCGGAATGCCGGCCCGCTTCCAGGCCGCGCTCGCCTCCTCAGCCCGCCCTTCCCCGGCCCAGGCCGCCGCAACCACGAGCACCGCCACGCCCGCCGTCGCCCTCTCTCCCGCCGCCCGCCAGCGCTGAACCCGCCCGACCCACCCAGCCGAAAGCCCGATCGGAGATCTCCGCATGTCCTCGACCGTCACCACGACCGCCACGCCGCAGAACCTCGACAACGACGTGCACCACACCGCCGAGGTCCTCTCCACCCGGTGGGCCACCCGCGTCGTTCACGCGCTGCGGCGGGGACCGATGACCGCCGGAGATCTCCTGGCGGCCGACCCGATCGTGCCAGTGAGCAGCCTCTACTCGGCCACCCGCTCCCTGGCCGGCGCCGGGGTGATCACCCGCACCCCCGCCGGGTCCGGCCGCTACGACCTCGCCCTCTCCTCGGCCGGCCAGGCCCTGACGCCGCTCTACAGCACCGCCCTCGCCTGGGCCCAGCGCTACCCCAAGCCCGGCGCACCGAGCTCGCAGGCCCCGGAGATGATCGAGGAGACGCTAGGGCTGCTGGCCGGCTCGCACGCGCTCGCGCTGCTCACCACGCTGGGCCAGAACGACGGACTGGCCTACCAGCAGGTGGTCTCCTCCCTCAGCGCCCGGGACAAGGCCGCCGCCTACCAGCGGCTGCTCACCCTGGAGGAGCGCGGCCTGGTCGTCCGAAGCGGCACGCGCCGCTCCTACCGGTGGGACCTCGGCGAAGCCGGCAACGCTCTCGGCCAGGTGTACGGCGCACTGTCGAACTGGACCGCCGAGCACCAGGTGTCCGCGGCAGCCCCGGCGCGGACCAGCACCGCGCTGGCCGCCGCCGGCACCAAGGCCGTCGTGGTGGCGAGCCCGGCCCGCACCGCCACCTTCTCCGCGCCCCAGGCCCCGGAACGGACGCTGGCCGCACGCGCGACGGCCGCCGTGCTGCGCGGCGTCACCCTGCAGCTCACCTTCTCCCACGCCCCCGGCCCCCAGCCCGCGCCACTCCTCGTCACCGCCGCGGCCCACTCGCGCTGACACGGCTCCTACGCCGACCAGCCCCCGCCTACCCCGAGGTTCATCATCTTGCCCTCCGTGCCCATGCCGTCCGGTGCCGCCCCGAAGCTGCGCGAGCAGCTGGTCGACCTCCTCGACGAGGACGTCGCCCTGCTGGCGGACACCGCCACCACGCTCGAACTGCCGCTCCGGGCCGGCAATCTCGACACCGTGCTCTTCGCCCATGAGCTGGCGATCGAGTGCTCCCACGTCACGCTGGCGATGTTCTTGCCGCAGGTGACCGCGGCCGACGATCTGCCGCTCTGCGCGGTGCGCCACTCGATCGAGACCGTCGGCGCCTCCGCCCAGCACCTCACGTCCGCGCTGGGGGCGCTGGCCACCGCGCGGGAGGAGATGGCGAAGCCGGACTGCGACGCGGACACCCGCTTCAACCTGGCGCGGGCCGCCCGCATGCGCGCCGCCGCCCTGGTCAGCGTCGCGGTGCAGCGCACGGTCGAGCTGCGCTCGCTCCTGGCCGGCGGGCCCTGCCCTTGCTGACCTCGGCGTCCACCAGGCAACCGGCCACCGGCCGGTCGATCCTGCGGACCCCGCACGTCGCCCCGCTGCTCGCGGGCACCCTCGTCGGGCGGCTGCCGTCCTCGATGGCCCCCCTCGGCCTTCTCCTCGCTGCCCGTGCCGACCACGCCTCCACCGCGCTCGGCGCCATCCTGGCCGCCCTGTACGCGCTGGCCGGCGCGGTGGGCCAGCCGCTCCTCGGGCGTGCCGTCGACCGCTCCTCTCTGGCCGTCGTCGCGCCCGCCGCCGCTGCGGTCTCCGGAGCCGCGTTCACCGCGCTGACCGTCGTGGACTTCGTCTCCCAGCCGCTCGCCGCCGCCGTGCTGGCGGCTGTCGCGGGTCTGGCAACCCCACCGCTGGAGGCCGGACTTCGGGCGATGTGGACGCGCCTGGTCGACCCGCGCGACCACCACCGGGTGTTCGCGCTCGACTCCGCCTCCCAGGAGCTGGTGTTCGTCGCAGGCCCCTTGCTCGCCACCGCGATGTGCCAGCTCGCCTCCGCCCACGGGGCGTTGGCCGCCTGCGCGGTGACCACCGTCGCGGGAACCGCCGCAGTCGCCGTACGACGCCCGGCCCGGACACGGTCTGCGGCGAGGCCGGTGCACTGGCTCGGGCCGCTGCGCTCGCGGGGTCTGCTCGTCCTGCTGACCGCGGCGCTGTTCTTCGGGGTCACGCTCGGCTCGTTCCCCGTGCTGGCCCTCGGCGTCGCCGACCGGCACCACGAGGGGTGGCTCGCCGGCCTGCTGCCGACCGCGCTGTCGCTCGGCAGCCTGATCGGCGGCACCGCCTGGGCCAGGATCCGGCAACCGTGGCCAACCGGCAAGGCGCTGCTCGCGGTTGGCGTCGGGTACGCCTGCGCGTTCGTCGCCCTCCTTGTGCCCGAGCCGCCGTGGCTCGCGGTCATGGCGAGCATCCTGCCCGGACTGTTCCTCGCCCCGTGGCTGGCCTGCGCTTTCCTCACCTGTGACGCCCTTGTGCCGAGCGGAACAGCCACCGAGGCCGCCGCGTGGCTGATCTCGGTGATCGGCCTCGGCCAGGCTGCGGGCGCCGCCACGGCCGGACAGCTCTCGGCCTTCGGCCACACCACCACAGCGGCCGTTCCGCTGCTCGGCGCCGCCCTGGCCGCCGCCACGCTCGGCGCCGGCCGACGGCGTCTCTCCCTCACCTGACCTCTTTATCTGGAGCTGGACTTCTTGCACCACCGCACCGCTTCCTCCACGCCAGCGCTGATCACCATCGTCTGGGACTGGAACGGCACCCTGCGAGCCGACCTCGACGATCACGTCGCGGCCCTCAACGCGACCCTGCCCGCCCTCGGCGCCGAGCCGATCACCGTGGAGACCTACCAGGCTCTTCACCGGATGCCGATCCGCGACTTCTACACCGACGTCCTCGGCCGCGCGCTCGACGACGAGGAGTGGCACGCCGCGGACACCGCGTTCCTCGCCGAACTCAACCGCCGGCCGGTGCGGCTCCAGCCCGGCGCCCGGCAGCTGATGATGGGCCTGCGAGCCCGCGGAGTTCGCCAGAGCCTGCTGTCGCTCGCGCCGCACGAGCGGCTCGTCACCGAGGTCAGCCAGGCCGGCATCACCGGACTGCTGGAGCGGGTCGACGGCCGCCCCGGACCGTCCGTGCCGAGCAAGGCCCCGGCGATGGCCGCGCACCTGAAGGCTCTGGGCCCGTGGGTCGATCCGGCCCGCACCCTGGTGATCGGCGACAGCGTCGACGACGCGGTCGCCGCCCGGGCGGTCGGAGCCGTCCCCGTCCTGCATACCGGTGGACTGCACGGCGCCGCCCGCCTCGCCACCGCCGGCGTCCCCCTGGTGGACACGCTCCAGGAAGCCGTCGCCCTGGGCATCGCGCTCATCACCGAGCAGCAGCTGACTGCCGCGTGAGCACGCTCAGCGGACGTCCCATCGCGAACTGGAAGCCGCGGGTGCCCGGGAACACCGACCTGGGCACCCGCCTGGTGTGGACCGAGCTGCAGGTCGAGCGCGTCCGCGACGTGCCCGGCCATGGCTCCGACACCCCTCACGGGGCCGTCGCCGACCAGATCGCCACCACCGCGAGCACGCTCGACCACGTGCAGAACCGCATCGTCGAACTCGCCACCGCCCTGAGTCGCGACCTCCAGCGCGTCGCCGCCGGCCACGACACCGCCCTCCCGGTCACCAACGGCATCCTGCGCACCAGCGGCCTCGACATCGACCTCCTGGTCACCCGCCGCACCGAACTGCACCGCTCGCTCGCCGCGCTGATCGGCATCTACAAGGAGCTGCCCGCCATCGTCCCGCCTCCGCCCCCAGCTCCGGCGCCAACGGCGAAGACGGCGGCAGCGGTCCCCCGGCTTCCGCCGCGGCAGGAGGCGGCGCTGCGGCAGATCGGCTCGACCACCATCACCATCTACAAGAGCGTGCGGCACGGGTCGCTCAGGGTTCTGCCCGGCGGGGCCGACATCAAGGTCGCCACCGTCGATGCCCTGATCGGCAAGGGCCTGGTGGACCACTACGCCCGCGAGGACCTGCACCGGGGCCATGGCCTGACCCTCACCCGCGAGGGACAGGCCCGGTACGAGGCGCTGCTGGCGGCGGGCGGGCGCGCTGCCGCCGCCCGGACCCGGCCGGCAGGCACCGTGGGCGAGGCAACGCCCTCGCTCGCCGGCGCCGGTGTCGCAGTGTCCCCGCCCCGCAGCCGCTCTCGCGGCTGACCTGCTCCGAGCCGCTGCCCGGGCAGCGGCCGTGATCCCCGATCCGCTAACAGGAAGGTCTTCTCATCGGCAGCTGGGACACCGGCCCGTTCCACAACGACGACGCGATCGGAATCGCCGAGCGGTTCGACAGCCTCTTCCCCGAAGAGCTGCCCCCGTTCCTCCACCGCCTCTTCGACACCGCCGCCTGCGCGCCACAGGGTGAGCTCGACACAGCCCTTTCGCGGGAGGTCATCGCCGCCGCGGCCGTGATCGCCTCCCAGCTCCCTGGCGGCGCCACGATCGACCTGACCAGCGGCCCGCGGGAGTCGGTCTCGACCCTGCCGTCCGAGCTCAGGCCCAAGGCGGTGGTCGCGCTCGACCGCATCCTCGTACACGCCGATGCGGAGGTCGGCCACTGGTTCGACCGCGCGAAGGGCGAGCGGTGGCTGGCCAACGTGGTGCAGATCCGCCTCGCCATCCAGGACGACCCGCCACCCGTCATCAACTACACGTCCGCAGGCCCGATGGCGACCACCCCAAACGTGGTGGCTCCGATTCCTCAGCAGGCCCAGACGCAACCCAAGGCCGCCACGACCGAAGCCTCCCGCCGCCGGCGCCGAGTGTTCGCCGGCCAGCAGTTCGCCCAGGGGCGGCTCGGTGTCGACGAGGTCTGGGAACTGCGCGACCGGCACTCCGAGGCGACCGCGGCGCACGCGCTCGCCGAGCTGGTCGAGCGCCAAGCCGGCGAGGTGGACACCCTCGACCGCGAACTGCGTGCGGTGGCCTCCCGCGCCGCCGAGGCCCTCGCGCCGATCGTCCAGGGCAACCACAACAGCGTCCAAGGCAACGGCGTCCTGCGGTTCACCGGCGTCGAGTTGGAGACCCTGGGCGCCCGCTTCGACCTCGCCCGCCAGGCGCTCCAGAACCTGGCCGCCCACTACGAACGCGCCGCCGCCGAGGCTCCCGCCGCGCCCTCTCGCGAGACGGCGGCCCGCGCACGCAGCACGGCCCGGCTCACCGGCGCGCCAACTGCCCTACCGGCCACGGGCGTCCTACCGGCCCCCACCGTCCGCTCCACCTGTAAGGACCCTCGTGCCCCCAACCGCCAGCCGTGACGCACGCGTTACCCACGCCCTCGACCTGCTCGCACCGCCCGGGGCCGTCCGCACCCTGCTGTCCGTCCGGCTGACCGAGCGCGACGCCGAGGACCAGCAGTACCTGCGGAACACGCTCAGCGATCCGGCCGACGGCATGGACCCCGGCGAAGTCGCCTGGCACCGCGACCGCTTGGAACAGGGCGGCCTGCTGCACACGACTGCGGCCGGCCCGGAGGCCACGCCGGCCGCGAAGGAGCTGTGGTCCGTCTTCCTCGCCGCGTACAGCTGGGCGGTGAGGCACCGCCGAGCCCTTGCCACCGAGCAGCACACCGTTGTCGCGGTCGAGGAGGTCCTGCGCCTAGGCGCGCACCCGCTCACGACCACCGTCCTCGACCGGCTGCGCGACGGGGCGGCCACACTGGAAGACCTCGCCCGCCCGATGACCGCAGCGGCCCGTGCCCAGCTGCCCGACCAGCTGGATGTCCTCGTACAGCAGCAGCTCGTCGACCAACTGCCAAACGGAGCCCTGCGGACCACCCCGGCCGGCAGGGCGCTCGCGGGCGTCCACGACGACCTCGCCTCCTGGTACGGCCAGTACCTGGACACCGCCACGGCGCCCGCAACCGAACGCGCTGCCGCAGCTACCGCCCGCCGCGCTCCGCACGGTTCCAGCAGCCCCTCCACGCCCCCCGAGAACACCGGAGAAACGCATCACCGACGTCACCGAGCCGCTCCTCGCCATTGACGAGGCCCTCCAGCTCGAGAGCCTCGAAGCCCGAACCGAGGAGGACAAGCAGAGGTGGTGGGAGTTCGCGTACGAGCGGAATATCAGCGTCCTGGCCGTGCAGAACACCACCAACCCGGACACGCCGCTACTGACCGAGTCCTACCTCGTCGTCCACGACGGCACGATGACCTGGGACATCCCCGGCTCGAACCAGCTCGCCGGAATCCACGTCCAGCGCGACCTCGGGGCCGGAACGTTCCGACTTGAGTACCAGCGGGCGCCGATCGTGGCGCTCGCGCAGAACTGGCTCGTCTCCCGCGGTGCCGACCTCGGCCAGGTGACACCGCACGACGATGGGCTTCCGACCTGCGACCAGCCCAGCCGCGAGCTGGAGCAGCGGCTCGCCCAGGCCGGCGACAGGTACCAGATCGCGGCCTCGTACACCTCCGACCTCGTCCTGGACCCCGCCCACTCCTCGGGCGGGTCGCCCAGCGCCGACGATCAGCTGGTCTACGACTTCAGCACCTGGATCATCGCCGAGGACCAGTGGCCCGAGTTCGGCGAGCACCCCGTCCGGGTGTTCTACGAGGACGTCGACTATCTCGGCCGCTCCTACACCCTGCGGGAGGGCGGCTTCCCGGACCTCGATGCCGCCTACGAGTGGACCCGGTGCGCCGGCGCGCCGGACAACCCCCTTCCGCCGCTGCTGGTCGCTCCTCCCAGCGCCCGCGCCGCCGGGGCGCTGGCCGCAGGAACGCCCGCGATCTCGCTCTCGCCCCCGCGATCCACCTCCGTGCCCGTGCCGAACGCCGCCGACGGCCGTACCCCACGACCGAAGAGCCGTTGACGCCAACCTCCCTGAAAGGATCCGGATCCCCATCCCCCCGAACGACAGCGCTTCGCATCAACCCGGCCCGGACCAGCGGCGCCGTCCGCGGACCGCGGACCGCCGCAGCGTCCAGACCACGGTGCGGTTCACGCCCGCCGCCATCGCCGTGATCCGCGACCGCGCCGTCGCCGAGCGCCTCACCGTGGCCGGGTTCGTCGGCAACGCCGCCCTGGCCGCCGCACAGTCCAGCGATCCGCTGGGCCAGCCCGACAGCGATCCGCGACGCCCCCTCGTCGAAGCTCTCGACCGCGTGGCCGACGAGCTGAGCACGGCGGTCGCCGCAACTCGGGCGGCCAACGACAGCCCGGCCCGGCAGGCCGCTCTCGCGGTGCTGCCTGCCGTCGCCGCGCGCACGTACCTCGCCCTCGACGCCGTCCTGGAGGCGTCCTGATCCCCGACGTCTCGACGGGCAACAGCGTCCGCCCGCTGCTCGCCTACCTCTACGGCCCCGGTCGGCGCGAGGAGCACCGCGACCCGCACCTCGTCGCCGCGTGGGACCTTCACGGCGCCCCCGACCCCGGCCGCGACCCCGCTGCCGACCTGAGCCACCTCGCGGCCCGGCTCGACCAGCATGCTCGCCTGCGCGCCGCCGAACTCGGCGCGATGCCGCCCAGCAGGGTGTGGCACTGCTCGGTGCGCGCCGCCCCGGAGGACCCCTGGCTGTCCGACCAGCAATGGGCGACGGTGGCCCGGCGCATCGCCCACGCCACCGGCCTGGCCCCGTTCGACCGACCCGGGTGCCGGTGGGTCGCGGTGCGCCATGCCGAGCACCACATCCACCTCGCCGGCGTCACCGTGCTGCCGGACGGCTCCCGGCCCGGGATGCACCGCGCTGCGGTGCGCGCCCAGGCCGAGTGCCGGGCGATCGAAGCGGAGTGGGGACTTCGGCCGGTCGGCCAGGACACGGGTCTCAGCACCAGTTACCCGACTACCGCCGAGATCATCAAGGCCGAGCAGCACGGTTGGGCCGAGCCCTCCCGTGTCTGGCTCCAACGGCAGATGCGCCAGGCCCTGCAGGAGGCCACCAGCGTGGACGGCTACGCCAAAGCGCTGACCGAGCGCGGGGTGTTGGTGCGTTGGCGCACCGATGCCGACGGCGGTGCCGTGGGCTACAGCCTCGCCCGCCCCGGGGACACCGGCACCGGCGGCGCCCCGCTCTACTTCGCCGCCGGACGGCTGGACTCCGCGTTGACCCTGCCCCGCGTCCTGAACCACCTGTCCACCAAGAAGTCCACCGAAGGAATCCGATTATGACCAGCCCTCAGAACCCCCTGGCAAACTTCGCCCACGCCCTGGCCGACCAGCTCCCGGACCGGTGGGAGGCCACCGAGCTGGACCTGCGCGACGACGCCGACCTTCGCCACCACTTCTACTACCGTGTGTGGGACCGGCGCCGTGCCCAGGACCTGGGGCTGGACCGCGACACCATGGCGGAGATCGCCGTGCTCGACGGCCCGGACGGCCGCCGGCTCCTGGTACTGCCCACCGCCGAAGCGAGCCGACCCTTCCTGGTCTGCCCCCTCATCGCCTTCGACGTACCCGTGTACGCCAGCACCTCCCCGCTCGGCTCCGTCGCCGTTCCCGCCGACCCGGCCACGGCCGCCGACGAACTCGCCGGCTCGCTGCTGCCCCTCTACGAGAGCGAGCTGCGGGAAATGCTCGACCACGTCGTCGGCGTCCTGGACGCCACCGAGGCGACCATCGCCGCGTGCCTGGCCACCGAAGCGGAACACTCCGCCGACCCCGAACTCGCCCAGTCCTTGTACGAGATGAGGGGGGTGCGCTGGCTGTCCCACTCGGAGGACACCGACCTGCTGCGTTGTGCCGCCGAAGACGTACTCGCCGCTCTGAGCCTGCTGCTGGGCCACCGCGGACCGCTGTCCGAAGCCCTGGTCGGCGTCGCCACCCACGTCCGGATCTACAGCGAACTGCACGACAGCTGCGAGGCGCTGATCGAGGCCGAGGTGATCGGCCGGATCCTCACCGCCGCCGGTTTGGCCGACACCAGCAGCGGCATCTTCGATCCCGCGATCAAGGAGAAGATCGCCACAATCGACGCCCTCCCACTCGAGCAGCAGCAGGCCCTGGTACGGGCCGCCGCCGCGGCCTACACCCGGCGAACCGACGTCGGCTGACCTGACCAGAAGGACCGCCCGTTGTACATCGCCTCCTTCCACGACGCCCGCGACGACCTCGATCTCGACGAGCTCGACGCGGTCGACCCCGAGTCCGCCCGGACCATCAACCGGCTTTTCGACCCCGAGAGTTCGCTGTGGATCATCGCCCAGTGCGCGGCGGCCCCACCTCGCCGCCCAGGGGCGCGGTTGCACGACTACTTCCTCCTACTGGACTCGTACGCCTCCTACAACGAGCGCCCGGGAGCGCCGCAGATCATCGCCGCCCACTTCGACCGCGACCCGAACACCCTCACGGTCCGGGCCACCATGACATCGCACGCGCTGATCCCGCTGGCGCAGAACTGGCTCGTGGGCCGCGGGGCGGAGCCCGGCAGGGTCTTGGAGCCGGAAGGCTGGAGCGATCCGCTGGACGCCGAGACCGAACGGCTGGAGGAGTTCCTGCGCGGCAGCGGTGAGCGATTCGAGGTCCACGACACATTCACCCGCCACGAACCACCGTACGAGACCTGGGTGATCGCCACCCACACCCAGCAGTCGCCCGGCCCGGCGCAGGTCTTCTTCTGGCAGCTGCCCGACGATAAGAGTCCCGCCTACACGGTCCGCAGCGGGCAGTTCGACAGCCTCGACGCCGCGTACGAGTGGACCCGGGACACCTCCGCGCCCCTTCCGGCCGCCGCCCGCGCCCAGGCGGCCCGGCTTCGCGCAGCACCGATCCAGCCCTCACCCGCGCAAACCCCGCCACCGTCGCCGACCTCCCCCAACACCCGTCGCTATCACGGCCGTTGACGGAACCCGCACCCACTGGAGCTCTAGCCCTTGCCCGACACCTACCTGCCGCACCGCGACCCCGACGTCGAGACCCTGGTCCGCCCCCGCTACCTCGCCGGCCCCGGCAACCGGGCGTCCGTCGACCGGGGAAGGCGGCGGTGAGGAACAACCGCGCCCTTGAGGCGTTCACCGGCGCTGTGGCCTGCCGGCTTCGTGGCACCTGGGAGTCGGCGCTGGAGGACGTAAGCACGTCGGCGGCGCTGACCGAGGTGTACGAGCGGCTCTGGGACCTCGGGATCACCCAGTGGGCCCTGCTGGAGTTCGCCAACGACCGTCTCGGGATGCTGCGTGACGCCCAAGACCGGGAGCTGGTCGTTCTCCCACGCCCGTTCCGTGCGGGCTGCTACCTGATCGCACCGCTGGCCCCGGCCGGAACGGAGCCCGGCGCGGTGAAGGACCTGACGCCGTTCGGCCTGTCCGTCAGCACGTCACCGGCGCGGGCGGCCGAGACGGTCCGCCGTCGACTCCTGCCCCGGCTCGACTACGCCCTGCTGATGGCCGAGGAACGTGGGGTCTGTCCCGGACCGCCATCCGACGACGACGGACGCCGCCGGGTCCACGCGGCCACCGCCCGCACGAGCGTGCCGGCAGGCACCCCACCGGCCGTCGTCTACTCCGCTGGCCCCCTGCGTCCAGCCACCCCGCTTGCGGGCCGAGGCCGAGTCCTGGCCCCCTGACCGAACGAGATTTGTGCCCGCTGCTTCCCCCATCTCCACCGAGCCGCTCCTCTCCGTCCGCCCCACCCACCTCGCCGGGCCCGGCGACGCCGACCTGCCGTCGCTCCTCGTCGAGCGGCACGGCTGGTTCCGCCCCTACAACTCACCCACCCACGTAGTCCTCGTAAGCGGCACCACCGGCATCGCGCTCTCCACTGGATCGGGTACGGCCCCGCTGTCCCTGACCGGGATCGGCTGGTCGGTCGGCTTCTGCCACCAGGTACCGGCCGAGATCACCCAGTCTCTCCTCAACGAGGCTGCCACCGGCCTCCTCCACCGCCCAGACCTCTTCGCCGGCACCGGCCTCCTAGCCGGCCACCATGCCCGCGCGGCCCTGCTCGCGGCCGGCTGGGACGGCCACCACCGCGACGGCTACGAGCTGGTCTCCGCCCCCGACCGCCGTGCTGCCCTCTCCTTCCCGCTGGAAGCCCCCGGCAGCGAGGTGATGCTGACCGGCGCCGCCGAGAAGGGCACCTGGACGGTGCGGTTCGGCGTGACCGCCCCCGAGCCGCTGCTGACCGCCGCAACCGCCGCCCTTCTGGCCCCGGCGGTCCGCCGGGCCGGGCAGCTCCCGGCGCGGCACCGGAACCTGCTGACCACCCAGACGCTCGCCGAACGCCCGCCGCGCACCGGACGGTTCGGCGCGGCTCGCGTCCGGAGCACCGCGGCCCTGCCGGTGTCCACCGCACTTCCGCTCTCCGACCGGCCGCGCACCGGCAGCAGCGCGTCCGTGCCGGCGCCGCGGCACCGCCCGTCCTGACATTGCCCCTCTCGCTCCTGGAGACCTCGCTGCCCGCCGATCCCGACACCGACGACCTGGTCGCCGTCCGCCCGCTGGAACTCGCTGGCTCAATCGAGGCCGGTGCTGAACAGCCCATCCCGCCACCGGCGTTGGTCGCGGTCACCCCTCGCCACTACGCGGGGCCTAGCGTCGACGCCGTCGACCGGCTTCGCCAACGTCTCCAGGCCGAGGGATGGGTTGATGCGGAGAGCGTCCTCACCAGTGCGTGCGGTCGGCTGGGCATCGCCTGGCCCACCGAGTCGGACAGGCCGCGCGGTTGGGGACGCGAGCGGACGTACGCGCCATGGCGGGTCTGGGGCACCCAGCGCGCCGGCGCGGGCGTCGCCTGGCGGGTCACCGGCTGGCGCCTGGTCCCCGAGGAGATCGTCGAAGGTCTGATCGGCGAGGCGACCGCGATGCTGGACGAGGCCGACGAGGCCGGCCGGACACCGTTCGAGTCGGGTGTCCTGGCGCTGGGGTTCCTGCCGTTAGCAGCCGCGGGCTGGACCAGCGAGGTCACCCCCAAGGGCGCCGCCACGTTCGAGTCGCCCGACGGACTCCTCAGCGCCCGCTGCGGGCCCCCCGACGCCCTGTACGAACTCCGCGGCCGACCGGCCGCTCGCATCTCCTGCCGGCGGACGCTCGGATTCTGGGAAGTCGAGATCAGCGCGAACACCCCCTCCCGGCTGGCCGCCGCCCTGTGCCGCGACGTCGCCGACCCCGGGCCCCTGATCCGCAATCCCGATCACCTGCGCCTGGACGCCACCGACCGGGAGGTCGCCGTCGTCACCCCGGTCACCGCACAGTCCCTCACCACCGTGACCAGCCGCCGGGCCGCCGCCATCACCCGCTCTCTGCCCAGCCTGTCCGCCTCGAGCACCACCGTACCCGACGGTAACCCGGCCACCGCTCACCCTGCGACCGCGAGCGCCTCACGGCGGTGACCGCCGACGGGGCCCCGGACCGGCGAGGCGCTGTTCCGCCCCCTCTGCTTGGAGCCCGAGTTGCCCACCGACACCGACGAACTGGTCGCCGTCCGCCCCTTGGAGCTGGCCGGCACCGGCACTGCGCCCGGCGACCTGGGCGACCATCTCGTCTCCGCGTACGGGTGGGAGCACGATCCGGACAGCACCGCCGAGGAACCCCTGCTCGTCAGCCCCTGCCGCCGCATGGCCCTGGAGCGCGGCGACTTCCCCCTCGGCCGCAGCAACCTCCGGAACCACTGGCGGCTCTCCGCCTACGCCAGCGGAGAGCCGGACGCCAAGGGACTCTGGTGTGCCTGGTTCAGCCCCAGGACGCCCTACGAACTCACCCACGGCCTCGTCCTGGACGCCGCTGGCCGGCTCGACAGCGACCCGTCCTCCGTCCTGGCCGACCGCAGGGCCGGTGACGACATCGCGCGGATCCTCTCCGACGCCGGGTGGACGATCAGGCAAGGACCCTGGCGGACGTTCATCCACGCGCCCGGCGCCGCCACCCTCTTGGTGCCCTCTCACCCGGAGCGCACACTCTCCTTCGGCCTGGGCGACACCGATTCCGAGCTGGCGTGGAGCGTCATCGCCTCGCCGTGGGCGCCCGAGGCGTTCCTCCGCACGGCGGCGGTGACGCTGGCCTCGGACGCGGTACTGCGCCGCCGCAGCGAGATCCCCTCCCACCACCTGGCCAGGGTCACGATCGGCCCCGCCGCCTGCGCCGCCCTGCCCCGGTGGCGCCCCCTGCTCAAGACCCCGACCCGACCGACCGATCTGGAGAGCCCTCTGCCGGCCACCACCGTACCGACCGCTGCCGAGCAGCTCCGCCCTGCCGACCCGCAAGCGGGCCTGGTCACCGTGACCCCCCGCCACTACGCCGGACCCGGCCGTGGTGGCGCCGAACAGGTCAAGGGCCATCTCGTCCCCCAGGGCTGGACATTGGGCACCGACTCGATGACCAGCCCGTGCGGCAGGCTCGGCCTCGCCTGGCCCGACGGCACCGACACCCCGACCCGGCAGAGCGCCGCCTGGCGGGTCTGGGGTGCCCAGCACCAGGGAGGGAGCGTCGCCTGGCGCATCACCAGCGGTGATCTCGTCCCGCCCGAACTGATCGCCGGCGTCGTCGACGAGGCGCTCGCCATGCTGGACGAAGCCGGACCGGACTCCCGCCAGCCCTTCCAGGCTGGAGTCCTGGCCCTCGGTTTCCTGCCCCTTGCCGAGGCGGGGTGGCAAAGCACCGTCGAGCCCCGCGGCTCCGTCTCCTTCCGCTCGCCCGATGGCTACGTCAACGCCCACTGCGACGTCCCGACGGCTCTCCACGACCTGCGCGGAAAGCCCGCCGCCCGGATCAGCTGCTACCGGGCCTGCGGGTACTGGATGGCGGAGATCAGCGCGAACACCCCCTCCCGCCTCGCCGCCGTACTCTGCCGCGACCTCGCCTCCCCGGAGCCCCTGCTGCGCAGCACCACCGGCCTCCACCTCGACGCGACCGACCGGAAGATCGCCGTCGTCACCCCGGTGAGTGCCGGGGCCCTCACCGCTGTGGCCCAGCGGCGCGCTGCTGCCCTGGCCCACGGCACCCAGCTGCCCCAGCCGAGTGCGGAACCCGGCACCGCCACCACGAGCACCCCGGTCAGCGCCCCCGCCCCCGGCCAGCGGCGCTGAACCCATCACGTAGAGACGACCATGACCGACTCCCCACACCCCGCGCTCCTGGACAGCCGCCGCCTGCTGAACGCCGCCTACGAGGGTCTGGGCAGCGCCCCGGTCGCCGACTTGCTGGTCGCCGCGAGCCGGACGCTGGAGCCGTCCAGGGGCTGCTTGGCCCTCGCCGACGCCGGCTTCCGCCTCGCCCAGCAGGTGTACCCGCGTCCGCAGAACCCGCTCGACCCGGCCGTGCTGACCGCCTTGGCCAACGCCGACACCCTCAAGGGCACGGCGCGGCTGGCATGCTTCTGGCGGGCCCTCGCCACGACCGCAGGCCCCGGCGAATTGGTCATCGAGCTAACGGAGTTGCCCGCCCCTACCCCCGGCCCGCAGCAGCAGGCAGTCGCCTGGCTGCACAACGGACACCTGTTCTCGCGCTTGGGGGCCGCGTCGTACACGGCCCTCGAGGTGGCCCTCATAGCCGCCATCGACGACGAGGCACCCCTGCCACGGGCCCTCGCCAACCTGGGACCGACGGTCTGCGGCATCGTGCCCGAAGGCCCGCACCTGCCTACGGCGTGGTCCGCCACGATCGAGGCGACCGCCCGCCATGCCGTCGCCTCCGCGTACGGGCTGCCCCGCAAGGCCGGGCTGCTGGACGCACGCATCCCCGAGATCCTGGCCGACGCCGCCCGGGCACCCCAGCGGATCCAGGCCGAGCTCCTGGAGGACGCCGCCGGCGCGTTCCGCTACGCGAGCGACGAGCTGTTCACCACCCCGGCGGAGAGCCGCCGTGCGGACGCCGCCCGTACGCGCACCACGGCCAGGCGCCCACGGACAGCCCCGCAGTCGGCCTCGGCTGCACCGCAGACGCTGCCGCAGCAGCGCCGCGCCCACTGACCGTCGAGTCCCGCACCCCGGAACACGGCGGGCACCCGCCGCCCAAGCCCCGACCCGAACACCACGGAGAAACCCTGACTTCGCATCCTCTCGACTCCGCCCGGCAGCCCTCGCCCGTCCACGAGGCAGGGGCGCCCGAAGAGCGCACAGCCCAGCAGTTCGTGCCGATCCGGCGCACCGCCACCGGTGAGACCACCACCACGAGTTACAACGCCGCCGCGTTGCGAATCCTGCTCCGGGCCGGCTTCGAGGAGGCTCCTGACCCGGCCGAGACCCGGGCGAACTGGTCCGGACAGAGCCCGTGAGCGGGCCGGCCGCGCCCCCACGGTCCCGGTGACCATCCCGCCCTGATCCGCTCCGGGAGCGGCCCCGCCATCCCGGCACACTGCCAACCCCGCCCGCCCGCGAACCCCCTTGGAGGTTCCTCGCTTTGACCACACCCGCACCGCCCGTCAAGCCAGCACACGCCAAGCCCGGCGAGCTGCGGGCCAAGGTGGCCCAATTGCTGGCCGACCGACCGACGGACCCGCTCACCATCGGGGAGATTTCCAAGGCGCTGCGTCACTCCCACGGTGCTGTCCAGCAGGCAGTCAAGACCCTGGTCCAGCGCGGGGAGGCCGACCAGCTCAGCACCGGAAGGCAGTTCCGCGCGAACGGGAAGACCGCCCTCGCCGCGGCAGTCGTGGTGATCAGTCCACCGGGCACCCACTCTCCCCGGGCCCAGGCGGCCACGGCCCGCACGACCCCGCCCGCGCCGAAGGCACCCAGGCAGGTCGGCCCGATCCGCCGCGCGGGAGGCCAGCTCTACCACCCCCGCGAGCTGGCCTCCCTGCCCGACGTCGAGGCACTGGCGCGGCTGCGTGCCGCCGACGTGCCGGTACTGCTCTACGGCCCCCCGGGCACCGGCAAAACCTCGTTGGTGGAGGCCGCGTTCCCCGACCTGATCACCGTCGCGGGCGACGGCGACACCACGGTCGGCGACCTGATCGGCGACTACACGCTGGCCGACGGTGGGGGCTACGTCTGGAAGTACGGTCCGCTGGTCACCGCGATGACCGAGGGTCGCGCACTGTTGATCGACGACGCGACCCTGATCTCGCCAAAAGTTCTGTCGGCGATGTATCCGGCGATGGACGGGCGCCGCCAGATCCAGGTCAAGGCGCACCAGGGCGAGACCATCACGGCCCAGCCCGGCTTTTTCGTGGTCGCAGGCCACAATCCCGGCGTCCACGGGGCGGTCCTGACGGAGGCGCTCGCAAGCCGGTTCTCGGTGCAGATCCAGGTCGGGACGGATTATGACCTCGCCCAGGCGCTGCGGGTCGATGCCCGAGTTGTGCGCGTCGCCCGGCACCTCGCCGGACAGGTCGAGCTGGGTGAGCTGGGCTGGGCCCCGCAGCTGCGGGAGCTGCTCGCCTTCAAGCGGACCGAGGCCGTCCTCGGCGCCACGGCCGCGTGGGCGAACCTGATCGGGATTGCCCCGTTGGAGGACCGCGACGTCGTCGCCGCCGCCGTCAGCAAGGTCGCCGGCATCAAGAACGTCAAACCCCTCACCCTCGGCCGGCAGCTCCCCGCCACCACCGCCACGGCCGCCCAGCAGCCCCCGGGCGGCACCAACTCCGCTCGCCGGGGCCAGCGATGAGCGCCCACCACCACGTCCTGCCCCCCGTCACCACGCCCGACGACGACGCCGACCTCGCGCGCTGGGACGACGACGGTGCCCCGCCCGCGCAGCCCTCCTCCTCCCCGGCCGCGTGGCTGCGCGTGGGCGCCGAGCTGGGTGACCGGCTGGTCGCGCTGTCCGGCCGCCAGGACCTGCTGGTCACCTGCCGGCCCGGTACCCGCAGCGGCGCGCCGGCCGCCTTCTACCCGCGTGGCGGCGAGATCGAGTTCGACTCCGGACTGTTCGGCGCCCTCCAGCCGCACGAGATCCGTCCGCGGATCGTGGGCGACGAGGAGCGCTATCCCGCCGCCTGGGGCGTGTTCGTTCACGAGGCCGCCCACGCCGCCCACTCCGTATGGGTGGAGCCGGGCGACGCGGACCCGCGCGTCGTCGAGGCGGCGCTCCTGCTGGAGGAGAGCCGGGTCGAGGGCGCCCACCTGATCCGGCGGCCGACGGACCGCACGTACCTGCGCACCAGCGCCCGGACCCTGGTCATGCCCGACATCGCCAACCCCCGTGTCCAGGGCATCAGGCACGCGGCCAGCGTGGCGGCCCTGATCCTCGGCCGCCGGGACGCCGGCATCCTCGACGCCGGCGAGACCCGGGCCGTCACCGACCTGTGCGAGCAGGTCCTGGGCGACGAACTGCTGGCCACCCTCACCGGCATCTGGACCGCGGCCCAACGGACCGCCGACCACGACGGCGCCACCATGCTCGCGCACGGCAAAGCGTGGTGCGACGCCCTGGACACCGCCTCCCCTTCCCTGCCCCTGCCGCAGGGCCTCAGCGATCTGCTGTCCGACGCCGTGGGGGTCGTCATGGACGGCATGGACGCCAACGACGCCGCCGACTCCGCAGCCCGGGCCGCCGCGGACAACGCCCTGGCCGCGCGGGCGGAGGCAAAGGCCCAGGGCCGCGCCCAGCAGGCCGGCCAGCGGCGCAAGGCCGCCGCGACCGCGAGGTCTGTTTTCAACTCGAACGGAACCACCGTCAGCCCCGGCGGCAAATCGAGGCCCTCCCGGAGCCCGGTGACCGGTACCCGCAAGCCGACCGCCGCCGAGCAAACCGCCGCCGCGTCCCTGAGCCGCGCGCTTCGCGCCGCGGCCTTTCGTGAGCGGACCGAGGAGAGGACCACCAGTCCCACTCCGCCCGGCCGACTCAACGTCCGCCAGGCCCTCGCCCGCGACGCCCAGCGCGCGAGCGGGTCGGTGCCCACAGCAGAGCCGTTCACCGCCACCCGCCGCCGCAGCAGCACCACTCCGCCGCTGCGGGTGGGCATCGCGGTGGACGTCTCCGGCTCCATGTCGGCCGCCTGCGGGCCCGTCGCGTCCGCTGCCTGGATCGTGGCCCGTGCCGCCGCCTTGACCGGCCCCGACTCCCGCACCGCCACTGTCGCGTACGACTACGACCTGACGGCGCTGACCCGCCCCACCCACCGGGCTCCGGACAAGGTGACGACCTTCGCCGCCCGCGGCGCCAGCCACAACCTCGGCGATGCCATCGACGCGCTCGACCACGGCCTCGACCTCAGCCGCCCCGGCACCGGCCGCCTCCTCGTCGTCGTAACTGACGCCCACTACGACCCGGACGAAACCGCCGAGGCGGTCACCCGCATCAACCGCCTCACCAACGCCGGCTGCGCCGTACTCCAGCTCACCCTCAGCACGAACTCCCTGCACCTGCCGGGAACTACCCTGCTCCACCTGCCCCGGCCCGACAGTGCCCCCGCCGCCATCGCCCAGGCCGCCACCACCGCCATCCGAAAAGCACGCTGAGCCACCCTGTCCGCCGACTTCGCCAACCTCACCGAGACGAGTGGTCCACCACCGACCAGGCTCGCCGACTGCGCCGGCTTCATCGAGGCAGGACCCCGGTTGTCGGCAGGGCCAACCCTTCTGCAGCCGGCCCCCGCCGTGTTCGCCTGCAGCAGACAGCCAACCCCTGTACGGACTATGCGAATCCGGGCAGTCCAAGTCAACATGGACGACCACCGCAGCCCCTCGCGAGGAGGACATTCCCCTGCCCATCGTGATCTCCGCCCCGGTTGTTCGCGGTCCGCGTCCTGGCGAGGACATTCCGCACCGAGACTGGCCTATCGGCGAGGGCAACACCGACATCGTGACCGCGTTCCTCCGCGAGCATGGCTGGACCTGGGGCATCGAAGCCGACGGCGGCCTGCACGCCGCGTCGCCGTGCACCCGGGTCCAGATGGGCCACCGGCCCGACAACCCGAACGCGGACACCTGGACCATCGCCGTGGACGGTACCGCCCGCCAGTCCGGCTGGAGAGCCCGCTTCAATCGGCACACCCCCGCCGAACTCGTCCTCGACCTGCTGACCGCCCTGGTCAGCCGCTCCACGCCCCGCCCGGATGTCTGCGGTCGGCGGACCGGCGACACCGTTCCCCGCCGCAACTGGCCCACCGGCGAGGGCAACGCCAACATCGTGAGCGCTTTCCTCTACGAGCATGGCTGGGCCTGGGTGGTTGATGCCGACGGCGGCCTGCACGCCGCGTCGCCGTGTACCCGGGTCTACGTGGGCTACCAGCCCGACAACCCGAACGCGGACACCTGGACCATCGCCGTGGACGGTACCGCCCGCCAGTCCGGCTGGAGAGCCCGCTTCGACCGGCACACCCCCGCCGAACTCGTCCTCGACCTGCTGACCGCCCTGGTCAGCCGCTCCACGCCCCGTCCGGTTACCGCCACTTCCCTTGCTGCCTGAGAGCGCACGTCGATGAGGCGAGTCGCCCTGCTGCGCAGTTGACCAACTACCGAGCAGGCCCTCTCCTCACCCGGCACGTCGGCCGGGAACCGCCGACACCTACCACCGCCGACCTGCCATCGCGGCCCAACGCCGTACTCCGGCCGCCGGTTGACGCCGCCTGGTCCGGCCAGCGCCCCCGTTGTTCCTTCGAAAGGACTCGTCATCACCTTCCGTCTCGACGCCCTCGCCTTCGCCAGGGTCCTGGTCGCGGCCTCCGCCTTCGATCTCGTCTACGACGCCGCCTGGAGAGACCACACCCCGCTCGGGGGCACGGTGCTGGTGGTTGGCCAATTGGCGGTGGCGTGGACGCTGTTGTCTCGCGTCCCGGTCCCGGCCGAGCCCTGCCGTCTCGACCGCGTGCCTCGTCCCCGCAGCCCGCAGGACTGATCTGCCCGTGTTCGCACGCCGCCGGTCCACGGCCCGGCGGCCAGCCACCGACGCCGTTCCCGCGTCGGAGACCGCGACCACGGAGGCCCGTTGGACCCTGAAACCCTCGATCTGCACGGCAGCCAGGTCGGCATCGCCCGCGCCTTCGGCACCGCCTACGGCCCAAGGAACAGCGCTGGCGAGCGCACCCGCTACCACGTCCTGGCCTACCTCGCCCCCAGCGACCTCTACCTGGTGGCCGTCGGCGGCATCGACACCGGCCAGCGCTCCGCACGCCTCCACCCGCGCGAAGGACGCTGCGGCTGGACCGGACCAGAGCTGCTCACCGAACTCGTCGTCGCCCACCCGGTGCGCGACCCGCGCGCAGGCCGCGCCTTCTGCCACCACCACGTCACCCCGGCAGCACCCGAACTCCCGTGCCGTATATGCCTGATCCGCCCACCGCGCACCGACTGCCGCTTCTTCGACCGCTCACGCTACGCTCCGCTCGCCCAGGAGGCTTTGTGACCATCACCTCGACGATCTCCCGCCGAGGACTGCGCCGTGCGGCGATCTGCGAGATCTCGCTCATCGTCCTCACGGGCGCCGAGGCCGTGGTAAGCGCCGTGTGGCACAGCCCGGCGTTGATCGCGATCGCGCTCACCGGGTGCGCGGTGTCCGTATTCGCGCTGTATCTGGTGTCCCGGCTGCTCGACGACAACGCCGACCGTGCGGTGCTGGGCCAGTTGGAGGAGGGAGCGGCGACCTGCGAGGAGCTGGCCGCACGCCTCAGCCTGCGGCTGGCCGTCGTACGGCTGAGCCTCACCCGGCTGCTCGGCTCCGGCCAGGCGTGCGAGAGCACCCCGGGCACTTACGGTCTACCCGGTCGCTGAACCGCAGTGTCCTCCGGGAATGCGAACGAGGCGGTGCCGCGAATCCTCGCGGCACCGCCTCGTTCGTGGTGCAGATGTCGAAACTCAACACCGGGTGCGGAACACCAGGTCAGGGCCGAATCGGTGTTGGAGTCGACTACGCGCCGTCGGTGTCCGGCCACGTGCGGGCTTCCACCCGGCGCGCCCGGCGCCGGCGCAGTCGTGCGGCCTGCCGACCGAACTGTCCGGTGTAGTAGCAGGTGCACCCGCGCCCGGCATACCGGCACGTACGCCGGTACCCGGGCACTTCGCGCCCCAGCATCGACGGCATCGGGGACCTCCCGTCATTTCACATCCAGCAAGCACAGCAATGCAGTTGTGCACTGCCGACACGGCTCTGCGAGGCTCGGCCGCACCAGGTACCCCGCCCGGTCCGGGATTCGCCCGGCCGAGGCCGGCGCAATTGCCGCGGCTCGGGCGACGGCTCAGTTGAGATAGATCCCCGCGAAGGCGCCGTCGTAGCCGGTCGAGGTCATGGCGACCTCGAAGTTGTCCCACACCTTCTCCGGGTGGGAGAAGTGCTGGTCGAAGTAGTCGACCGTCAGGTCCCGCTCCAGCCATTCGTGCGAGCAGCGGCAGCGGACGAACACCTGCTCGCGAACGTTCAGGAGCATCCAGTCGCGACGGGCCTTGCAGTGCTCGCAGGTGATCACGATTCCGCGCGGGTTCAGCTCGTCGGCGTGCGGCACCGCCCGGATGACGGGCCTGCCGGGCTCGGGCTCCGGAACAACCATCGGGAAGTCGGGGATGTGGAGGTCAGCATCGGCGAGCGGCGGGAGGAACGTCGGCTCGTGGTCGTCACGACGTCTCGGCAGATCCGACAAGTACAGCCCTTTCATCAGAAGTGGCCGGTATAACAATCAAATGCCCGATTTTATTCCCGAAGCCGCATTCCGTTATCCAGATGTGACCATCAGGGATGTCGGACGATTCATCATCGTCGCTGTTCCGGCGCCTGTTTGACGGACGTCGGGCCGGGACTGGGCTCGGCTTGGCCCGGCGGGCCACCGGCGACCCGCCGAGGAGAACGAGCCTGCGCAGCAGCGCTTCGGATCGCGCCGCCAGGTTCGGCAGCGCTTCGGAGTAGCGCGGTGAGGGCCGGTCCGTGGCTGAGCCAGGTGTACGCGTCGTGCCACGTTTCGGCGTTGCGTTCCTCGATCGCCTCGTTGTAGCCGTCGACCGTGGTGGTCCTCGTCAAGGTGTCGTTCCATTGGTGGAGGATCCCGCGGGCGCTCGTGAAGGCGTTCTCCAGCTCGCCCAGCATCCAGCCGGCCCGATCGGCGGTCGGCCCGGGTGACAGGTTGGCCTGGGCGGTCCGGCCGTCTCGCAGGAGGGCCTCGGCGTAGGGCAGGACGTCCTGGAGGTGGCGGAGAGCGGCGGCGTCGCGGCGGACGACGCCGTCTCCGTAGAGCTTCTCGTCCAGCGGCCAGCCCTGCTCGTCGCTCAGGCTGTCGGAGATCGAGTCCCAGTGGTCGACGGCCGCTTGAGCCTGTCCGAGCGCTCGCTCCAGGACGGTCAGGCGCTGGCGGGCGCGGATCTGGTCGTGGCGGGGCAGCAGGTCGCGGGCGATGTCGGCTGCTGCGCTGGCCGGCTCACGGTCACCGGGGACGTGGAGTTCGAGCGCCTCGCCTTCGTTGACGTGCTCCATGTAGGAGTTGCCCTCGGTCAGCGCGATCGAGCGGATCGTGTAGCCGGGCCTGGTGGGGTGTTGCTCTTCGGTGACGAGCAGGCCGATCGGCCGGGCGAGGTTGTGGAGGACGGCGGCGTTCTGGAAGTCGGCGAACTGGGGGGTGGGCCGGAGGACGAGCAGCGAGATGAGGTCGGCCCTGTCCGGGTCGGGGTTCTGGTGGTGCTCGACCCGCCAGGTCCCCGGCAGCTTCGCGGCGAGGGCAGTGGAGTACGAGTTGAGGTTCACGGGTCCTGGTCCAGGGTTCTCTCTGCGTGGCCCGGTGCGAAGGGTGTTGTCGGGCCGGGGTGGGCGGCGATGGTCTCGACGGGCCCGGTGTCAGCAGCGCACCGGGTCCACTGGCGGGTGGGGTCAGCCGGTGGCCGGCTGAGGGTCGACGGCGATGTCGAGCAGGCCCTCGGCGTGGGCGAGGTGCTCCTGCACCTGGGCGACGTCGGCGCCGGTGACCACCAGGTGCCCCAAGCGGGCGGTGCCGGGATCGCCCTGCGGGGGCAGCAGGGTCTGCTGGCCGGGCCGCATTTCCCACACGAGGCGTTCCAGCCAGTCGGGGGTGCCGAGTTCGGGGCGTGGCTGCGCGGTGCGGACGGTTCCGGAGGTGGCCGGGTAGAGCAGGCGGATGCCAGCGGCGGCTGCCCGGGTGGGGGTGAGGTCGGGTTCGCGGCCCAGGGCGATGTCGACCGCGGCGGCGGCGAGGTCGATGCCGGTGGCGAGGCGGACCAGGTGGCCCACCAGATCTCCGCCCAGGCGGGCGTTGACCTCGATCAGCTTGGGGCCGGTGGTGGTCAGGCGCATCTCGACGTGGGAGATACCGCAGTTGACGCCGAGGGCGTCGAGCGCCGCCTCGGCGATCGGCGCGACTTCGGCGAGGAGCGGGTCGCCGGCGGTGACGACGTGGCCGATCGCCCCGAAGTGCGGCCCTGCGCCGAGTTCGGTGCGGGTGACGGCGACGGCGGTGGTGATGCCGTGGGAGGTCACGCACTCCACCGCGATCTCGGGGCCGTCCAGGTACTCCTCGACGAGGATGCCGCTGCCCTCCTGGCCCTGGCCCTTCGCGCGGGCGCTGGCGTAGGTGAACGCGGCCGGCAGCTCGTCGAGGTGGTCGACCTTGACGACGCCGATGCCGCCGGTGTGGGAGGCCGGCTTGAGGACCACGGGCAGGCAGATGCGGCGTGCCGCGGTGGTGGCGGTCACCAGGGAGGTGACTCGGATCGACTGGGCGCACGGCACGCGTTCGGACGACCAGACCGCCCTGCTCGCGGCCTTGTTACGACAGGCTGTCGCGGTCGCGGAGGACTGGCCGGGCACCGCGAGGTCGGTGGCGATGTGCGAGGCCGCAACGAGGGCGTGCTCGTCCCAGGTCACCACTCCCTTGATCTCGTGACGCTCGGCGAGGCGGGCGACCGCCCACCGCAGATCCTCGAGGTCGCTGAGGTCGGCGACCTCATGGTCGCGAAGGTAGGGCTGCTGCCAGGTCGGCTCGGCGGCGCTCACCAGGACCAGCGGGCTTCGCTTGGAGGCGGAGGCCAGGCAGTACGAGCTGAACGTCTGGTCGCCCGTGCCGAGGACCAGGAGCACCCCGTCGTCGCGGGCGTCGTCCGGAAGGGCGGCGGTCGTCGTCATGTGGTGCTGTTCTCCAAGTGGTGGAAGGGAGTTGGGGTTGGTGGGTCAGGCGGCCTGGGCCAGGAGTTCCTCGTCCGCCTTCGCGGAGGATTCGGCACCCGGGTGCTCGTAGGAGTGCCGGTGGCCGTGGAGGCCGACCAGGCAGAGGGCCGTGGCGACGGTGGTCGCCACGGCGGTGGCGAACAGCAGCGCCCTCACGTTGGCCGCCGGAACGGCGAAGACCAGCAGGCCGGCCAGCGGCAGCGGGACCAGGACGAGCAAGACGCAGGTGGCCAGTGTCGCGGAGAAGCGTCGGGCGGGGATCAGCCGGGCGCGGGCGGTGCGCAGGGCGACGGTGGCCGCGCCTTCGGCGGCCATCACGGTGGCCACCGCGGCGGTGTAGGTGGTCAGGGTCGGGGCGATCGCGGCGGCGCCGGCGGCGGTGCAGGCGACGACGGTGGAGGTCACGATCACCGGGAACAGGCCGAAGCGGTCGACGGCGGGCTTCGCGGCCAGGGCGGCCAGCAGGGAGGCGCCGGCCGCGACGCTCCACACCAGGCCGGTGGCGGCGGTGCTGCGGTGCAGGTCCTGGGCGACGGTGATCGGGGTGGACACCTGCAGGACACCGAGGACGAAGTTCGCTGCGGCGAGCGTGCCGATCAGCCAGGCGAGCGCGGGGGTGCGCACAAGGGTGTCGACTCCGCTCGCGAGTGCGTCGCGGGCGCGTTCGCGGCGGGCCTCGGCGGCCAGGCGCATGCGGGCACGCTGGGTGTGCATGACCAGGGCCATGGTGATGGTGACGGTGGACAGGACCGCGACGGTGGTCAGCAGGAGGGCCGGCCCGGCGAGCAGGAGCGCGCCGCCGAGCAGCGGACCGAGCAGCGCGGCGCTGCGGTCGATGGCGGTGCACCTGGACTGCACCCGGTGGACCTGGGTGCCAGCACGTCGGCTCGCCTCGGTGCCGAGGGATTCGACCGCCAGGAAGCTGCCTTCGGCCAGCATGCCGGCGACGATGCCGAAGGCGAGCACGGCCGCCACGCCCAGCCCGAGGCTCATCCCCGCCAGGGTGAGCAGGGCGGCGGCGGCCCGCGCCAGGCTGGTCGCGAGGACGGCGGTCTGCGGGCTGTGGCGTTCGACCATCGCCCCGCCGAGCACGACGGCCGACAACCTGGGCATCCACTCCAGCAGGAAGGCCAGCCCGGTCCACATCACCGAGTGGGTGAGGGTGAGGACCAGCAGCGGCACGGCGTAGGTGATCACCGATCCCGCCAGGGCGTCGGCGCCGCGCAGCACGTAGCAGCGCAGCAGCCAGTCCCGGTCGCTCTGCCGGGGGCGGCGCCGGACGCGGTGGGACGGCTCCAGGTCCGCGGGCTGCATGATCGAGAGGGGCAAGAGGGCTCTCCGGCTTGGGCGTTGTACGGGACGGTGCAGCTGCTGCTGCCTGCCCGTGCGGATCTGGCGGTCGCGGTGGAGGCGGTCAGCGGCGGTGGACACCGGGCGGGGCTACGACGGCGGGTGCCGGTACGCCCGGGGCTACGCGCTGATCGCCGGCGGGCCCGGCGGACGGCGTGTTCGCGAGGGCGGCCTCGCGCCGCACAGCGGCAGTTGGGGCGCCGAGGACGACCTGTTGTCCGGCAGCGGGCAGAAGGCCGGGAGCCCGAGTCGGGCAGGTGACGCCGTACCCCGCGGCACGCAGTGCGTCCACGGCACGGGCCACGGCGGCCCGGCGCTGCGCCGACTCGGCGAGGGTGGCGGGCAGCCGGTACGAAGTGTGCTCCGCTGAAAGGTTCTTGACGAAGCCGGCCTGCCGGAGCAGCGCCTCCGCTCGCAACAGCGTGGCCTCTGCCCTGCGCCAACTCGGGTCGATGCGGTCCAGGTACCCGTACACCCCGGCCAGCAGTCCCACCACGCTGCCGCCGTTGGCGGCGTGCGGGCCGTGCGGCTCGCTGTCGTAGGCGACTTCGAACAGGTCCAGGGTGTCCGGGTGGTCGCGGGTGACGAGCCAGCTGGGGGGGCGATCCGGGCCGGTAGTCGCCGCAGTCTTCCGGCGGGGAGATCGCCAGGTGGCTGCCGTCCGCCAGCAGGACGTTGACGATGTAGTCGCTCGCGCCGTAGTCGACGACGCACTCCAGGCCGTGGCTCTCCAGCGGGTCGATGATGCCGCGGTAGCGCTGCGAGGGGTCGCCGGTCTCGTACGTCCGGGGTGTGAGCGGTCCCTTGACGTGGGCGTTCACGTCGTCACCGGTCTCGGTGATCAGGACGGTGACCTGGTCGGTGCGCACGGCGGGTCCTCCTGCTGCGGTCGGGCGCTGGCACGCCCGCCGTCGAAGCGTCGATCGCATCCGCCGGCGGGCGGATCACCAGAGTCCCGGCCGACGGGCTCGCTGTAGCGAGCCGAACTTGTGCTATGCCACGCCGCCACATCCGCTGTGGCCGCTTGCCGCCGCGCGGCAAGCCGTGATTCCCACCCCCGCGTGAAGGGGGCCAGCACCGAAGTGCTGGCCCCCTTCACGCATTTCCGGTGCCGGGCGAATCGCGCTCGGCACCATCCCGGAAGGAGAACTCGTTGGACACCAGTCAGAATCTCCTGGCAGCGTTCGGCGCGGTCATGGTGGTGCTCGGCGTCGGCCATGTGCTGGCCGACCATGTGCTGGGCCAAACCGACCGGCAGGCGGCACGAAAGGCAGCCCCGAGCGACGAGGAGGTCGCCGCCGGCGTGAGTCCTCGCCGTGGCTGGGGAGCCTGCCTCTCGCACTGCCTGAGCTACCACCTGGTCCTCGTCGGCCTGTACGGTGCGATCAGGATCGCCGTGCCGCTTCCTGCGACCGCGCTCGGTTCGACAACGGCGCTGGCCTGGTCATTCGCCACTCACGCGATCTTGGATCGCCGGTGGCCCGTACGCTGGATCCTCCGCCGGCTCGGTTCACCGCAGTTCGCGGACCTTCGCTCGGCCGGCCTCAATGGCCTGTACTTGGCCGATCAGGCCCTCCACCGGACGGCGCTGATCATCTCGGCCGTGCTGCTTGTACGGCTCTGAGCACTCGACCACGGTTCCGTCTGGGCGCCGCCGACCTGGAACGGCGCTCGCCGACCGTGCATCCGGTCGCCTGGAACGGCGAAGGGAGGGTGCTGGCCCCTTCCTTGGCCCCTTTCACCTTCGGCAAGCATTGGTGCCGACCTGCCGGTCGGCGGATCTCAGGAGGCAGATCATGACGATCGACAACGACAGCGCGGGCGAGGCTGGCGGCTACGAACTGCTGGCGGGCGGAGTCTGGGTGGACGGCAAGGTGGTCCCGGCCGTGATCCGGATCCAACGGCCTGCCCCGCTCCCGCCCCTGCCCCCACTCCCCAACTTGGGCCGCTGCGCTGGGACGCGGGACTGCATCGACGGCGAGTGCTACTGCGCCGAGCCAATGCTCTCCGACTTCATGTTCCCCGACGGAGACGGCCCGGACATCATCGACTTCCCGGACGGGGACAGCCAGGACAGCCACGACGGTTGGATCGGCTTGGAGGAGAACTGGTAACGAGCCGCCGCGACTCCGGTCTCGACCGGCCGCGTCCGGGTCCTCTCGTGCGGGTGCACGAGAGGACCCGGACGGTCAGCTCCGGCCGGGCCGGCCCCGGCGCTGCGGTGCGGGCGCGGGGGCAGCAGGCCCTGCGGACTTGGGATGGGCGCCGGCCTTTCCGGGCGCGGCCGAGGGCGCGGCAGACAGCTTCGCGATCCGGCGAACGCGCCAGACCATGACGGCGGTGACGGACTCCGCGGTACCCAGTTCGCGGCGGTCCCGGGCTTGCTCGAGGAGCGCGGCCGGGTCGTGGCCGGCGGCCTCCGCTTCGGCGAGGGTGGCTGCGAGCGCATCCCAGTCGTTCCCGCCGTGCTCAGCGGCCTGGGCCTCGGGCAGCTTGGCACGGATGACCGCGTCCTGGCGTTCGCGGACGGGCGACGGCAGGGAGCGGCCTTGTGCGGCCATGGCTGCCATCGGGCGGGCGGCCACCGTGGCGTACGCCGCACGGAGCTGTTCGGCTGCGGCGCTCGCCGCTGCAGCCTGCTGGGCATGCGAGCGAGCGGAGTGCCACCGGGCGGAGGCGATGGCCAGCAGGATCAGTGCCGACAGCAGCATGGCGACCGTACCCCCGTCCTCGCCGCGGTTCCCTGCGTAGCCGTCGCTGAGCAGCTGGCGGGCCGCCGTGCGGACGGCCCGGTTGTCGGCCCGCTCGGCGCGGACGTGGGAGCGAGATGCCCGTTCGAATGCCCGTGCTGCCGCTAGGAGTTGAGCCCTGGTGTCAGCCGGAGCGCGCACGGCCAGGACGTCGATGATCTCGATGGCGCCGACCAGCTGTGCCGCCGCGGCTTCGTCGGGCCCGTCCTCGATCGTGCGGGTGGCGTCGTCAACCGCGTCGGCGGCCTCTCGGCGGGCACGGGCGGCCTTGGAGCCGGGCACCCGCGCCTTACCGGCGCCCGGGTCGCCCACCTGGGCCTCGCCCGGCAGGCCGGCCCCGACGGCGCCGCTGAGGCGCTTTCGGATGCGCGGAAGGGAGAGGTCCGGCGCAAGTTTCGAGCCGCTGAAAAGGATCGGCTCGTCTTGGGCGTTGCGGTCGTCCGGGTGGGCAACGGAGTAGCCGAGAACGTCGCCGGACGGGCCGACCTTGCGCCGCACCAACAGGCCGGACGCTTCGAGGCGGCCGAGGAACTCGGCGACGTCGGCGGCGCCGGCGACGGCTTGGCGTACCCGGTCCCTGAGCTGCAGACGCATGGGCTCCGGGCGGCCGAGGCGCTCCGCCTTGTGCCCTTCCGCACTGGTGGGCCGCTTGGCTGCCGTCTTGTCTCCTGGGTTGAGCTGGCGCAGGCCGAGCTCCTTCTCGATCTCTCGGCATTCGTCTTGCGCGCGCTGGGCGTCATTGTGGAGGCGGGCGCCGCGCAGGTCGCCACGCACGATGGTGGCCATGATGTGGATGTGGCGGGGGTCGTGGCGTACCGCGATCCAACGGCAGCCGTCCGGGTCGCCGGGTTCGGCGATGCCGGCGGCGGCTACGACGCGGCGGGCCACTTCGCCCCACTCCTCGTCGGTCAGGAGCCGCTCGTCCGGGTCCAGGCTCACCGGGCAGTGCCAGACGTGGTTCTTCAGGCGCCGCCGGCCGCGCTGGTTGACCCGCAAGTCGAGGGCCTGCTCCAGCTGCTTGAGGGTGGCGTTCGGGTCGCGGCCCGGGTCCGGCGCGAAGCCATCCCAACTCGCCACCAGGTGGGGGTCGAGGTGCTCGTCGCGCCGACCGGGGCCGTAGAGGTAGGCCAACAACCCGTAGGTCTTGTTGCCGCGGCTGACATCAGGGACCAAGCGGTCCACCGTTGACCAGTTTCGCGGCGGTGTCGTCGACGACCATCACGGCCCTGCGGACGGCACCGAGGGTGAGCGCCAGCTCTGCCGGCTGAACGTAACCGGCGGCATGGAACCCAAACGTCAACTGGTTCAAGTTGTTGCCGACGCGGGCGAGCTGCGCTCGGCTGGCGACGAGTTCGTCGACCGCGCGATCGAGGCGGTCTTGCGGATCGGCGGCGGCGCTGTGACCGCGGGCGGCGCTGATGGCACTGGTCGCGATGAAGCGACCAACGGTCACAGCGCGGCTGGCGGCAGCGGCGGCGATCTCGGCTTCTTCGTCTTCGTTGAGACGCACAGTCAGCTTGCGAGTGCGGCTCTGGGGATCGCGGTGGCGGCGGCGCGGTCGACGTACGAGGGGTGCGTCGCTGGTCGGTTCGGCGGCGGACGGCTCGGCGGCGGCGCTCGGCGTCTCGATCTTCTCCTCCTCCTTCTCCTGCCGGCACCCCCTGGTGCCGGTGGCCGAGGACGAGTCGAGCGCCCCCGCTCGACTCGTCCTCGGCCCTCCCTCGCCCCCACCGGGGCGAGGGCAAGTGCCAAAGTCGGGCGTAAGCCCGGCTTTGGCGATAGCTTGCTGCGCCGTAGGGGCCGAGCCGTCAGCCACATAACTGCGGTCACGGACAAGGAACTTGGCGCACTCAGGCGGCGGTGGCCTCCAGCTCGAGCTTCGCGTCCAGGAGCACGCCGAGCCCGTAGTCCATGGCCTCGACCGGGCTCTCCAGGACAACCTTCGGACCGCCGACGGTCCGGCGGACCAGCCAGCTGCCGTCGTTGGCGGCCTTGGCGGATCGGACGAGCCGCTGCTCCAGGAGGAGCTGCATCAGGGCGTCCGGGGTGGTGGTCTTCGACTTGGTGCTCATGAGCGCTTCCTTGGAATGGAGTTGGGCGTGGGAGTGGGCCGCTGGGCGGCGAAGTGCGGAGAGTGCGGGGTGCCGGTCACGGGTTTCGGCGGAGGTTTGGTGTTGGTGTCGTCGATCATCTGCAGCAGCTTCCCCATGCGCTCGTTGCTGATGGAGTAGCCCTGCTCCCGGAGGCCGTCCGCGACGACGTCCCGGTTAACCCGGCCGGCCTTCGCGGCGGCCTCCCTGGCGACCGGCACCAGCTCCTCCAGCTGAACTCGCTTTCGTCCGGTCGAGGGCACCGGACCGGACGAGCCCACCGAGGAGACCGGACCGGACGGACCCGCCGAGGGCACCGAACCGGACGGACCCGCCGAGGAGACCGGACCGGACGGACCCGCCGAGGGCACCGAACCGGACGGACCCGCCGAGGAGACCGGACCGGACGGACCCGCCGAGGGCACCGGACCGGACGAGCCCACCGAGGAGACCGGACCGGACGGACCCGCCGAGGGCACCGAACCGGACGAGCCCACCGAGGGCACCGAACCGGACGGACCCACCGAGGGCACCGAACCGGACGGACCCACCGAGGGCACCGAACCGGACGGACCCACCGAGGGCACCGAACCGGACGGACCCACCGAGGGCACCGAACCGGACGGACCCACCGAGGGCACCGAACCGGACGGACCCACCGAGGGCACC